>JAMPGV010000045.1 GCA_023663735.1 Muribaculum sp. | reverse complement strand
AGCGCGGCAAGCTTCTCCCGCCTTACCTTCAAGAGCTGATTGATATCCTGCTCCTGTGTCTTGGTATTCTGCTGTCCCTTTGCGTTCTGCTGTTCTTCTGCCACGTCTCTATCCCCTTTTCTCTCAGTTCCCTCTCTGAATCTCCAGTATCTTATAGACGAACACGCCTGCCGGGGTCTCCGCCTCGACAGTGTCGTTGACCTTCTTGCCGAGCAGCGCCTTGCCCACGGGGCTTTCGTTGGAAATCTTGCCCTTCAGGCTGTCCGCCTCGGTGGAACCCACAATTTTATATTCCAGCTCCTCGCTGTATTCGATGTCGAGGATGCGGACTTTGCAGCCGATGTTGATCTTGTCCAGATCGACTTCGTCCTCCACCACAACCTCGGCGTTTTTCAAAATATTCTCCAGTTCCTCTATTCTCGCCTCGATGTCTCTCTGCTCGTCCTTGGCGGCGTCGTACTCTGCATTCTCCGAGAGATCGCCCTGTTCTCTGGCTTCCTTGATCTTCTGGGCGACTTCCTGCCGTCTCACCACTTTCAGTTCGTGTAACTCGTCCTCATATTTTCTGAGTCCTTCGTAAGTCAAAATATTTTTCTTCTCCTGCATGACACTTCACCTTTCTGTTTGTATATTTTTGTATATTTTCTATCTGATTCTATTTCTCCTGATTCTATTTCCGGATACGCTCTATTCTCCGCTAATGAACTAATGTATTATACCCGTTTTACTCCACAGTGTCAAGATGCGGCTCTCCGCCGGGCTGTGTCGGCCTTCCGCAAGACTGTGCAGACTCCGCCGCGGGACTGCGCCAGCGCTTTCGCAGCGAATCATAGCATACTTTCAGTCTGCGCGCCTCGATCCGCCTCTCTTTCTCCCGCACCGAAGCCATATCCAGCCAGACGCTTCCTCCGGGCGGGGCGAAACAGGGGATATATCTCCCTTCCGTAAAATCCAGCACGTTCACCGGCTCCCGGCAGCGGTCGTCGGGTATGCGCATCTGCGCATAGGTGCCGTTTTCCGGCAGAAAATGCAGATTGACCGCCAGTCCGTATTCCAGAAAAAATTCTTCGGCGAACTCCTCCAGCTGATCCTGATAGCTCAGATCCGGCGCAATCCACAAAACGCTTTTCATCCGCGGCGCAAGCGCGCAGAGAAGCCCCTGCAGGCAGTCCGCGTTTCCCAGCACCACAAAATGCGGATGCACGGCTCGGGAAAGCAGCCGCTCTGCCCATTCCCGCCGGAAATATCCGTCAAACTCCGGCAAGGGCAGCAAATGCCTCACCCAGCTCTCCTCCGCCACAGAGTCCTCATAGACCAGCGCGTTCTCCCCGTATCCGTCCAGCGCCGGAGCCAGCTCCTCCCGGAGGCGTTCCGCAAGCTCCTCGCGCTCCCGCTTCTGTCTGCGCTCCCACAGACGCCGCCTAAGATCCGCCCCGAATCGGCGGCGTCTCCCCGTCCTGCACTTTCCCGGATCCGGAACCCAGACCGGCTCCCGGATCAGAATCCGTATCAGCTGATAATCCGTCATCTGATAGACGTCCAAACGATATGCGGGGCTGCCGTTCTCCGACTCCGCCCCGCACCGAACGGCTTTCGGACTGTTTACGCTTATGGGGGATAAATTGATTGTGATGATCGTGTCCATGCTCCATTATATGCAGACTGCGTCAAAATATGTTCCGTTTTCTCAGACAATCCCCCTACACAAAAATACGCTCCACGCTCTCTTGCAGCTGCTCCATGGTCTCCATGCTGTTGATCTCCCGGCGGAACCGGGCGGAGCCGGGCATTCCCACCGTATACCAGGACAAATGTTTCCGCATCTCCCGCACCCCGATGTATTCGCCTTTGTATGCAAGCTGCAGCGCCGCATGGCGCAGGATCATTTCTTTTTTCTCCTGATTGTCCGGGCGGGGCAGGAGCGTCTTGTCCTCCAGATAGCGGGCGACTTCCCGGAAAATCCAAGGATTCCCCTGCGCCGCGCGCCCGATCAGCACGCCGTCGCATCCGGTCTGAGAGAGCATCTGCGCCGCTTTCCCGGGACTGTCCACGTCGCCGTTTCCGAGGACGGGTATGGACACCGCCGCCTTGACCTTCTCGATGACGTCCCAGTCCGCCCTGCCGCTGTAATATTGTTCCCGGGTGCGCCCATGGACGGCAATGGCGCTCACGCCGCAGCTCTCCGCGATCTTGGCGATCTCCGCCGCATTCACATGCGCCTCGTCGAAACCCTTTCGGATTTTCACGGTGACGGGCTTGCGGGTGGCTTTCACCAGCGCGCCGAGGATCCGCTCCACCAGCTTCGGATCTCTCATCAGCGCCGAACCTTCCCCGTTGTTCACCACCTTGGGTACGGGACATCCCATATTGAGATCCAGAAACGTATGGGGTCTGTCCTCGATCCGCTTGGCCATCTCGCTTAAGATCACCGGATCGGAACCGAAGAGCTGCAGGGAGGTGTATCCCTCATCCGGATGGATCTCCATGAGACTGTCCGTATTTTTGTTGTTGTAATAGATCGCCTTGGCGCTCACCATCTCCATGCACACAAGCCCCGCTCCCTGTTCGTGGCATAAAAGACGAAACGGCAGGTCCGAGACACCTGCCATGGGAGCCAAGATGATATTGTTGGGGAGGGTAATTCCTCCGATCATAAGCCGGGACATAATCCGTTCCTTTCCGAAGTAAGAGTTTCGCAATCGCCTATGTGTTGTTTCCGGACGCTGCGCTACCGGACATTTTTCTCATAAATCAGCCGCAGGCCCTCCAGCGTCAAAACCGGGTCGTAGATATCGATAGCCGGGGTCTCGTCCGCGATCAGCCGTCCCAGCCCGCCGGTGGCGACCACCTTTAATTCCTTCAGGCCGCTCTCCTCCCGCATTTTCCGGATAATGTATTCCGTCTGGCCGATCTGGCCGTACATGACGCCCGCCTGCATACTGGAGATCGTCTCCTGCGCCAGAATCGACTTCGGCATCTTCAGCTCGATATCCGGGAGCTTGGCGGTCTGCGTCCACAGCGCTTCGGAACTGATGCGGATGCCCGGCGCGGTAACGCCCGCCGTAAAACATCCGTCCGCCGTGATCAGGTCATAAGTGGTGGCCGTGCCAAAGTCCAAGACCAGCACAGGGCCGCCGTATTTCGTATAGGCCGCAGCTGCATCCACGATACGGTCCGCTCCGATGGCTCTGGGATCCTCCGTGGTGATGCGGATGCCCGTTTTCACGCCGGGTCCCACGATCAAGGGCTTGACGCCCAGATACCGGGTCAGCCCTCCTAACAGGGCGTGCATCACCGCCGGTACCACGCTGGCAGCCACCGCGCCCGCCAGCTCCTCACGGGCGATGCCGTGATGCTCCAGCAGCCGGGTGACGGTGATGCCGTACTCGTCGGAAGTATGGGGCGTGCGCGTCATCAAGCGGAAGGTGGCCTTCAACGTCTCCCCCTCATACACGCCAAAAGACAGATTGGTATTGCTCACATCTACTGCAAGTATCATATCGCGAGATCCTCTTTTAAAATAAACACTCTGTAATACAGGCTTAAGGACTCCAGAAGCTCCTGCCTCCTCCTGCGGATTTCCCCCACCAGCAGGCCGCTGGAAATCTCGTCATAATAAATGTCGTCCTCCTCTGCGTCGGTCTCCAGCGAGAGCGAACCGTCCTCCTCAAAGACAATGGTGAAAACCCCGCCCACTTCCTCCGTAAAAAGCACGCAGATGATATGCAGCTCGTCCTTGACGGAGTCCGGTATGGCTGCAAACCGCTCGTTAAAATAATATTTTTTCTCATAGGCATTGGCGCCGCAGAGTACGATCCTCTTATCTTCCATTCTCATCCTCTAATAGACGGTTTCCACTCTAAACATAGCCATAAATCCCCCGCACGGACACTTCCCCGGCGAAAATCTCCCGCACGGTCTTGTCCGGCAGTTCCACGATCAGTTCCCCCGTGTCCGTGATGCCCTTGGCGATTCCCCGGTACTCTCCCGCAGGTTCCGCCACGCAGACCTCCCGCCCCCGGTTCACCAGCAGACGATGATATTCCTCCTTTAGGGGAGCCAGCGACCCTGCCGCCGCAAAACGCTCATAATCTTCCTCGAAAGCCTCCAGCACGGCGGCCAGCAGACGGCTTCTGTCCACCTGTCCGTCCAGTACACTGTCCAGCGCTGCCGCCCGCTCCGCGATCTCAGGGGCAAATTCCTGTTCCCGCACATTGATGCCCGCGCCGATCACCACATACTGGATGTAGTCCCGCTCCACGCTCATCTCCGTGAGAATGCCGCAGACCTTTCTGCCCTCAATCACAATGTCGTTGGGCCATTTGATGCCCACGTCGATTCCGGCCTCGCGCCGGATGCCCCGCGCCACCGCATGAGCCATCACCAGCGTCAGCATGGGCGCTTTCGCCGGAGACAGATCCGGCTTTAACAAAATCGTAAAATAGCAGTTCGCCCCTGCCTGACAGCTCCAGCCGTGTCCTCTCCTGCCTCTTCCGGCGGTCTGCATTTCCGCAACCACCAGCGTGCCGTGTCCGGCGCCGGATTCCGCAAGCCGCTTCGCCTCGCTGTTGGTGGAGTCCAGACTCTCGTAAAACCGAACCGGACGCCCTGCCCACCGGGTCCGCATCCGGCTGGTGATTTCGCTCTGGGTGTATTTCTCCCCTGCCTCCTTAGGCTCCCGCAGACGATACCCTTTCTTCGGCACGGCCTCAATTGGATAACCCTCCTTGCGGAGCTGTTCCACCGCCTTCCAGACCGCCGTGCGCGTGACGCCGAACCGCTCGCACAGCTGCTGTCCTGATAAATAGGTTTTCTCCTCCCGCAATAGGGCCAAAATTTCCGCTCTCATAAAGTCGCCGCCATCACCGCCTTGATGGTATGCATACGGTTCTCCGCCTCCTCGAATACCAGAGACTGGGCAGATTCAAAGACCTCGTCCGTGACCTCCATCTCCGTGATGCCGAAACGTTCGCCCATCTGGGCGCCGATCTGAGTCTTCAAATCATGGAATGCCGGCAGACAGTGCATGAAAATTGCGCTCTCGCCCGCATTGTCCATCACCGCGCGGTTCACCTGATAGGGGGACAGCACACGGATGCGCTCCTCCCACACTTCGTCCGGCTCTCCCATGGATACCCACACGTCCGTGTAAATAACGTCCACATCTTTCGTCCCGGCCTTCACATCCTCGGTGAGCGTAATGCTGCCGCCGGTCTGCGCCGCAATGTCCCTGCACTGCTCCACCAGCCCGCTCTCCGGGAAATAGGAGGCTGCGGTACAGGCGGTAAAATGCATCCCCATCTTGGCACAGGCCACCATCAGGGAATTGCCCATGTTATACCGGGCGTCCCCCATATAAGTCAGTTTGATCCCCTCCAGACGCCCGAAATGCTCTCGGATGGTGAGCAGATCCGCCAGCATCTGGGTAGGGTGGAATTCATTGGTCAGGCCGTTCCACACGGGAACCTTGGAATATTTGGCCAGCTCCTCCACGATTTCCTGTCCGTAACCGCGGTATTCGATTCCCTCGAACATCCCCGCCAGCACGCGGGCGGTATCGGCGATGCTCTCCTTCTTGCCGATCTGGGAACCGGAAGGATCCAGATAGGTGCATCCCATCCCCAGATCATGCGCCGCCACCTCAAAAGCACATCTGGTACGGGTGCTGGTCTTCTCGAAAATCAACGCCACGTTTTTCCCGCGCAGCGTGTCCACGGGAATGCCTTTCTTTTTCTTCTCCTTGAGATCTGCCGCCAGATCCAGAAAACAGAGAATTTCCTCCGATGTAAAATCCAGTAATTTCAAGAAATCCCGTCCCTTTAAATTCACCTTGTCCATGCCGCGCCTCCTTCTGTATCAAGTGTCATTAGGCGTTTGCGAAACGCCAATTTGGACAACCCAAATTGTGCAGATTCCTGAAAATATCGTTTCGCAAACGTCTGTATGAGCTGATATGCCATAATATATTAATATACTGCATCAGCGGCCATTTTTCAAGTCCGGAAGCGCCAAAAAGCCCACGCACCCGTCTCGGCACAGGCGCATGGGCTTGGGAAATCCCGCTGATGCGATCTTGCGATACGCTTCTGTGATGCGTTTTGCGGCGTCTGCCGCATATGCATCCTCTGAGCGCAGAATTTCGTGAGGACTTATTGTGCGGCCTTGACGCCCTCTTTCAGCGCCGCGCCCACGCTGGCAATCCCCTGAAGCTCGGCGGGAAGCAGGATCGTGGTCGCCTGACCGTCCGCCACTTTCTCGAACGCTTCCAGACTCTTGATCCGCAGAACCGCCTCGTCGGCTCCTGCCTCTTTGAGCATCCGGATGCCGTCGGCATTGGCCTGCTGTACCTTCAAGATTGCCTCGGCCTCGCCTTCCGCCTCTCGGATCATCTTCTCCTTCTGTGCCTCGGCACGCAGAATCGCAGACTGCTTATCTGCCTCCGCGCGCAGGATTGCGGACTGTTTCTCGCCTTCCGCCTCCAGAATGCGGGCTTTCTTCTCGCCCTCCGCACGGGTTACGGCCTCACGTCTCTCGCGCTCCGCCTTCATCTGTTTCTCCATGGCGTTCTGGATCTCGGCGGGAGGAATAATATTTTTCAGCTCCACACGGTTCACCTTGATGCCCCAAGGATCCGTTGCGATATCCAGCGCCGCGCGCATCTTGGTATTGATGATCTCGCGGGAAGTGAGGGTCTGATCCAGCTCCAGATCGCCGATGATATTCCGCAGCGTGGTAGCCGTCAAGTTCTCAATGGCCATCATCGGATTCTCCACACCGTAGGTGAAAAGCTGGGGATCCGTGATCTGGTAGAACACCACCGTGTCGATCCTGACAGAGGCGTTATCCTTGGTAATCACGGGCTGGGGCGGGAAGTCCGCCACCTGCTCTTTCAAGTTCACCCTGCGGGCCACCTTGTCAATCAAAGGCATCTTGATATGGAATCCCACGGACCAAGTACTCTGATACGCACCCAGACGCTCCAGCACATACGCCTGCGCCTGCGGCACAATCTTGATGCAGCTGCAGAAGATCCAAAGTAAAACAGCTAAAACAATCAGGAAAATTGTAATTCCGGTACCCATACACACCTCTTTCTGTGCGGAACCGTGCCGCACGCACTTTTCTTGCCTGTCTCTGATCCTACCTAAACCGACTGCGATTCCTGCGTCTGCCGGGATTGATCCCGAATATCCTGCATTTGGGGATCCTCCCGCACAATCAGCTTGACGCCGCTGACCGCCACGACTACCACGACGGTGCCTACCGCCATCTTCGTCTTCTCGTCCTCGCTCCGGGCGCTCCATTCCTGACCGCCCACCGTCACCTGCCCGATCCCCTGCAGATTGTCGATCTCGCTGATGACGATGGCCTGCCGCCCCACCATGCTCTCCACATTGGTGCGCACCCTGTCTTTGTTAAAGTATTTCACGGCAATCGGCCTCGTGAACATCAGAAGCAGGAACGATACCATCAGGAAAATCAAGATCTGCAGCCAGACCGGCAGGGAAAATGCCGCCAGAAGCAGAGCCGCAAGCGCACCGCCCCCAAACCAGATGCTGGTGAGTCCCAGAGTTCCCACTTCGATGGCAATCGTGATAATCAAGACCACCAGCCAGACAACCATCATTTCGCTCATCATAGAAAGCTCTCCTTTCCTGTAGTGTCTACAGTTTACTACAAAACTTACGCCGGGGCAACGTGTTTCTTCGCACGATATCATCGTCTATGATTCCAAATCACGCACAATTTAATACGGGGCGGCATGACTCTGTCATGCCGCCCCGTCCGGTTCCGTCAATAGAACACATGATTGCCGATCACGATACCATCCCTGCCGTTGTTGCGGCGGAAGTGTGTGCAGTCGCCTACATTGGATACGCCGGAAAGCGCCTCCTCGGCCGCCCTGATACAGCTCTCGGAAATCTTGCCGGACTCGTATCTGGCATTTACCTTGCCGTTCAATGCGGGCGTAAACTGTCCCGAAGCGTAGATGACGCCGTGAATACTGTCGGGATATGCGCCGCTTCTCACACGGTTCATAACCACCGCTCCCACGGCCAGCTGTCCCTCATAGCTCTCGCCGCCGGCCTCGCAATAGATCAGCGCCGCCAGAAGCAGCGTGGTGTCCGCATCGGTGGTGTACTCGCCGTAGTTCACATGGCGTTTTGCCTCGCGCTCGGCCTCTTCTCTTGCTTTGATCTCCTCCAACGTCTCGCCCGCGTCGATCTGGAAATCCACTATGACATACTCGGAGGACACATAGGCGTCCTCGCCCTCATAGTCGATGCAGACCCAGTCGCCGGTACCGTCGTCGAGAACTTCCATGACCTCCCCCTTCGGAAGCAGGCCGTAAATTTCAGCATCCGCATCCGGCTCCTTGCGCACCCGCAGGGTCTCGGTATCGATCGTTGCGATCATCCTGCCCACGTCGTTGGCAAGTTCCCTCGCCTCCTCGCCAAAGAGCAGATACTCATCGGAAGCCCATCCGATAATATTGCCCGACTGAAGTTTCGTCCAGCCGTTTTTCCGCTCCAGAATCGTGCCTCCGCAGTCCTTATACAATTTTCCTACCTTCTCCGCATCTTCGCTGGCTTCCTTGCGCACGTTCAGCGCATCCTTCACATTTGCCATGACCAGCTTCGACTGTTCCCCACCCGAATCAAGCAATGCGGCTTCCGCATTCCCATCGTGTTTGACAATCGTAGTGGATTCCAGTATGGAGGCCACGCCTCCGTTTACCTCGTCCAGATAACTCCCAACGTTCCCAGCTTCTGCGGTCATGTCTGTGAGCATCACCGCCATTACGGTCATGGCAGCCCCCATAAAGATGCGGCACAGCTTTCTGCTTTCTGCCATTGTAATCCCTCCAAACAAATTTAAGTGTAACAAGTTTGAGTATCACCATCGTATGCAATCGTATGCAGGATCTCATCATATTGTTACAAAATTATTAAAATTGTTAAGATTTTTTTCATAATAGCAGAAGGCGGCTGATTTGTCAAGCAGGGAGATTTTGTTAATGATTACAGGAGATTTTGTTAATGGCTGCGGGATTTTTCGATACAGGCTTCCATCGCGTCCATCACCGCGGCTCGCAGGCCTTTCTCCTCCAAAACCTTGACTGCCTGAATCGTGGTGCCGCCGGGCGAACAGACCATATCTTTCAGCTCTCCGGGATGCTTTCCGGTCTCCAGAACCATCTTGGCGCTGCCCAGCACGGCCTGTGCCGCAAATTCATAGGCCTGTTTTCTGGGCATTCCCTCGGCCACGGCCTCATCCGCCATCGCTTCTATAAAGAGAAAGACATACGCCGGGGCGCTTCCTGAGACGCCCACCACCACGTCCATCAAACGCTCTGGCACAACAACCGCTTTGCCGAAAGCTTTCAGCAAAATCAAAACATCATTTAATTCTTCGTCCGTCACTCGCTCGTCGGCACAGACCCCCGTGCAGCCTTCCAAAACCAGCGCCGGGGTGTTGGGCATACAGCGGATGATCCCGCAGTCTTCTCTGTGAAAAGCTTCTTTTAGATAAGTCAGATCCCGCCCCGCCGCAATGCTGACGATCAGAGTACCGGGGCGCAGCGCTTCCCGGATCTCGGCTATGATCTCCGGGAAAAAGAGCGGCTTCACCGCCAGAAACAGGATGTCCGCCTCCCTTGCAGCCTGCGCATTGCTCTCAGCGATCCGAATGTTAAATTTATCCTTAATTTTATTTTCCGTCACATCTGTGCGGGCTTTTCCGATGATGTCGGAGGATTTGGCCGCCTTCTGCTGTAAAATTCCGCTGATCATGGCTTCCGCCATGTTCCCCAAACCGATGAATCCGATTGTCTTGTTTTGTTCTGCCGTCATCTCTCTGTTTCCTTTCTGTGTGTTTGTTTTCTGTGTGTTTGCTTTCTATTTTGTTTGCTTCTATACTGTTTGCTGTATAGGCGATTGCGAAAGGTTTTAATTTGCAAAGGGTCTAATTTGCAAAGGGTCATTGTGTGGATTGTATATTCCAACGCAGACTCGCTTGCGCTCCCACCTCACCGTAATGGCACATAAGGCGCTAAAGTACAGCGCCTAAGTGCCAACGGTTCGCTAGGGTCTGCTTATGGGATATACAATCCGCACAATTCGGATTCCGAATAATAGAGGTTTGCAAACGTCTATGTTTGCTTTATCCATCTTAATTCCATTGATTCGTCTTAGTTCTATCCATTCTGGTTCTATCCGTCTGATTCTATCTGCTCTGATTCTATCTGCTCTGATTCTATCTGCTCTGGTTCTATCCGTCTGATTCTATCTGCTCTGATTCTATCTGCTCTGATTCTATCTGTTCCGATTCTATCCGTCCTAGTTCTTGTATCAGATCATCGGTCTATCACATGATATTGTATGGATTTTTAAATAACGTGCGTACTGTTATATCCTGTTTTAACATCCTGTGTTGATGCCCATTTTGGTATCTGTCTTAATATCTGCTTTATTGTCTGCCTTATTATCTGCTTTATTATCCACTTTAATGTCTGCTTTATTATCCTGCTCTAACATTTCGTTGTTCCCCTGCGCTGTCTGTGCGCCTCATACAGAAGCAGCGCCGCCGCCACACCCGCGTTGAGGGATTCCACCTGTCCCTCCATGGGAATCTTTATGCGCTGCGAAGCGGCGGCCGCCACCTCGTCCCGCAGGCCGTTCCCCTCATTTCCGATCAGGAATGCCGTAGGCTCCCGGAAAGAATTCCCGTCGTAATAAACCTCGCCCCGCAGATGGGCGGCATAGGTCTTGACTCCCCCGAGATGAAGCCGCTCCAGAACGGCGGGCAGACTGTCCGCATAGAGAAACGGCACCCGGTAAATAGAACCCATGGTAGCGCGGATCACCTTGGGATTGAAGACGTCCACCGTATCTGCGCTCATGATAACGCCTGTTATTCCCGCTCCCTCTCCTGTCCGAATCATCGTCCCCAGATTTCCCGGATCCTGTAGACAGTCCAATAGGAGGAAGAGAGGATTGTCCTGCTGCAGAAGCGTCTCCAGATCATACCGCGGCTGCCCTGCCACGATCAGAATCCCCTGCGGCGTGCGGGTATCGGACATCTTGGCAAACACTTCTCCCGAAACTTCCTGATACCCTGTGCGCGCCAGCTTGTCCCGGACAGCCAAAAACCGGGAAGCATCCTGCGGCTGTTCCCGCTCTAAAGACCTCATAAATTCTTCGGAGACGTAGACTTCCCGGATCAGCCCTTCCGGAGCCTCCTGAAACATTTTGATTCCTTCCGCCACAAAAACGCCGTCCCTGCTTCGCTCCTTCGCTTTGGTCTGCCATTGAACCACCTGCCTGACACGGGAATTGGATAAACTGCTGATCATGACGGCTCCTTTCTGTACCAATCTGCCAGGCGTTTGCGAAACGCTCTATCAAGGTGAGAAGCGCTTCCCTAGAAAAAGCGGCGCTGTCTCGGGACAACACCGCTTTGCCTGTTTCGTCAAACTTTATACCGAGAGCAGATGCGCCACCTCGAACTGGTATGCATTGATGCCCTTTACCATGTTCAGCGCTTCCTCGATATCATAATCCACAAACTCACCGTGGCTGTAGCCTACCACACGGTTGGTCTTGCCCTGCTGTAAAATATCCACCGCATAGGCGCCCATGATGGACGCATAGTAGCGATCCTTGGCCGTGGGGCAGCCGCCCCGCTGCATATAGCCCAAAATGGTCGCTCTGGTCTCGATCCCGGTAGCCGCCTCGATTCGTCTCGCCATAGAGACGGAATGGCCGATTCCCTCCGCATTGATAATAATGTGGTGGGTCTTGCCCTTCCTGCGGTTTGCGATGATATTGTTGATGATTTTCTGCTCGTCGTAATCGTAGTTTTCCGGGATCAAAATATCTTCCGCGCCGTTGGCAATTCCGCACCACAGGGCGATATACCCCGCATGGCGGCCCATGACCTCGATAATGCTGCAGCGCTCATGGGAGGAAGAAGTATCTTTCACCTTATCGATCGCCTGCATGGCCGTGTTGACGGCGGTATCAAAACCGATGGTGTACTCCGTACATGCAATGTCCAGATCGATGGTTCCGGGCAGGCCGATGGTGTTGATGCCCTGTCTGGAAAGCGCCTGCGCGCCCCTGTAGGAGCCATCTCCCCCGATGACCACTATGCCGTCGATCCCATGCTTTTTACAGATATCCGCCCCTTTTTTCTGTCCCTCGGGCGTCTTAAATTCCAGACATCTGGCCGTCCCCAGAATCGTACCGCCCCGCTGGATGATATCGGACACATCCTTGGCCTGCATGTCGATAATCTCTTCGTTTAACAGCCCTTGATATCCCTTCTTGATTCCCTTCACTTTCATGCCCCGCGCAATCGTGGAACGCACGACGGCACGGATGGCCGCGTTCATGCCGGGAGCGTCTCCGCCGCTGGTCAAAACGCCGATTGTCTTCATCTCTTTTGCCATGATACCACCTCCGATGCATCGAACATCAAAATTACTTTTCTATTTTAATCCAAGTCGAATCCGTTTTCAAGACATTTGACGGAATTGCTGCCAAAATTTGCAGCGTTCAGCCATGGGCGGCCGTCCCTTTCTTTTTGATGTTTTCCTCTCCAAACAACGTCTTCAGGCGGTTCTGCAGCCCGTCGTCCGCATTGACCCGCAGATTCGGCGGCAGCACCTTCACCTCTCTGGTGTTTCTCAGATAGATGACCACATCCTCCGCTCCGTCGGAATCCTCGATGGCCGCAAGAAGCTCTCCCTTGCGCGCGTCGTAGGCCGCCGCATCCGGGAACTGGATCCACAGACCGTCCGGCATCCGTCTCAGCACCGGAGCCGGCTGGCGTGTGCCGTCAGGCTCTGCGTTTCCCGCCTCGTCCGGGCGTGTGCCGCCCGTCTGCCGGTTTCCCCAGAGTACCGCGTCGGAAGCGCCCGTCGGCTGCCCGCCGGAGCGGGGATTCCAGCCGTCCCGCGCCACCTCCTCGAAGGTCTTGACCTCCTCGCAGATCAGCTTGCCGTCCTTGTCCTCCTCCACGGAAGCCCTCCCCCGGACGAACACCTTCGCATCCTCTAAGAGAATGCGCCCATACCGCTCGTAATCTCTGGGGAACACCACCACCTCCACGCTGCCCACCAAATCCTCCAAAGTGAGAAACGCCATCATCTGATCTTTCTTGGTGTATTTCACACTCTTGTCCGCAATCATGCCGCCCATCACCACCCGCTTCTGATCCGGCACCCGGGCCGAACCCGTCTCCTCGTCCAGCACAAAGTCATTGCTCCCGCAGGTGGCATATTTCTGCCACAGTTCCTGATACTCTTCCATCGGATGGCCGCTGATATAGATCCCCAGCACCTCCTTCTCGAAGGCGAGCAGCATCTCCTTGGGATACTCCCCCACATCCGGCATCCGCAGGTCGAACTCCTCTTTCTGCTCCTCACCCGCGATGTCAAACAGCGACAGCTGCCCCGCCAGATTGTTCTTCCTGTCTTTCGTGACATGATCCAGAATCTGCACATACACGCTCATAAACTGTCTGCGGGTACCGTTGAGGCCGTCCAGCGCTCCCGCCTTGATAAAATTCTCGATGCACCGCTTGTTGACCTCGGTCTGCGCCAGACGGGTGATAAAATCGTTCAGATTGGTAAACGGCCCTCTCGCCCTGCGCTCCTCCACGATCGTGTCGATCACGGGTCTTCCCACGCCCTTGATGGCGGTCAGCGCATAGCGGATGCTCTTGCCCGATACGGAAAATCCGGCCTCCCCTTGATTGATGTCCGGCGGCAGAAGCGTAATGCCCATATTCCGGCAGGTCAGAATATACTCCGACACCTTTTTGCCGTTGTCGATCACCGAGGTCAAAAGCGCCGCCATGAACTCCACGGGATAATAATATTTCAGCCACGCCGTCTGATAAGCCACCACCGCATAACAGGCCGCATGGGACTTATTAAACGCATATTTGGCAAAATCCATCATGTCGTCATAGATCTGTCCCGCCACCGCCTCGGAAATCCCGTTCGCCAGACAACCCGGCACGCCCTCCTCGGCATTGCCATAGATAAAATTCGCCCGCTCTTTCTCCATCACCGACTGCTTTTTCTTGCTCATGGCGCGGCGCACCAGATCGCTCCGCCCCAGCGTATAGCCGCCCAGATCGCGCACAATCTGCATCACCTGCTCCTGATAGACGATACAGCCGTAAGTCGGTTTCAAAATCGGTTCCAGCTGCGGACAGGAATAAGTCACGTCCGCATGATTGTTCTTGCCCTTGATATACTTGGGGATAAAATCCATGGGACCCGGCCGATACAGGGAGATCCCCGCGATAATGTCCTCCAGATTCTGCGGGCGCAGCTCCTTCATGAAATTCTTCATCCCCGCGCTCTCCAGCTGGAAAATCCCCTCCGTCCTGCCGGAGCCGATGGACGCAAGCACCTCCTTGTCGTCATAGTCGATCTCCTCCATGCGAATGTGTTCTCCCGTGCTTTTCTCCACGAAATTCACCGCATCATGGATCACAGTCAAAGTGCGCAGACCCAGAAAATCCATTTTCAAAAGTCCCAGCTCCTCCAGCGTCGTCATGGTAAACTGGGTAGTGATCGAACCGTCGCTCCCTCTCGAGAGCGGCACAAACTCGTCCGCCGCCTCGGGACAGATGACCACCCCGGCCGCGTGCATGGAAGAATGTCTGGGCAGTCCCTCCAGCCGTCTGCACATATCAATCAGATGCCTAACCTGCTCATCCTCCCGGTAGAGCTTCCCGAACTCGGGATTTTTCTCCAGCGCCTTGTCCAAAGTGATGTTTGGCTCCCCGGGTACCATCTTCGCCAGCGTGTCACAGAACTGATAGGACAGATCCATGACCCGCCCCACGTCCCGGATCACGCCCTTGGCTTGCAGCGTACCGAAAGTCACGATCTGCACCACCTTCTCCGCGCCGTACTTGCGGCTCACATAGTCGATGACCTCCTGCCTCCGCTCGAAGCAGAAGTCGATATCAATATCCGGCATGGTCACACGCTCCGGATTCAGAAAACGCTCGAACAGCAGATTGTAGCGGATCGGATCGATGTCCGTGATTTGCAGGCAATAAGACACGATGCTGCCCGCCGCCGAGCCGCGCCCCGGTCCCACCGGAATGTCGTTGCGCTTCGCATAGTTGATAAAATCCCAAACGATCAGAAAATAATCCACATACCCCATGCGCCGGATGACGTCCAGCTCATAATCCAGCCGCTCTCGCAGCGTCTCTCCCGTGTCCACCGTACACAGCGCGCCGTCCTGCCCATAGCGTTCCCGCAGGCCGTCGTCGCACAATTTGTTCAGATAGCTCCAGGAATCATACCCTTCCGGCACCTCAAAATGCGGGAGTTTCGTCACGCCGAACTCGATCTCCACATTGCAGCGGTCGGCGATCCGCTGGGTATTTTCCACCGCCTCCCACGCATAGGGGAACAGCCCCTTCATCTCCTCCTCACTCTTGACAAAATACTGCCCGCCCTCGTAGCGCATCCGATCCTCGTCCGAGAGCTTCTTGCCGGTCTGGAGACAGAGCAGGATATCGTGGGAATCCGCATCCTCCGCATAGGTGTAATGCACGTCGTTGGTGGCGACCAGCGGAATGTCCAGCTCCCTGCTCATCCGCATCAGCTCCATGTTGACGGTCTTCTGCTCCGGGATGCCGTGATCCTGCAATTCCAGAAAATAATTGCCCTTGCCGAAACAGGCCTCATATTTCCGGGCTGCCTTCCGCGCCTCGTCCGGCAGCCCCTTTGCAATATACCGCTGCACCTCGCCCGCCAGACAGGCAGAGGTGGCGATAATCCCCTCGTGATAGCGGTTTAGGATCTCCATATCCACGCGGGGTTTGTAATAGTATCCTTCCGTAAATCCTTTGCTCACGATCTTCATGAGATTGGCATAACCCGTATTGTTCTCGGCCAGAAGCACCAGATGATAATATCGGTCCTCACCCCCCGTCAGCTCCTTGTCAAACCGGGAATTGGGAGCCACATAGATCTCGCATCCCAGAATCGGCTTGACGCCCTCGGCCTTGGCCGCCCGGTAGAAGTCGATCACGCCGTACATCACGCCATGATCCGTGATTGCCGCGGAATCCATCCCCAGCTCCTTCACCCGGCGGACATAGTCTTTGATTTTGTTGGATCCGTCCAGCAGGGAATACTCCGTGTGGACATGCAGATGGGTAAATGCCATGATGTTCTCCTTTTTGCTCCCGGCCGTCAGCCCCTGCAGGACAGTTTAGCGGCGTCCGCGATGTTCTAGCGTCTGAACCATTCCTGCAGGGTAGTTCCCTTAAAGAGTTCCTTCAAAAGATCCGGCATTGTCTTGAGGTTCTTGGCTGCGATCGTGAATTTCGCGGTCTTGCTGCCCGCATATTCTGTGGAATTCTCAGCCGCCGTGACGATCACTGTCGCCTTTCCTTTGTTTTTGTTGTTCACGTAGGTGAGCGTGTAGTCGTCTCCCTCCTTCAGGGTCTTCGTCTCTTTGCCCACTTTCAGGGTCACTTCCACGATTGCGGGCTTCACCTCTTTGCCGGTGTATTCCACTTTGGTGGTCTTCTTGCCCTTCGTGCCGTCCGCGTTCGCCTCATAGAAGGTTATTTTCGCCTTGGAGAGGTCGGCCTTGGTTCCCAGTCCGCATACCTGATAGTAGCCGTATACGCAGTCGTCGTCCCCAGCCTTGTAGCTGCCTTTGCCGCTCACCTTCACTTTGATGGTGGTTCCGGCCTCGGTGACTTTGTTCTTGCCGCCCATCAGGATCTCGCTGTTGTCCGCTTTGACAATGTAGTATTCCACTTTGTAGTCGGACGTTTTCAGCGCCACGCCGCCTATGGTCACGATGGGCGCGGATTTGTAGATGCCTTGTTTCTTGAAGACTTTGTCAGCGGACTCTACTTTCGCGTCGCTGTCTTTGAGGGACGCCGGTGCGATCTGGAACGTTCCTGTCTTCTTGGCTCCCTTGAAGTTGCCCTGCATGGTCACGGTGTATCCGGCCTCGCCGGGTTTCTTGTTCTTGCTGTAGGTGAGCTTGTAGTCGGTGCCTTCTTCCAGAAGCGTGCCTGTGGCGTCGCTTCCGTAGTATACTTTGAGGTCGTCTCCGATCGTCACGCCCTGCGCGTCGTAGGGGTAGCTCTCATCCAGTCCCGTCTTGTCTACGAAGATCTTGTCGCTGTCCTTCTCGGGATTGATCTTGTAGGATTTGGTCACGGTGCCGGTGTACTCGCCCACGCCCACCACGCTGAATTTCACGGTTCCCGCATTGGTGGCGTCGCCGCTGCAGACGATCTGGTAGTAGGTGTTGTTCGCGTCGTTGGTCAGCACTTCTTTGCTCTTCTTGTCCTTGACGGTGATCGTTCCTTCCGGCAGGGTGTCCGGCGTCTGGGGAGTGCCGTTGTAGGTCAGGTTCACTTTGCCCACCGTCACGGTGAAGCCTTTCAGATCGCTCTTTGCGACTGCCTTGATGGTGATGGTGCGCTCTCCCTTGTAGTTCCCGGCTCCCAGCAGTTTCATCTGGAACTCTTCCGCCTCTGTCACGGAAGCGCTGCCCCATTTCCGGTTCTTGTCTTCAGTGGTATCGTAGGTGTAGTCTTTCGCGCCCAGTTTGACGCCGTTGTAGACCAGTACCGGCGTCGCCTTGCTTCCCTTGGCCACTGTCACGGCTCCCGCTTCCACGGGCTGGGTGTCGTCCGCATCGTCATTCTCTCCGATGTCTTTCCGGGCAATGCGGAAGTTGGTAAAGGTGCTTCCGGAGAAGTTGCCTTTGCCGGTGACGGTGATCTTGGGCGCGTTCTTGGGCGCTGTCTGCACCGCGTCGCCTTCTGCTCCCCACTCACATGCCTTGGTGTTGTTGCTGTATTTGACGGTGTAGTCTCTGCCTTCCACCAGCCTTTTCCCGTTGTTGGTCACGGTGATCGCGGGCTTGATGGCGCTTCCGGTGTAGGTGTAGGTCTCGCCGGCATTTTTGAGTCTCACGTGGAGTCCCACTTCATTCGGGTCAAGGGGATCGTCATCGTCTCCGCCGCCGGGGTTGGTGGTTCCGCCGCTGCCCTTCCATTTGGCCGAGATGGTCATGTTCCGGGTAGGTTCGTAGGGCAGTTCGATGGTCTTGCCCTCCTCGTCTACCCAGCCGAGGAAGGTGTCTCCCTCTTTGGTCAGAGTCGGAAGGTCGTCCGCCGTGAGTTTGTCGCCCGCCTTCAGCACGATGGTTCGAACCGCCGAGCCATCCGCAGAGCCGTTTGCCGTATCGATCCGAACGACATAGGAATCCACTGCCGCCTCCGGCTGCACCACGCCCTCTCCCGTCACGGAGATATAATAAATATTCACATTACTGTCCGTAGAATACACAGACCAGGTACCCGCGGTAAGCTCCTGCGTGTACTTCGCGGCCGCGTCAATATCGGATATCAAATGGCTGCCGGCCGAGCCGCCGTCCACTTTCAGCGCTCTCTTTGTACCGCCCGTTCCGCTTGCCGCCACCACCGTCAGCAGGGCATTCCCGGAAACGCTAAAGGAAATCGATCTCTGCGAAACAGAGCCTGCGCCGCCCAGCCTGAGCCTCCGGCTGTAGGTCGCTGTGCCGGAAGCCGCAGATGTATCCGGCACACTCACGGAATTTGCTTCCACTGACATTGCCTTTGACGAATTGGCATACAGGGTAAAGCCGTTCCAAGCAAACTCCTCCGTGTAAGTGCGCACGGGCAGCTCCTTCATATCCAGCTCCAGATAAGCGCCCGCGTTCTCGCACGGCTGCCATCCGGCAAAGAGCATGAGATTCGTATTCACAGGCGCGGTCAAATCATATTTTTCCGTACAGGCATAATCCTTGTACCATCCGGTGAAATCATATCCTGATCTTGCCGTCGCCGTCGGCGTCTTGCAGGTCTCGCCAAGCGTCACCGTCTGCGCCTCCACGGAAAGCCCCCCCATGGCATGGAACTGCACGGTATGCGTCGCTTCGCCATCCGCAGCCACAGCAAGCCATGTGGCCGTAAGTGTTATATCGCCCGTCGGAGCATAGGGCAGCACAATCGGATTCCCGCCCCGATCCGCCCAGCCGGTGAACTGATAACCCTCCTTAACAGGTGTGGGCAGTGCGCTTTCTGTGATCGCCGCGCCCTTTTTGACAGACAAAACCGTCTGCGCAGTTCCGTTCGCGGGATCCAATGTAACCGTGTAAGCGTCTGAGGGCTTCGCCGGCGTCACCACCTCCCCGCCGGGGATGACGATGATCACAAAGAGATAATCGCTGTCTCTGCCGGTGATCACATGCTCGCCCGCCGCCAGATCATCCACTTCCACCACGCCTGTTGGCTTTGAGGCGGGCTGATAGGTGACTCCGTCCACCGTGAGCCGCTTCGTGGAACCGTTATGAGTCAGGAGTACCAGCTTTGCCGTCTGCGTGGTGGTAGAAAACGTAATCTTGGTTGTGGAATTCAGAATCAGTCCTTTTCCTCTGTAGGAGTTCCCACCGTTATACTCCCCGTACTGACCGCTGGTTCCGGTCTTGGTATAGAGTTCGCCGTCAATCGCAAAATATTTGCTGGAGAGTCCTTCTTTCGTAATATCATGCAGCACTTCTTCCGTACCGATCGGCGTCCCGCCGTGGAAAATCTCCCCCGGCTCCTCCCCCTCGGCATACCACTTGCCCACGAGGGTCATGTCGCCGGTCACCTTATTGGAGAAATCCCACTTGACGTCGCCGTTAAACCATCCGTTAAAGCTCACTTTCCCCTCGGGAACCTTCGTCGGATTCTCGGGCTGCGCCACAGGCTGGTTCACTTCCACCCGCACCGTGGAGACTGCATCTCCATTGCCCGGATCAAAGGTCACCGTACAGTAAATCTTCTCGGACGCTCCCATGATGCCGCCCACGGATTGCAGCTTGGTGGCATAGGCGGACAGCGCTTTTTTCAGAGCCTCATCCACAGCGGAGGAGGCGTCCGCCGTCGCATTGTCAAACTGCCATTTGAAATCGCCGCCGCCCAGACGTCCCGCATGAGCCTTCACAATCGCCGGAACGTCCGCCGCCGCATCGGGCGTATATTCATAGAAACCTTCTGCCGTGTCAAAATTGTTGTAGGTATTGCCGCCCGTGCATCCTTCTTTCAAGACAACCGTCTCCGACGCGGCCACGGTCTTTACTGAATCAGGCACACGCTCGTCCCTGCGCTCCGCCACATAGGCGTCGAAATCCACTGTCTCGTCCCAAGCCGTCGCCGGGTCGTCCTGCGCCCTATAAGCTATAAAACGGCTCTGTCCCTCCATATAGTTCCCAAACGCCTTGATCAGGCTGCCGTCCTCCTTCGAGAGCGTGCCGCTCCCGTAATTGTTGCCCGAACCTGTCCAGACGTCGGTACCCTGCATGGAAATCAGCATGGGATATTTACAGTTTCTAAAATAATTGTTCTCTGCAAAAATCGACCCGCCGCCCTGCGCGCCGCCGATTCCGTACTTGGAGTTGCCATCGTAATAGTTGTTGTAAACATGCGCCGTATAGAAGCGCACTCTGGGGTGTCTGGAGTCGGAATGATCGTACCAGTTGTGGTGATAGGTAATATGGTACTCCCGGCTGTTCCCCTCCTCCAGTCCCAGCAGATTACATTTGCCGGAATCCCAGAAGTGATTGTAGGAGAAGGTCACATAGTCCGACAGCTTGCAATCCAGAGCGCCGTCGCCCTTTTTCTGGTCGTCGTCGCTGCCGGCCTCCCCGTAGAACATGTCACAATTATGTACCCAGATATGGTCGTTGCCGCTTGTCAGGCTGACATTGTCGCCCTCCACACTGTCGCAGTTCATGAAGGCCAGATTGCGAATCTCCAGATTGGAGCTGTTCGCGATGCTGATGCCCCATCCGTTGATCACTGCGTCCTCGCCCACGCCCTCGATGGTGACGCCCGGACGATTGGTCGTGCTGGTCTCAATCGACAGATCCCCCTTGGACAAAGACGCAGGGTCTGTAATATTTCCGATGACGCGCACGGCAAGGGGTCTGCTCTCCCGCGCATTCTTGTAGCCGTTAAAAATGGCCTGTAGTCCCACGCAGGGATTGGAGCTTGCGCCTTCCACTTCCAGCTGCACGGTGTTCTTGGTCTCCTGTGTGATATAGATCACGCGGGCATTCTCCTTCAAGGAGCCGTCCTCGTTGTATGCGCCGGAAGCGGTACCGTCCACCCAAGCATAGCCGGAACGGTCATGCGCCGTCACGGTCACGGATTGGGTAATCTCCGCCACCGTGCCGGTCTGTTCTCTTGCGGAGTTAAACGTGGCAGCCACAATCTTCATCTGCCATTCTCCCGCCGTAAGTCCCAGCGCGTCCGCCCGGATATAGTCTCCGTAGCTTCTGATCAGCTCGTCGTCGAGAAGCGTCCACTGTGTCTGCAAAGGATCGGGATCGGCTGTCTCGTTTGTCTCATTTGTCTCTTTTGCCTCTTCCCCTTTCCCGTCGTGGGAGGTCTGTTCCTGTCCGCCTTTCCGCGACACGTAGACCAGATACCCGTCCGCTCCCGCCACGGGTTTCCATTCCGCGTAGGCGCCTTCCTCATAGCCGGCGGACTGTGTCACTTCGATGCTTGTCTGTGCCGTGCCACTTCCGGTAGAGGTTTCTGCCCGAACCGCAACGGGATTCTGCAGTATTCCTTCTAGGGTCAGAAGGAATGCCAAGAGCCACGCCGCGCTTCTGTTGATTGTTTTGTACTTGCTCTTTAACATGCTTGTCGGATACTCCTTTCCGGTATTTTTATTTCAAAAGTTTGCAAAATGCTAGGTTGTGCAGAGGGCATTGTGTAGAGGGTCATTGTATAGAGGGTCATTGTGCAGATTGTATATTCCAACGCAGACCCGCTTGCGCTCCCACCTCACCGTAACGGCACATAAAGCGCTAAAGTACAGCGCCTAAGTGCCGACGGTTCGCTAGGGTCTGCTTATGGGATATACAATCCGCACAATTCGGACTACGCAAGCCAAACTGCATATGCGGACTGCACGCTCACATTGCATGGTTGGACTACGCAATTTAGAATGCACATGCAGATTGCACGCTCACATTGCATGGTTGGACTGCCACAATGAGTAGTCTGCAAACATCTAGCGAAAAGGGCGCGCATCCATTGGACACGCGCCGCTTTCTCATATCACCTTTCGATTCGCGCCTTCTGGCGTTTCAGACAATCCGTCTCATCCGCGATGTTCTAGCGTCTGAACCATTCCTGCAGGGTAGCTCCTTTAAAGAGTTCCTTCAGAAGATCCGGCATTGTCTTGAGGTTCTTGGCTGCGATCGTGAATTTCGCGGTCTTGCTGCCCGCATATTCTGTGGAATTCTCAGCCGCCGTGACGATCACTGTCGCCTTTCCTTTGTTTTTGTTGTTCACGTAGGTGAGCGTGTAGTCGTCTCCCTCCTTCAGGGTCTTCGTCTCTTTGCCCACTTTCAGGGTCACTTCCACGATTGCGGGCTTCACCTCTTTGCCGGTGTATTCCACTTTGGTGGTCTTCTTGCCCTTCGTGCCGTCCGCGTTCGCCTCATAGAAGGTTATTTTCGCCTTGGAGAGGTCGGCCTTGGTTCCCAGTCCGCATACCTGATAGTAGCCGTATACGCAGTCGTCGTCCCCAGCCTTGTAGCTGCCTTTGCCGCTCACCTTCACTTTGATGGTGGTTCCGGCCTCGGTGACTTTGTTCTTGCCGCCCATCAGGATCTCGCTGTTGTCCGCTTTGACAATGTAGTATTCCACTTTGTAGTCGGACGTTTTCAGCGCCACGCCGCCTATGGTCACGATGGGCGCGGATTTGTAGATGCCTTGTTTCTTGAAGACTTTGTCAGCGGACTCTACTTTCGCGTCGCTGTCTTTGAGGGACGCCGGTGCGATCTGGAACGTTCCTGTCTTCTTGGCTCCCTTGAAGTTGCCCTGCATGGTCACGGTGTATCCGGCCTCGCCGGGTTTCTTGTTCTTGCTGTAGGTGAGCTTGTAGTCGGTGCCTTCTTCCAGAAGCGTGCCTGTGGCGTCGCTTCCGTAGTATACTTTGAGGTCGTCTCCGATCGTCACGCCCTGCGCGTCGTAGGGGTAGCTCTCATCCAGTCCCGTCTTGTCTACGAAGATCTTGTCGCTGTCCTTCTCGGGATTGATCTTGTAGGATTTGGTCACGGTGCCGGTGTACTCGCCCACGCCCACCACGCTGAATTTCACGGTTCCCGCATTGGTGGCGTCGCCGCTGCAGACGATCTGGTAGTAGGTGTTGTTCGCGTCGTTGGTCAGCACTTCTTTGCTCTTCTTGTCCTTGACGGTGATCGTTCCTTCCGGCAGGGTGTCCGGCGTCTGGGGAGTGCCGTTGTAGGTCAGGTTCACTTTGCCCACCGTCACGGTGAAGCCTTTCAGATCGCTCTTTGCGACTGCCTTGATGGTGATGGTGCGCTCTCCCTTGTAGTTCCCGGCTCCCAGCAGTTTCATCTGGAACTCTTCCGCCTCTGTCACGGAAGCGCTGCCCCATTTCCGGTTCTTGTCTTCAGTGGTATCGTAGGTGTAGTCTTTCGCGCCCAGTTTGACGCCGTTGTAGACCAGTACCGGCGTCGCCTTGCTTCCCTTGGCCACTGTCACGGCTCCCGCTTCCACGGGCTGGGTGTCGTCCGCATCGTCATTCTCTCCGATGTCTTTCCGGGCAATGCGGAAGTTGGTAAAGGTGCTTCCGGAGAAGTTGCCTTTGCCGGTGACGGTGATCTTGGGCGCGTTCTTGGGCGCTGTCTGCACCGCGTCGCCTTCTGCTCCCCACTCACATGCCTTGGTGTTGTTGCTGTATTTGACGGTGTAGTCTCTGCCTTCCACCAGCCTTTTCCCGTTGTTGGTCACGGTGATCGCGGGCTTGATGGCGCTTCCGGTGTAGGTGTAGGTCTCGCCGGCATTTTTGAGTCTCACGTGGAGTCCCACTTCATTCGGGTCAAGGGGATCGTCATCGTCTCCGCCGCCGGGGTTGGTGGTTCCGCCGCTGCCCTTCCATTTGGCCGAGATGGTCATGTTCCGGGTAGGTTCGTAGGGCAGTTCGATGGTCTTGCCCTCCTCGTCTACCCAGCCGAGGAAGGTGTCTCCCTCTTTGGTCAGAGTCGGAAGGTCGTCCGCCGTGAGTTTGTCGCCCTGATTAATGATCTTGGTGGTCGGCGTAGTACCGTCCTTCTTGTCGATGGTGATGGTATAACGCGTCACCACGCCTGCGCCCTCAACGGAGATATAGTAGATATTCATGCCGTTATCGAGGGGATAAACCGACCATGTTCCCGCGGCAAGCGCCTGCGTCTTCTTGACAGCCGTGTCCGCATTTAATTTGTAGGTGTTGGTGCCATCCGTAACGACAAGATCTCTCGCATTTCCTTTGCTCGCACTCTCCAGCACCACCGTCAACGTGGCGTCGCCTTCCACCTTAAAGGAAAGCTGTCTGTTATTGGTCTTCGTGTCACCTTTGCCGTTAAATTTGAGCTTCCGGGTATACTTCTCACTTCCCACTTCCGCCTCGCCGTCTTCCACCGTCATCGCCGCGGTAGAGGCAGCCTTGAATGTAAATCCGTTCTTGGAGAAATCCTCCATGTAATCCCTTGCAGGGAGATCCTTCATATTCAGCGTCAGGTATGTCCCGCCCGTCATATCCGGCTCCCACTTTGCAAAGAGGGTCATATTTCTGGTCACAGCCGTACCGAAATCAAATGGATTGGTACATGCGGCGTCCGTGTACCAGCCGCCGAACACATAGTTGTCCTTCAATGACTCACCGGGATCTATGCACTTCTCTCCCGGCAGACAGATCTGATCGTCCACGGAGAGACCGCCCAGCGTGTTGAACTTCACGGTACAGTAGAGAGGATTCTCACCGCCCGGATAGGTCACCTTGAGCATGTAAATGTTCACACTGCCGTCCGCATAGATGTAATACGTCCCCGCATTGGGAAGCGCCGCCGTCACATAATGTCCGCTTTTGGCGTCTATGGACAGCTCCGTGACACTTGTCTTATCCAACGTAATCCCTGTGCTGATATCCTGCAGCTCTCCCTGCTCGTTCAAAACCGCCAGATGCATCTTGTGTTCGGTGTTGCTGCTGGCCGCAATACATGCCATATTCAGCGTCGCGGCACCTGTGGTCGTAAAGGAAATGCTTCTAGCGTCCTTCGACCCCGCGCCGTTGAGTTTTAATCTTCCGGTGTAAGATAAGTCCTTACCATTGTCGTCTTTAATCTTCTTTGCGGACGCCACATCCACATTGACGCTTCCGCTGGCCTTGCCGTCGGTGCCTTTCGCGTCGTTAGCATGGACGGTGAAGCCGCCCTTGGTAAAGTCCGAAGTGTAAGTGCCGCCGGGGATATCCAACGCCACCAGCTCCATATTGTAGGTCTTATCCGCGTCGGGCGTCACGTCCGTGAGATCCTGCCATTCCGCTCTGAGAGTCATATTGCGGGTCGGAATAAAGGGCAGTGTCACGGTGTTGCCATTCTCATCCGCCCATCTGAGGAACTCATAGCCGTTCCGGACGGGCGTGGGAAGCAGTTCTTCCGTGACCGCATTGCCTTGATCCACGTTCAAGGTGGTCGTCGCAGAGCCGTCTCCCTTGTTGATGGTGATCGTGTAACTGCGCGCATCGTTGACGTCGCCGCTTCCGCCTTCACCGCTTCCGCCCGCAGAGTTCGACGCATAAATCATGTAATACAGATTCATCGAATCACCTTTGGTGATTTTCACAGAACCTCTTGCCACATCCTGTGTCACAATGCCGCTGCCGTCGATGGTACACTTGTCGTCGTTAATCTTTACTTTCCCGCTATCGCTGCTGCCGAATACCAGCGTCAGCTTCCCGGCGTCAGGCGCATTAAAGGTAATGCTCGTCTTGGTCTCCATCTTCAGACACTGGGTCAGATTCTTGCCGTCATATGTCCGAGAACCTTTACTCGTGGAGAGATCTCCGGTAATCGTAAAGAAGCTGCTGGCTTTTCCATCGGTAGTGAAATTATGCACATAGGTTCCTGCACCGGTGCTGCCGCCGGTATTTCCGCCTGTGTTGCCTCCAGTGTTTCCACCGGTATTACCCCCGGTGTTGTCGTCTCCCTCGCCGCCGCCTTCAACGGCGCCGTTTCCTGCGCCTGAACCCAAGGGATTTCCGCCCACACTTACGAGGCTGGTCTCGTACTTGGTTACCGCTGTCTTCAAAGCGGGGATCACGGCATAATTGGTATCCTCGTCAGCGCCAAACGTCCAAGTCAGATCGCCGCCGTTTAAACGTCCCGCCTTCGCCTTTACAATCGCGGGGACATCCTCAGCCGCATCAATGTTCTCGGGATCTACACCCAAGTCATAATCTGAACTGGTGTCGAAATTGTTATAAGGCTTTTGACCGACCAGCGCCACAAAGGATTTGGGTACCTCATCGTCCCTGTTCTCCACCAGATACGCATCGAAGGACGTCGGATTGGCCTTAACGGTTCCCGCATCGGAGTTCGCATACACAAGGGAAGAAGCTCCTTCTACCACATTCTTATACGCCTTAATCATGCCGCCGCTTTCGCTGGAGAAAGTCCCCTCCCCCATCGCATCCGTTCCCATCAGAGAACTCATCATGGGATACAAGCAGTTTCTAAAATAATTAGCTTCTACAAAAGCGGAGCCTGCGCTGGTGACGCCCACGCCATACTTGGAATTGCCGTCATAATAATTGTTATAAATATGCACGGAAGCACAGCGGATTCGGGGATGTCTGGAATCCGAATGATCGAACCAGTTGTGATGATAAGTCGCCCGAAACTCCGGCTCACCCATTCCGCAGAGGGAACATTTTCCGGAATCCCAGAAATGGTTGTAGGATATCGTGATGAAAGTGGATTTCTTGGTATCAACGCTGCCGTCTCCCTTTGCCTGATCTTTGTCTTTTCCCGCACTCCCATAGAAAATATCCAAATCATGGATCCACAGATTACAGTTGCCCGTATCAATCGACACGCCGTCGTCCATGAAATTCACAATACCAAAGTTGCGGAGTTCCACATTACCGCAATTTCGGATCAGAAACCCGAAACCGTTGACCATGGCATCCTCGCCAATTCCCTCAAGGGTAATGTTCATTTCGCTATTTTCATTCTTGCCCTTAATCTGCAATCCTTCGCTGCTGCTGGAGATCCTGTCAAGATCACCCAGTTTGATACAACCAATCAAACGAATATCCAAAGGAGTCTTATCATATCCCTTTTGTCTGGCGTCAAGAATATCCTGTAGGCCTACACGTGTTTCGGTTTTGTTGTTACCGACGGTCACATCCATCGTCACCGTCTTGGCGTTCTCCGCCGTCACATAGAGTACCTTCGCTCCGGATCGCAGCGTGCCGTCCTCCTTGTAAGCGCCGGATCCGGTCTTATACGTGGATTTGGAGGAGAAAGCGAAGCCGCTTCTATCGTAGTTTGTAACCTCCAATCCCGGCGTAGTAACCGCCTCCTCGGGCTTTTCCTCATTGTTGTACACAGGGACGATCTTCAACACATAAGTCCCCTTTGCCAGACCGACCGCATCCACGCGGAGATACCCATTATACTGGCGGATCAGCTCGTTGTCCAGCTTCACATAAGTATCGTCCGCCGCACCCGCCTTTTTCACATAGGCGGCGTAGCCGGTCGCGTTCAGATCGGAGGTAAATTCCGCATATGCGCCCTCCTCATAGCCCGCGGACTCGGTGATCGAGATCCCTGTGGCGGCCTTGGCGGTTACTACCGCCCCGTCCTGCAGGATCAGTCCCAGCATCATTGCCGCGATCAACACCTTGGCAATGACTTTCCGAATTTCCAGAATCGTTTTTTTGTCCATACCTCTTCCTTTCCGGCGCGTCTGCACCATAACTCTATCACAAAATTGCTTTTGATCCGTCTTGATCCACCCCTCCCCGCATCCGGCAAGCAAATTCTGATCAAGTAGATTCCACGGGAGCGCAAAATATCCCGTGTATACTATTTTACCTCTATCTTGCGGGATTTTCCATAGGCCAAAACGGCAACATATCGGCTTGTTTTTTGGTAAATCTGCACAAAGCGCCCATTGTCTATAGCGGGACTATTTGTATACAATCCAAAATAAAGGCGCAAGATGGAGACTCTTGATAGAAACTCATGATAGAAACGCAGATAGAGCCTTAAAAGAAAGACTCATGATAGAGACTCAGATAGAGGCGCAAGACAGAAAAAGGAGCCGCGGCGCATGAAGCGCCGCAGCCCTTTTTGAAAATCATTGCTTGTAAGTCTTGCTTGCCAGAATTAGTTCAGTACTTTTACAGGTACCGTGATGGTCTGTTTCTTCATATTCACG
>JAMPGV010000044.1 GCA_023663735.1 Muribaculum sp. | reverse complement strand
TGAAGAAAGCAGATACTACCAAGCGAGCGCAGGAAAAGCGCAAAGGCTTTACCAATCGAACGAAGTTCGATTTGAAATCGGCAATACCACCTATGACGTATCATTCCATTACAGCCGACAGAGCAGGGAAAGCATGAACGACAAAATTATTCGTTTGATAGAAAACGATATGCAGTGCATGAAAAAGGACTGAATATGTGTATTGCGGGAGTGCAAAGCAACAGAGTTGCTTGAAAATACTTAATTTTCGGGCATTTTTTAATATCTTTCGTTATGTCCTTGACAAATCGTTCTGAATACATTTCATACGGCCGAAGCGCTGGGAGAATTTTCCTTGGTGGTTCTCGCAGCATACGGCGGAAACGCCATCTATGGCATTCTGGCGGTGATTGCGCTGCTTCCCGTGTATGCGCGGCTGAAAGTGCGGCTTTTCTCTATGCAGTAAAGCTGTCAAGTGTCAGCATAGGGAGGATTGACGCATACAAAACAATATGATATTATATATGACGGCAACAATAATTTGCTTTTAAAGAGAGAGGATCTTTATGAAAAAAAGAATTCCGCAAATGATGACAATGGCATTCGTAATGGCACTTGTATTTGGATGGACTTTTGATGTCTGTGCTATGGAAGAAGAGTCCATAAGAACACGGGCAGACATTGGCAAATCAGACAATGGCGCTTATATCATTGTAGAAAAGAAGTCCGGAGAACTTGAGGCATATAGTTTGGAAGAGATGTTTGGAGATGTGAGGGTTATAAGTTGTGACGAAGTCACAGAAGCTGCACATCGAGCCTATATTACTGATTGCACAGATACGGCGGCAACCGATTCTATGCGCTCTGCACTGGCTAAATATACTTTTGATTGGGATATTGACAGAAATACAATTGTGTATTCTACACAAAAATTGAATCTGGATGTATATGACAAAATATATGTATCAGTAACTGCCAATACCTCAAACTATGTCAGCTATGAAATTGGATTGATGAATAATGTGAATGATGTATTTAGTTGTTGTAATAATGTTGTGGGAAGTATTGGTTCTCCTCAAGAAATTACGGATACTTGGGAAATGGCAGTTGGAGGAAGTTTCTCATTCGCAATTAAGAATTGTAGTGGCAGTGCGGATAAAACGGTTAATTTTACCGGCTCATATAGACTCTAATAGATGTTATGAAAAGATTATTTTTGATCATAATAGTATGGCTGTCGATATTTATATGCGGATGCGGTGAGAAGAATTTTGAAATATCCTGTCTTCAGCAGGCGAACCTGTTATCTGCTGAAGGGGTTTGTATGTTGAGTATTCGCTCTGAGAGTGCAGATATAAGCAGGATAAGCAATGTTGAGTTGATCATAAGCGAGGACATACAAGATTATGTGCTTGACATTACAACTGAGAAAATGGAGTATTTCGACGATTATCTTCTGGTGGAATACCATATTCAGTTTGACGCGTCCGGCATAACAGCAGAATTAATGAAAAATGCGGTGTATGGAGACAGCGCCTCAATTACCATGGAAGATGGCTCTCTGATAATAGAAGATATAAAGTAATTTGAGTAAAGGTAATTAATTCCAAAAAACAGTTGGATTTTAAGACTCTTTTTGCTATAATATATCCATGCTTTATTTGCATAGGACTTAAGAAGCGGCGAAAGGAGACAATAACTTGAAAGTTACAACTACAACTGCAGCTACAAGCACGAATAAGAAGAAGGCGGCGGTCAACGCTTTTGACAAAGAGCTTTTTAAGAGAAGCGTTCTCTACAACGTAAAGACCTTGTACCGCAAAAATCTGGAGGAGGCCGATCCCCAGCAGATTTTTCAAGCGGTTGCTCTGGCTATGAAAGACCAGATCGTGGACAACTGGATGAACACCCAGAAAGCATATGAAAAAGAGGATTCCAAGACCGTTTATTATATGTCCATGGAGTTCCTGATGGGACGCGCGCTGGGCAATAATATAATCAATATGCAGGCTTATAAGCCGGTGAAAGAGGCTTTGGAAGAGCTTGGTTTAGATCTGAATTTGATTGAGGATCAGGAGCCGGATGCAGCGCTGGGAAACGGCGGTCTGGGGCGTCTTGCGGCATGTTTTCTGGATTCCCTTGCCACGCTGGGATATCCCGCATACGGCTGCGGCATCCGTTACCGCTACGGTATGTTCAAACAGGAAATCCGGGACGGTTATCAGGTGGAAGTACCCGACAACTGGCTCAAGGACGGCAATCCTTTTGAACTGCGCAGACCCGAATATGCCAAGACGGTCAAATTCGGCGGCTATGTGTCCGTGCGCACCGATGAAAACGGACGCAATGTATTTACGCAGGAAGATTACCAGTCCGTGCGCGCCGTGCCGTTTGATCTGCCCATTGTGGGTTATGGCAACGGGATTGTCAACACTCTGCGCATCTGGGATGCGGAGCCTGTGGAATGCTTCCAGCTGGATTCCTTCGACAAAGGAGATTACCAGAAAGCGGTGGAACAGGCCAATCTGGCCAGAAACATCTGCGAGGTACTCTATCCCAACGACAACCATTACGCAGGAAAAGAACTCCGCTTGAAACAGCAGTATTTCTTCATCTCCGCATCCGTGCAGGAGGCTGTGGAGAAATACATGAGAAAGCATTCGGATATCCGGAAGTTCCATGAGAAAGTGACGTTCCAGCTGAACGACACGCATCCCACCGTGGCGATTGCGGAGCTGATGCGCGTGCTGATGGACGATTATTATCTCACATGGGATGAGGCGTGGAACGTGACTACCAAGACCTGTGCGTACACCAACCATACCATCATGGCGGAAGCTTTGGAGAAATGGCCCATCGAACTGTTCTCCCGACTGCTTCCCAGAGTGTATCAGATCGTGGAGGAAATCAACAGACGCTTTATCATCGAGATTGAGGACAAATACAGAAACGTACCCGACGTCAATGTGCAGGATAAGATCCGCAAGATGGCGATTATCTATGACGGACAGGTGAAGATGGCGCATCTGGCCATCGTGGCCAGCTATTCCGTGAACGGCGTGGCCAGACTGCACACGGAGATCTTGAAGAATCAGGAACTCCGGGACTTCTACGAGATGTTCCCCGAGCGCTTTAACAACAAGACAAACGGCATTACCCAGAGAAGATTTTTGTTACACGGCAATCCGCTTCTTGCGGACTGGGTGACCGCCCATGTGGGAAGCGAGTGGATCACCGACCTGCCGCAGATCGGCCGCCTGAAAATTTATGCGGACGACAAGAAGGCGCAGCAGGAGTTTATGAACATTAAATACCGGAATAAAGTGCGTCTGGCGCAGTATATTCTGGAGCATAACGGAATCGAGGTGGATCCTCGTTCCATTTTCGACGTACAGGTGAAGCGTCTGCATGAGTATAAGAGACAGATGCTCAATATTCTGCATGTGATGTATCTTTATAATGAGCTGAAAGAGCATCCCGAGACGGAGTTCTATCCCAGAACCTTTATCTTCGGAGCAAAGGCGGCTGCAGGTTACCGCAATGCGAAGCTGACCATCAAACTCATCAACGCCGTTGCGGATGTGATCAACAACGACGAGTCGATCAATGGCAGGATTAAGGTAGTATTTATCGAAAACTATAATGTTTCCAATGCGGAGATTATCTTTGCGGCGGCAGATGTGTCGGAACAGATTTCCACCGCCAGCAAGGAAGCGTCCGGAACCGGAAACATGAAATTTATGTTAAACGGCGCATTGACGCTGGGAACCATGGACGGTGCGAACGTGGAGATCGTGGAGGAAGTGGGAGAGGAGAATGCGTTCATCTTCGGACTTTCCTCTGACGAGGTCATCCGGTATGAGCAGTACGGCGGCTATAACCCCATGGATATCTTCAACAACGATCAGGATATCCGCAAGGTTTTGATGCAGCTGATCAACGGAACGTATGCGCAGGATACGGAGCTGTTCCGCCCGCTGTACAATTCGCTGCTCAATACCCAGAGTACCTCCAAGGCGGACACCTATTTTATCCTCAAGGATTTCCGCTCCTACGCCGAGGCACAGAAAAAGGTGGAGGAGGCATACAAGGACGAGGACGGCTGGGCCAGAAGCGCGATTTTGAACGTGGCATGTTCCGGCAAGTTCACCTCCGACAGAACCATCCAGCAGTATGTGGATGAGATCTGGCATCTGGATAAGGTGGTTGTGAAGAAATAAGGGATGAGATTTGCGGAAGCGGAATCTGCCGCTTAACGGCGCAAATTCGCTTAGGGAAACGTTTTTAAGCAACGTTTCCCTAAGTTTTTGTAACAAGAAAACGGACATAAAAAATGAACAAAATTGACATTTTGTTGACAAAAAGTTGATGAGCAGGTAAAATGAATCCAGCATATACATGAAATTAGGCGATTGCGAAACTGCATTTTTCAGAATCCGAATTGTGCAGATTGTATATTCATAAGCAGACCCTAGCGAACCGTCGGTACTTAGATGCCGTATTTTGGCATCTTACGTACCGCTACGGTGAGGTGGGAGCGAAAGCGGGTCTGCGTTGGAATATACAATTTGCACAATGACCCCTTGCAAAAATAAGAGTTTCGCAAACGTCTATATACATAAAATCGCAGAGAGGTGACAAACGATGAATTGTCCTAAATGTAATGCTGTTGTTTCAGACAGCAGTAAATTTTGTAAACAATGTGGTGCAAAGATAGAAAAGATTGTGGAAAAAGTACCGGAAAGCCCGGAGAGCGTTACCTGTATCAAGTGTGGCGCGTCATTAAAACCCGGCGCGAAGTTCTGTGCTAAATGCGGCGCTAATCAGAGCGCGCAGACACAGGCGGCGGATCATATGACGCCCCCGATGCGGGCGCCGCAGACATCCGCCGGACAAACCGCGAATCCCGCGGCCAGCCAGCAGCCGCAGATGCAGCAGTCGCCGGTACAGCAAGTTCCGATACAGCCGCAGATGCAGCAGCAGCCGGTACAGCAAGTTCCGATACAGCAGCCACAGATGCAGCAGCCGGTACAACCGGTTCCGGTGCAGCAGCCGCAAGCACAGCAGCCTCGCCCTAAAAAGAGTAAATTGCCGCTGGTAATTGTGCTGCTTCTGGTGCTATTGATCGCGCTTTTGGTAGGCGGATATTTTGTTCTGGATCAAGTGTTTGACGTGAATCCTATCGCGGTGATAACGGGCGGCGGGGAAGGTAAGACGCCCGAGGACGATGCAGATGCCGAGGGTGCGGGCAAGCAGGATGCAGACGACGAGAATGCGAAAAAGCAGGATGCGGACAGCGAGGGTGAAAAGGGTGATCCCGCGCTATTGGAAGCGCTTGACGAGCAGGTGGAGGCTGTAAAGAGCGCCTATAAAGACTCGTCATACGAGGATGCCATTCGGGAGAGCAGGGATGTCATTGACAGTTATATTGTGATCGCTGAGGAAAACAATCTCAAGGAAGAGGCTGGTGAGAAGATTAAAGAAGTCTTTGAGATTGCGTCAAAAGCGGCGATTGATTACTGTAAGGGCATAGAGGATCAAGAGTACGGAAGCGCCGGATATGAGCAGGTAAAAGGGACGGTGGATACGATACTTGAGCTTGCGGCGTCTCTTGAAGAAAAAGGATATGCGGTTGACAGCGCTGACATTACAGAATACAGCAGCGGAATCGTACAGAGATTCAAGGAAGTGTACATTCGGAAAATCAATGAGATTACCGAGAGGGAGCAATGGTCAAGAGACGAGGCATGGACGTATGCGGAACAGGCTTATTCCATACAGGAAGGCGGGAAGACCGTGCTTTTCAGCGAAAGTGATCTTGACGACCCGCTGCGGCTCAGATATGTGTATTGTCTTGCGTGGATCGCCAGAAAAAGATGTGAGAACGGTGTGGCGGATGGGTCTATGACCAAGGAAGATGCGTTTGACGCCATGACAGCGATACTGGAAGAAACGGATTATAATCTTTTGGTGCTTCAGGATATCATTACATACGGCGATGCGTCGGGAAAAGATATATCAGGGTATCAGTCGGCATATAATGCAATTGTGCAAGAATTGAAGGATGAACAAAATCTCTCCATTGTGAACTCCGGCGTGAATTCGGGTACCAGTGTCGATGTGCGCAAGTTCTGGTATTTCAACGACCTTGACGGCGACGATTCCTACAAGGTTGACATCCACAACGGAACCACGCAGACGACAAGGGATTGGATCAGGAATAACATTCCTTCGTACATTAACAGATGAGAAAGCATAAAATCGTAAAATTGGTTCCATGGGTTGTCGCCGTGATAGCTGTTCTCGCCGCAGGACTGATATTTTTCAAGAAAGATGTTGACCGGGATGTTCGGGAAGATAAAGAATCCGCGATGGATGATACGGCTGACGATACGGCCGAACCAAGCAATAGTCCGGAACCGGATGTGGAGGAAACAATTTATCCGCTTCCGGACTATGAATTCAAGACGGATGAAATCGTGGTGGAAATAGCAGGATTGGAGAAGGAGTATACGATTGCATTCATCAACGATTTACACCTGATTACCGATCACAGCTCGGGAGATGTGACGGAAGATCATATGGCGACCGTCAGAGAAAGATACGAAACGCTTTCCGTGACGGAGGAGGGCATTCACGCGGAAGAACTATGGCCGGAAGTCGTAAAATATCTGAATTATCATCAGTTTGACGCCGTCATTTTTGCCGGAGACATGTTAGATTATTGCAGCAATTCCAATATCCTTGCGTTAAAGTCCGGCTTGAAAGAGTTGAAATATCCTGCCGATAAACTGATGTATATCCGTTCCGATCATGATTACGGCGGCTGGTACGGAGGCAATGGTTTTACCGACTCAAACGGCTTTGCGCTGCAAAGTTTGGTGCTGGATGCAGATGATACGGAGAAAATGATTGAGTTCGACGAGTTTTGCATTATCGGCGTCAATCAGTCTTACCGGAATCTTTCAGAGTATGCTCATGAAGTGATTGACGAGGGGCTTGATCAGGGGAAACCTGTTTTGATTGCCACGCATGTGCCGTTTTATTCCGAAGTGGATGATTCATTGGAAGAGTTGTCTATGGAAGTGAGGAACAAAATATATTATTGGAGCGAGGACGGTTCCAACTATGTGCCGAATGAAGAAACGCAGGCGCTGATAGACAGGATGTACGCCGAGGATTCCAACGTGGTGCAGATTGTGGCGGCGCATATGCACGCTTCTTGGGACGGCTATGTGACGGACGGCTTGAAGGAGCATATATTTGCCCCGACATTTCGGGGAAATATAGGAATCATACATGTGACAGGAGGTAGCGCAACAGAATGAAAGCAGGACACAGACAAAGAAAGTTCATTGACAGGATGCTTGTATGCTCGCTTATGGCAGCGCTCATGCTTTCCTCCGCATTGGCGGCCTATGCCGAGGAGGAAGAACGGGAGAAGTCCCAGCCGGGCGATTTGCAGCCTTACGAAGCTCTGAATCCGAATCCGGAGGCGTTTCATGTGCCTACTCAGGTGTATAGTGTAAACGGAGAGTATTTTATTGCGGATGCTTATAATCAGCAGATCCTTTATACGGACAGTTATTATAACGAGCCTTCCAAATGGCATGTAATGGGCGATAAACTCTACAGACCCCATGCGGTTGCTTCGGACGGCACAATTTATGTGGTGGTTGACACGGACAATAACAGAGTGGTCACTTACGCCAAAAACGAGCAGGGCTTTCAAGTGGTAGAGTGCTTTGAGAACGTGGGTGTAAGACCCCATTATATAGAGTACGATGCGTCAACGGAGCAGTTTTATGTGTGGAGTTCTATGACCGGGACGATGTACATCTATAAAAGGGCGGCTAACGGCTTGACACTCTATCTGAAAAAGACGGTTTACATAAAAGCGTTGGACGGATGTTATACCAGATCCTTTACCATAGACGGCGATAAGATTTATCTGCCCAGCATGGGAAAAAGCGCTATCTATGTTTTAAACAAGAGTAATTTTAGGATCAAGGAAATACATCCCGTGGCTGCGGAATTGGCCGGAATGGTTCAGGTGCGGCACGAGCAGAATTATTATTATCTTGTGACGTCCACAGATGCTTCCGGAGATCAGAGCAAAGCGACAATCGTGAGAAGCGGATCGCTCTCGGGGTTTGTGGAGGGCGATTATGAAGAGATCAAAGAGATGTTTCCGGAACTTGACGGAATCCCCTATTATATCACGCATCTCGAGGACGGCCATTACTATACGCCGGTGATCGTCGGGCAGACGTCGCCATATATCTGCCGCTTTGATATAGAAGACGATCAGATAACGAACGTACTAAATTTAAAATACAACTAGAGGAGAACAGACGATGATGAAATGTCCGAATTGTAACAAGGAACTTGAGGATGGCTCCAGATTTTGTGATGAATGCGGAACGCCCATACCTGAAACGGCCGTACAGGAGGCTGCGACGGAGCAGGCTGCGACGGGCGAAGCGCCCGAGGCGGCGCAGGCAGTCGTGACGGACAAAGCGCCTGAGGCGGCTCAGACAACAGAGGCGTCCGGGAACACCGAAAAGTCCGGGAACGCAGAGACGCAGGAGAAAGCGGCGGAGACAGCAGAACCGGTCAAAGCGGCAGCACCTGAGACAGCGCCGCAAACGGCAGCACCTCAAACGGCAGCGCCTCAAGCGGCTCAGACGGTCTTTTGCCCGAATTGCGGGAAACCGCTTCCGGCAGGATCCGTTTTCTGCGATAACTGCGGAACGAATATGGCTGCGGCCTCAAATGCGCAGATTCCTGCGCCGAACGGTGAAGCCGGTCAGCCGAAGAAGAAAAAGTCGCTTGCTCCGATCTTGGGAATTGCAGCCGCCTGTGTGGTTGTGGTTGTGCTGGCGGCAGCAGGTCTGTTCGCGGTTTCGCAGACGGGCGGCGGAAGCAGCCGCAATTATGCAATGTATATTAAAGAGAAGGAGCTGTTCTATTCTGATTTGAAGCAGAAAAATCCTTCTCAGATTACAGAGAGACTGGTTGATGCGGCAGATTTATCCAATTCGAGTCTTCTATATGCCGGCTCCTCTCTGGCTGCTTTCATCACGATAAGCGACGACGGAAAAACGCTGTTCTTTCCTGATAAAATCAACCAATCCGACAACGGGTTTACGCTTTACTATAGCAAAATCGCAAAGCTGGGTGATACCGCTGTGAAAATTGATTCGGATATGTATCTGTATCAGGTCAGCGATAAGGCGGATTATGTGATTTATTTAAAGGACGGAGACAGCCTTTATTGCTATGATGTAAAGAAGGCGGATAAGGAAAAGATTGCCGGAAATGTAGAAGGATTCGCGGTTTCCGGCGACGGGAAGCAGGTCTATTATATCAATGACGAAGGCACTTTTTATCTCTGGACCAAGGGCAAGGACAAAGAGAAAATTGAAAGTGACATTTATGAGGTAAACTATGTCTCCGATGATTTTAAGACGGTATATTATATTAAAGGAGATAATCTGTACAAGAAAGAGATGAAGAAGGAACGGGAAAAGATTGCTTCCGACGTCTCTAGGGTACTCAAGGTCTATGAATCGGGCAGCGTCTATTATCTAAAGGATTCGGAAGAAGAACTCTCCATGGATCTCTTTGTGTCAGATGATATGAAAGAGGAAGACTTAAATCTGGAGGAACCTCAATATCCGAGCTATTTTTCCTATGACAGCAGATCAGAGTACGATAAGGCTGTGGAGGAGTATCAGGAGGCGGCGAATCGATACGACGCGAAGCGCAGCAGAGACTATATGCGTGAGAGGATGGAAGAGTATACGCCCTATGTAGACATTTCGATTCTTTGCTATTATGACGGCAAAAAAGAAACAGAACTGAGCGACGGATATATCAGCAGGCAGCAGATCGCAGCAGACGCCGAGACAATGATTTTTTCCATGTTCAATGAGGAGGCTGTTGACAAAGTAAAACTTTCGAGCGCCGTGGAAAACAGTATGTCCTGCGATGAAATTGTAAGCGATGCGGTGCAGAGCGCAACATTATATAGTCTGGCGCAGAAAGATACGGTGACGGAGTTTGAGATAGAGGACGCACACTCTTTCCGGATAGACTCGGAAGGGAAGAAGATCCTGTATATCAGCGAGTACGATTCCGACAAAAATAACGGCAGTCTCTACAGGATGACGGTAAACAACCGCGGCCTTTCGGATGCGGAATTGATAGAGGAGGACGTATATGGCGGCCGTTTTGGATTCGCCGGAGATTTGTGCGTGTATTATACCGACGTCAAAGACAAGAAAGGCGATCTGTGTGTGGATGGAAAGGTTGTCGCATATGATGCGTATGTCGGCGGGGATCCCCTTGTGATCAGTGGCGAGAGTTTTGTCGTTGATGATGCGGGTGCGTATTATTACGTCACCGATTACAACAGCGATAAACAGCAGGGAACCTTGAGTTATTATGCCAATGGCAAATCGGTAAAGGTTGCCGACGATGTTTTCGCATATTCTCTGGTGGGGAATAAGAAGGCCGTCGTTCTCGGCAATTACAGCATGAGCAAATACAGAGGCGAATTGTATTTGTATACAAACAACAAACTGAAGACAATGGATGACGACGTTGTATGCATTCTTTCTCCCGACAGCAACGTGATGGGCATGAGCATCTATCAGTATACCGGAAGCAGGGAATGATGCGCAGCAAACATGGTTGGCAGGGAGAATAAGAGGGATTTGCCGGGAAATACAAATGATAAAAATGCCTGTGTGGAGGATTGGAAATGTTCTGTACAAAATGCGGAAGCCGGATTTCGGACGGAGAACAATTTTGCAGCAACTGCGGAGCGCCTGTAGGGAATCCGGCTCTACAGGCAGGACAGGACAAAGAGCCGCAGCCCGGGAAAAAAGCAGAAGCGGCTCCCAAAAGAAAACGAAGCAAAGAACCTCTTGCGATTGCATTCTTGTGTGTAGCAGCCTTGCTTGTGGCAGGGCTGCTTGTTGTTGTCGGTTATGGTTTGGTAAAGACAAAGGAATTTAGAGAATATGCCGCCGTTTTTGAAGCGATCCCCGCAGACTATGCTGGTTTGGGAAAATTTCAGAGCGAATACGATGCCCTTTCGGAGGAAGCGGATAACGCTTCTTCCCGTTTTCTGTTTTGGAAATACGGGGATCTGACTGACAAAATGGATGATTTGGCAAGCGAAATCGGACGTCTGAACGAAGCCGTGGCGGAGTATCGGGAACAATACGAGGCGGTTGTAAAGCAGATCGAGACCGACGGACACTACATGATGGAGGATTATGAGGAGGAATATCTGCGTATCAAAGCGGATTTAGAGGCAGCGCTTTCTGATTTTGATGAAAAACACTCCAAAACATACGCCAAGGATTTTGCGGACGTTTGTGCGGAGATTCTGGAAGGAAACGAGAAAAAAGCCTCCGCCTATGTAGACGACGCCCAAAATATCCAAGCGTCTTTCCGCGGTTACAGCGCGCATCCGTTTGAACTTTATATGGTCGGGGATTTGGTCAACCGGATAGAAGCAGATCAAGAGGGGCAGGATTTTGTACAGCTTCAAGCGGATTATACGCAATTAAAGGACTGGTCCGATAAGTTTTATGCGGCGACTCAGGCGGGAGAACAAATCGGAAGCTTCGTTCAGGCGGATGTGTCCGAGAGCGATACGGTAAAGCTGTATTTGAGTTCCGCGGATTATGGCGAGTATGAGTTTCGTCTGGAAGATTTTATGATTTATGAGAAAAACGGGGACGCATGGGTGGAATGCGAACCCGTTGGGATCTCGCAGATCAAGGGATTCCTTACGATGGATCTGGTAGTGGACGTCTCCAGCAGTATGAGCGACGATTTCTATACGATGCAGGGCGCTGTGGAGGGGTTTGTCAATTCCACGCATTCGGATACGACGCTCGGCCTGTCAACCATTGGCAACATTTATGAAAGATATCAGGAATTTACACTGGATAAAGACAGTATCATCCATTCTGTATGGGGGCTTGAGTGTTATGGACTTACAAGCCTGTATCAGTCTCTCTATTCATCCGTTGTTTATACGGCGTCGGCCGAAGGCGCAAGATGTGTTGTGGCGTTCACTGACGGGCATAATGTACCCTACGGATCGGGATATGATTACAGTGCGCAAGACGTCATTGACGTGTCCAATTATTATAAGGTACCTGTATACATTATCGGTATCGGAAGCAATATCAATTCAAGTGATTTGAGAAACATTGCGGAATCTACCGGCGGTGCGTATTATGACAGGGTGTCTGTTTATGATCTGCAAAATATTTATACAGATATTTACGAGGCGCAGGGAAGGCTTTATGAGTTTTCCTACAGAAGTGCCGTTTCTAATAATGTCAATCGGGATATCTATGTACTTTATGCGGATCAAACGGCGGATTTGAGTGTGCGTCTTGAATCGGAGCTGAATGCGGAGGCTCTTCAGGAGGCCTATCAGACATCCAGTTTCCGTGCGGATGACTTGAGTTCCTTCTATACGGACAGCAAATATTTATCCAGCGATGATTTGTCTAAGCTCGGAGATGACTTGGAAGCCGTTCAGACGATTATTAATATTTATTATGCTAAGAACGGCTATTGCTTTGGAAGTGGGGAAAACGGTCAAAAGCAGTTGGCAAAGATGATATCTCTTGGCGTGATCAGTGAGAATGGTACTTTGGATGGCGATACGGTGTCTGCAATCATCAAGGCAAACCCGGTACTTTACCAGAATTTCAGCGCATTGTATAATTACCGCTATGAGCTGGTCTATTCGGCGGCCTATGACATTTATTGGAACAATCCTTCCATCTCTTATGAGGATCTGCGCGGTCAGGTACATAGATATTTTGGGGAGGAAAACGAAACCAGATTCGATCCTGTGACAAAAGCGGCATGGAACGCAATTAAGGCTGGGTAAATGAAAGCCTATCAAGATTTGAAACGTCTCATCCTACTCGATGAAAGCGGTATCATTATCGATATTTGCGGATTCCCCGGTTTTCACGCTGCCGGCCATGCCTTCTTCGTTGATGTTGGTGTGCTGCGCGGCAGGACGGGTCATCATGACAATCACGGCGCAGAGAACGCACAATCCGATTCCGAGTAGTAATAGAAATTTTTTCTTCAAGCGATTTGCCCTCCTATGTTTTCCTAGTTCTTAGGCATTTGCAAAATTCTTACTTTAGAAAGTGTCATTGTGCAAATTGCACATTCAACGCAGACACGCTTTCACTCCAACCTCACCGTAAGCGGTCAAGGTGAGAAGCACTTCTAAGGCTTGCACCATAGGGTGCAAGCCAAGAAGTACTAAATCTCACCTCAAGGCGCTAAAATACAGCGCCTAAGTGCCAACGGTTCGCTAGGGTCTGCTTATGAATATACAATCTGCACAATTCGGATTACCTAAATTGGAGTTTTGCAATTGCCTATTTCCTAGTTCTGTAAACGATTATAACACATCAAAATACGATAAACAAGAGTCGCAAACAATAAAAACAAGTTGTTCCTATCTATACTCCAATTCTCCGCCAGCTCTTGCATCTTCTCCCTTTTTCCCTTATAATAAAAAAGATTTAATACCATGGCAATCACGTCCGAATCCGTCATGGATTCGGCATAAGAGGAGGAGTTTGAGATGATTCAGTTATCACAGGGCGGCGCATATCTGATAAACGGGACGGAGGTGGTGCCTGACGGCCCGGAGGCGGCTGCAGCCGTCAGAGCCAAGACCGGCAGGGAGATCACGAGAGAGGAAGCGATGCAGAACACCATGGCTTACGGCATTTTGAAAAGCCATAATACCTCTGACAATATGGACAAGCTGAAAATCCGTTTTGATAAGCTGACCAGCCACGATATCACTTTCGTGGGTATTATCCAGACGGCGAGAGCTTCCGGGCTGGAGAAGTTCCCCATGCCCTATGTACTGACCAACTGCCACAATTCCCTGTGCGCGGTGGGCGGCACCATCAACGAGGATGACCACATGTTTGGACTCTCCTGCGCCAAGAAATACGGCGGCGTGTATGTGCCTCCTCATCAGGCGGTGATTCACCAGTATGCCCGCGAGATGCTGACGGGCGGCGGCCAGATGATTCTTGGCTCCGATTCCCATACCCGTTACGGCGCGCTGGGGACTATGGCTGTAGGCGAGGGCGGCCCCGAGCTGGTGAAGCAGCTTTTGAACCAGACTTATGACATCAACATGCCCGGCGTGGTGGCTGTGTATCTGAAAGGAAGTCCCGTGAAGGGGGTCGGGCCGCAGGATGTGGCGCTTGCAATCATCGGCGCCGTGTTCGGAAACGGTTACGTCAAAAATAAAGTGATGGAGTTTGTGGGACCCGGCGTGGCTTCCCTCTCTGCTGATTTCCGGATTGGCGTGGACGTTATGACCACGGAGACGACCTGCCTGTCCTCGATCTGGCAGACCGACGACAGAATCCGCGAATTTTACGAAATCCATGGACGCGGGGAGGACTATGCCGAGCTGAAACCCGGCGAGGCGGCTTACTATGACGGCGTGATCGAGGTGGATCTGGATAAGGTGCGTCCCATGATTGCCATGCCCTTCCATCCCAGCAACACCTATACCATCGAGGAACTCAACGCAAATCTCATGGATATTCTGGATGAGACGGAGAAGCGCGCGCAGGTGAGTCTGGACGGCGCGGTAGAGTTCTCTCTGAAAAATAAAGTGAAAAATGGCAAATTTATGGTGGATCAGGGAATCATCGCAGGCTGTGCGGGCGGCGGATTTGAAAATATCTGTGCCGCGGCTGATATCTTGAAGGGGCGTTACATCGGTTCCGACGGATTTACTCTGAGCGTATATCCCGCATCCATGCCGGTGTATATGGAGCTGGTGAGAAACGGCTGCTGCGCCGCCCTGATGGAGACGGGAGCCGTTATGAAGACGGCGTTCTGCGGCCCCTGTTTCGGCGCGGGCGACACGCCGGCCAACAATGCGTTCAGCATCCGCCACTCCACCAGAAACTTCCCCAACCGCGAGGGAAGCAAATTGCAGAACGGTCAGATTTCCTCGGTTGCCCTGATGGACGCCCGTTCCATTGCGGCCACCGCCGCCAATCAAGGCGCGCTCACGCCTGCCACGGATTTCGACGGAGAGATCGGCCGGTATCAGTACCATTTTGATTCTAAAATTTATGCAAACCGTGTGTTTGATTCCAAGGGGAAAGCGGATCCCGATGTGGAGATCCAGCTTGGCCCCAATATCAAGGACTGGCCCGAGATGGGCGAACTTCCTGAGAATCTGGTGCTGCGGGTGGTCAGCGAGATTCACGACCCCGTCACCACTACGGACGAGCTGATTCCTTCCGGCGAGACGTCTTCCTACCGTTCCAATCCCTTGGGACTTGCAGAGTTTGCGCTCTCCAGAAAGGATCCGGCGTATGTGGGGCGCGCCAAGGAGATCCAGAAGGCGGAGAAAGCCAGAATGGCAGGGGAGCATCCCTGTCAGGCGCATCCGGACGTAAAACCCGTGATGCAGACGATTAAGAAGACGTTTCCGGATGTGAACCATGAGAACACCGGTTTCGGCTCCACGATTTTTGCGGTAAAACCCGGGGACGGTTCCGCCCGGGAACAGGCGGCTTCCTGCCAGAAGGTGCTGGGCGGCTGGGCCAACATCGCCAACGAATACGCCACCAAGCGTTACCGCTCCAATCTGATTAACTGGGGAATGCTTCCTTTTCTCATCAAGGAGGGCGGGCTGCCGTTCAAGAATCTGGATTATCTCTTCATCCCCGGCATCAAGAGCGCCGTGGAGGAGAAGAGCGGGACGATCCGCGCCTATCTGGTCGATCGGGACAATGCCGTTTTGAAAGAGTTTGAGATGGAGCTGGGAGAACTCACCGACGAGGAGCGTCAGATCATTCTGAAGGGATGTCTGATCAATTACAACAAGTCGCTTCTTCAAAACGGCGGCGCTGCAAAATGAGGGAGCATTTGAACAAAATCCGGGCCGTGGTACCTTATCTGGCGGCGGCAGCGGTCTGCATTCTCGTCTCCCTGCCTGCAGGTTCGCAGAGCGTGGTGCTGGACGAGGCATATTCCGCCATTTTGGTGCGGGGAAATATAGGAGAAATTATAAAGGGGGCGGCGGCAGATGTTCATCCGCCCCTGTACTATCTGATTTTGAAATGCAGCAGCTTCTTCGGCGGCGAGAGCCTGACCAAGTACCGCCTTGTCACCCTTGCGGCCACTTGGCTCAATCTGTTCCTGCTGGGCGCGGGGATCATCCGCAGACGTTTTGGGGAGCGGGTTTCGCTCTTTTATATCCTGTGGTTCGGCGCAGCTTATGCGACGCTGGATTTGTCCGTCTATGTCAGGATGTATTCCTGGGGAGCGTTCTTTGTCACGGCTGCCGCGCTCTCCCTCTATTTGTATTATGAGGAGGGCGGGATGCGCCGGTATGTGTGCGCTGTTGCGGCGACGCTGGCGGCCATGTATACGCATTATTATGCGGTCATGGCAGTATTTTTCTTGTGGCTGATCCTGCTGGCGGCGGTTGTGATCCGCAGGCGGGAGCGCGTCAAACAGGTTCTGCTGGGGGGCGTGCTGGTCGCGGCGGGGTATTTTCCCTGGCTGGGGGTTCTTCTGCAACAGAGTGCGAAAGTTGCGGACGATTACTGGATTTCCGAGTTTGACTGGCGGGAATGCATACTGGCGCCCGCGCATTTATGGGATTCTTCTTTTGAGGGGATGGGGATTGCGCTCTATGTGCCGGCTGCCGCCCTGTTGCTCCGCGCCTGTCTTCGGAAGAACAAAGCCGCGCTGGCATGTTTTGCGGCTTTTGCGGGAACCATGCTGACGGGGGGGCTTTGCTCCGTCTTGGTAGCGCCCATATGGCAGGACAGATATCTGTATGTGGCTTGGGGGCTGTTGTCGCTGTTTGTGGCGTTGGCGGCGGGAAAGGAGACCGGGACGCGGCTGTGGATCCCACAGGTTTTGCTGCTGGGGATGCTGTGTGTGGCCGGGAAATTTTCCGTGGACACCATGCTGGGAGATGAGTGGATGACCTGCAGCGACAGGGAATGGGTGGATTTTCTGGAAGATCAGGTCGCGGAGGATGCGGTGGTGATTGTGGACGATCCCTATGAACATCGTCTGGTGTATCAATTTTATCTGCCGGACGCCCGGATCGTGATGGTGAGGAATCTGTTAAACGATCAGGACGGGGAACGGCTTGCCGGACTTTTGCAGGAGAGCGGCGAAGGACAGCTCTGGTATGTGGTCGATTACAATCAACAGCAATGCGGCGTGGAGCGGATGAGGCGGATGCTTGCGGAGCAGGGCGGGGAGCTGGTTTCGGCAGGAGCCTATACGATCAAGCAGAAGTCCTTGGAAATCTTTGCAGTCGGCGGTCTGTAGGAGAAAAAAGCGAAAACGAAGGAAGCGCTTTCATCAGTGTTTTCCTAAAGTTAAATGAAAAAATGTCGATATTAATAGTACAGGAGCGTGGGAGGGCCACCCACATCCGAGTATGAGTGACACCATGGATGGTATTTGTGCGAAGAAACGGATTCCTTCGCAGAGATGCCGTCCTTTTTTATGAGGGGACAGGAAGTCGGAAGCCGTGCGCTTCATCATAGAAAAGTATATGGTGTTCCCAAAAGGAGTGAAGGGAAACTTTTGAAAATTGATTCCAGTAACATAGGAATGGAATCCGCACGAAGCTATCATGCTTCAAAAGCAACATACAGGCGCTTCTCGCTAACGGACTATCGGGAAGGGTCGCTGACGTATAACCGGAACGGGCTGAATGCCTCTGTGGCCGACGGGCAGACAGGGGGTCAGACGGTGGGTGAAAACGGTCAGGAGGAGGCAGAGGCCTCCGAAAAGAAACTCTATACTTTGGAGGACTGGCAGAACGGTCTCTCGATCGGTGCGAGCCGCGTGAATCTCCGCACGGCAAGCACAAGCAGTACTATGGCGGATTTCCGCCAGATGACGGTGCGCTATATTTTTGACCTGCTTTTTTCCAATCGGCGCAGCAGATTCAATCAATGGACGCAGGAGCAGGGATTTACGAACACAAGCGCAGGTCAGAGTGCAAGCCTGAGTACCGGCAGCACAAGCCAGTCCTTGACGTTTTTCTCTTCCAACATGCGCGTCATGACCTATGAGCAGGGGACGTTCCAGTTTGAGCAGGAAGATACCATGTTCTCCACCGTGGGAACCGTGCGTACTTCCGACGGGCGGGAGATCAATTTTAATGTGGATGTGGGGATGAGCAGACAGTTCCAGCAGACATTCCAGCAGGATCTGCAGCTTGCCTCTTTCTCCATGTGCGACCCGCTGGTCATCAATCTGGACACCGATGTGGCGGAGCTTTCGGATCAGAAATTCTACTTCGATATCGATGCGGACGGCGAGATGGATGAGATCTCTCAGCTGGATGCAAAGAGCGGCTATCTGGCGCTGGATAAGAACGGCGACGGTGTGATCAACGACGGCAGCGAGCTGTTCGGCACCGCAAGCGGCGACGGTTTTGCGGATCTGGCAAAATACGACGAGGACGGCAACGGCTGGATTGATGAGAATGATGCGATCTGGTCCAAGCTGAAAATCTGGTGCAAGGACGAAAACGGCAACGACGTGCTTTATCGTCTGGCGGACAAGGGCGTGGGAGCTATCTGCCTGCAGAATGCCTCCACCGATTTTACCTTGCAGGGCAATGCGGGACAGACCAACGGCGCTATCCGCAGGACGGGTGTGTTCCTGTACGAAAATGGCAACGTGGGTACCGTGCAGCATGTGGATGTAGCCAAATACGAGCAGGGCGCATAGACGCGGCGCAAGGAAAAATCTGTGAAAAACTGTTATAAAAACTGCTAGAATTAAAAATGCAAGGATGAAAATCCGGTTTCTGAAAAATAATCCGATTCAAAAAGACTGTGGTGCAGACCGCAGTCTTTTTCTTTTCCAAAATTTCTTTTCCGAAATTTCTTTGGCTGTATAAAACTTTTTCTTTCGGCAAGACTAGAACTGAAAACACAGGATGGTTTTTTTCATAAAAAATCGGGACGCGCAATCCCGGAATTCGAGATTCAGGAAAGAAAACGAGAGCAGAAAGGAAAAGAGTATGAGGAGAAATAGACGAGACAGTATCAAAAAAGAGCGCATCATCATGGTGGCTTCCTCCGCTTTTGTGCTGGCGGCGCTGACCATGACGGGGCTGTATATGAAAGGACAGGAGGCGAAACAGCAGGACGACGGCTATACGCTGGACTTTACAGCCTTGGAAAACGGAGCGAACGACCGTCTGGAGGAGATCGGAAACGAACAGGCCAGAAACACTACCGTCGGCAAACAGCAGCTGAATCTGGACAGTGATCTTGACTACATGCCTCCGGAGGATGAGCTGTCGGCCGAGGCGGGTTCCCATTTGGTAGAGATCCCCGGCCTGACAGGAGATTCTGTGCAGAGTGCGCCCAAGAAGACGGACGAGTCCAAGTCAGGGGAGAACCGGTCTGCGGAAAAGACGGAGGAAGACGGGCAGAAAGCGGATGAGGCGGAGCGTCAGGAGACGGCCGCAGAGCTGCATTACAGCGAGGATCAGGGGCTGACCAGACCGGTGGGCGGCGAGGTGCTTCTGCCTTACAGCATGGACGGCAGCATCTATTTTGCCACGCTGGATCAGTACAAATACAATCCTGCGACGGTGTTCTTTGCGGAGGAAGGCGAGGATGTGGCAGCTTGTGCGGAAGGCCGGATTGTGGACGTGTATGATGACATGGAGCTGGGAAAAGTCGTTGCGCTGGAGCTTGGCGACGGATATGTGGCGACCTACGGGCAGCTTTCCGATATTCAGGTGGAGAAGAACGAGTATGTCAAAGCGGGAGAGAAACTCGGAACCGTGGCGGCGCCCAGCAGATTTTATACGTTGGAGGGATGCAATCTGTATTTTTGCCTGAAGAAGGACGGCGAGCCGGTCAACGCGGAAAATCTGTTTTAAGGAGCTTTGCATGTATATTGTGGGAGGCAGAATCATAACCATGACAGGGGAGGAGTACGAGGAGGGCGTACTCCGGATCCTGAACGGTAAAATTGCCGCGGTGGGCGACAGGCAGACCGTGGCCGTGGAGCCTTGCGCGGATGAAGAGGTACTGCAGGTGCGTGGAGCCTGGGTGATGCCCGGCATCATCGAGGCTCATTGCCATATGGGAATTACCGAGGAGAAAAAGGGCATGGAGGGGGATGACTGTAACGAGACGGTCGATCCCATCACCCCTTATCTCAGGGCAATAGACGCTATCAACACCATGGACGCTGCCTTCGGAGACGCGGTGCGCGCGGGGATCACCGCCGCCATGATCGGACCCGGAAGCTCCAATGTGGTGGGAGGACAGTTTGCGCTGATCAAGACCTCCGGCAGAAGGATTGACGATTTAATTGTAAAGGCGCCGGCGGCTATGAAGGTGGCCTTCGGGGAGAATCCCAAGGTCAATTATTCGGGCCAGGGCAAAAGCCCCTCCACCCGGATGGCGACGGCGGCCATGCTGCGCAGGGAACTGTTTGAGGCACGAGAGTATCTGAGGAGGAAAGAACAGGCGGAGGAAGACGGCGGGAACTTTGAACCGGATTTTACCAAAGAGTGCTGGATTCCCGTGCTTCGCCATGAGATTCCCCTAAAGGCGCATGTACACCGCGTGGACGATATTTTTACGGCGGTCAGGATTGCGGAGGAATTCGGACTTTCCATGACCCTCGACCACTGTTCCGAGGGGCATCTGATTGCGGAAGAACTGGCGGAGGCGGGCTATCCCGCCATTGTCGGTCCGGATCTGGCCAGCCGCAGTAAAATTGAGGTGCAGAATGTGGCGTTCAAGACCGCCGGTGTGTTGAACCGGGCGGGCGTCCTGACTGCCGTCACCACGGATCATCCCGTCTCTCTCATACAGTCGCTGCCGCTCTGCGCAGGACTGGCGGTCAAGGCGGGGCTTCCCATGGAGGAGGGACTCAAGGCCATCACCATCAACCCGGCAATCATCTGCGGGGTCTCGGATCGTCTGGGAAGTCTGGAGGTGGGCAAAGACGGCGACGTGGCCGTTTTTGACGGCAATCCTATGGAGGTTTTCACCCACACCTTGTATACGGTCATCGACGGCCGGATCGTATACGACGGAGAGCATGATGAGAAAAAGATTGCTTTATGAAGAATTCATGATAAAATGAGAGTATGGTGGAAAACGGCAAAGTAAAAATCAAAGAAGTAAAAATCAATAAAGTAAAAAACAAAAAGATAAAACAGCAAAAGCCAACCCCAAAAACCCTGCGTACAGTGCTGCCGATGATCTGTCTGGCGGCATTTCTGTGCGGCTGCGGTTTTGCCGCGGCGGAGGAGACCGGAGAGGGTGCGGCGGCCAAAGCGGACGCGATGGAGAATACCCCGGTGGTGGATTATGCCGTGCCGAAACTGTATCCGAATGTGCTGGTGGACGCGCAGGGATACCGGGCGGCCGGGAACAAACTGGCGGCGGTGCGCGGCCGACAACTGCCGGAGACTTTTGAGCTGGTGAATGCGGAGACGGGAGAGCGGGTGTTTAGCGCAGCGCTGGAAAATGTGGAGTACAGCGAGGAACAGGGGCTGTATTCTGCCTATGCGGATTTTCACGAATGGCGGCAGGAGGGCGTCTACTATCTGGAATGTGAGTATGTGGGTCGTTCCTATACCTTTCCTTTAAAGAATGATCTCTATGAGGGCATGTTTGCGGATCTGTGTGCGGAACTGACGGAAGGGTGCAGACAGCAGACGGTCACAGTGTCGGATATCAACCGTATTCTGCTGGCCTATGAGTGGTATGGGGAAGTCTTCCCGGACGTGGATGCGGACGGGATCCCGGATATGCTGGAAGTTGTGGCGGACTGGATCAAGGCGACGGGCGAGCAGCCGGTCGCAGCGGGAGAAGAGGCGGCATATGCGACGGCTCTTGCGAAGTTTAGCTATCTGTATCAGAAGTTCGACAGGCAGTATGCCACGGACTGTTTGAAGAGGGCTTCCGTTGTGTTCGGCCAGATGCAGAGTATGCAGGAGGATGCGGATGTGTTTCATGCGCTGACGGAGCTCTACCGCGCCACGGGACTTCGTACATATGGGAATCAAATTGTGGAATACCGCACTTATTTTGAGAATCATAGCGGATTCTTGGAGGGAGACGGATATCTCTACGGCTCCATGACGTATCTGGTGACCAGACAGCCGGTGAACAAGGAACTCTGTGCAGTTTTTATGAATGAACTGATGGAGCAGGGAGAGACCGTCGGCGGCTTATATGAGGAGATGATTCATCCCGTGACGGCGCACAACAACGGAGAGTCCGATCTGCTCCACCATGCGCTGCAGCTGGCGGGAGCGAATTATGTAATCAACAATTACCAGTACAATCATATTATGGAGGAACTGCTGCATTATCTGCGGGGCAGGAACGCGCTCTCGATGGATTTTTACACGGTGGGAGACGAAGAAAAATCCAAATATTTGATGATTCTGACACAGCTTTTGGCGGTGCAGAACGCGCTGGGAGAGGCATAAAGAAGCAAAAAACAGCGTAATCATCAAAAGCTTAGATCAAAGGCTTAGATCAGAATGGAGAGAAGGTTGGTTTCAACCTCGAGATTTGTGTCTGCGCGCTGCTTGCCACAAACTCGTTATGCACAAAAGCCGCGCAGAAATGAGGTAAAAAATGAAGGTAGTTGTTTTGGCTGGCGGAACCAGCACGGAGCGGGATGTGTCGCTCATCTCGGGCAGCATGATCTATAAGGCGTTGAAACAAAAAGGGCATCAGGCGGTTCTGCTGGATGTGTATCTCGGTTATTCCGGCGCTCCGTCGGATCTCTTTGAGCGGGACGAGGACTGGTCCGAGAACATCGCCGCCATTGCGGAGAAAAATCCGGATTTGGAGGCGGTAAAAGCCTTGCGCGCAGACGGGGACAGAAACTTCTTCGGCCCGAACGTTCTGGAGCTGTGCAGACAGGCCGATGCGGTGTTCATGGCGCTCCACGGGGCCAATGGTGAGGACGGCAAGATTCAGGCTTGTTTTGAACTGATGGGGATTCCCTATACCGGAACGGATTTTGTGAGTTCTGCCATGGCTATGGATAAGGGAATTACGAAAGATATCTTTGCAGCCCACGGGATTCCCACGCCGGAGGGATTCCGCATGAAGCGGGGAGAGACGGGCAGAGTTCCGCGGTTTCCCTGTATCGTGAAAGCCTGCCGCGGCGGTTCCAGCGTAGGCGTATGCATCGCGGAGGACGGGGACGCATATGAAGATGCGCTGGCGGAGGCTTTCCGCTATGACGACGAAGTGATCGTGGAGCAGTACATAAAAGGCAGGGAGTTTTCCGTGGGAGTCATGGACGGCAGAGCGCTTCCCGTGATCGAGATTGCGCCCAAGCAGGGATTTTATGATTACAAGAATAAGTATCAGGCGGGCAGTACGGTGGAGACCTGCCCTGCGGATCTGGAGACGGCCAAGGCGGCCGAGATGCAGCGGATTGCGGAGCGGGTGTTTGAGGCGCTGCGCATGAAAAATTATGCCCGCATGGACTTCATGATGAGCGGGACGGGAGAGATTTATTGTCTGGAGGCAAATACGCTGCCGGGCATGACGCCCACGTCGCTTCTGCCGCAGGAGGCGCAGGTCGTGGGGATGAGCTTTGAGGATCTGTGCGAAAAAATTTTGGGTTATGCATTGAAAAACGAATAAATAAAAAGCCGGATGGGGAGGAATCGTTTTGAATCTGAGTGTCGGTGAGATTGCAAGAGCCTGCAAGGGCAGACTGGTACTGAGGAAGCGGGACGCGGCGGCCGTCACGGAGGAGACTTTGGTGGACAGCGTGACGCTGGATTCCCGGAAAGTGACCGCGGGGGGCGTGTTTGTGGCCACCGTGGGTGAGCGGGTGGACGGTCATCGGTTCATACCGGGGGCGTTCGAGGCGGGAGCGGCGCTTGCCATCACAGAGAAGACGCCGGAACAGATTGCGGCGGAGATCTCCACGGAGGTAGGAATGTCCGCGGAGGTGGGAATGTCCACGGAGGTGGGAATGTCCGTGGAGGCGGATCGATTTGCGGAAGGCTGGGGGAGTTATCTGGTGGTGGAGGACTCTTTTCAGGCATTGAAAGATCTGGCGGAATATTACCGCGGCAAATTTTCCATTCCCGTTGTGGGCGTCACGGGCAGCGTGGGCAAGACCAGTACCAAGGAATTTGTGGCCGGTGTGCTGGCGCAGAAGTACCATGTGTTGAAGACGGAGGGGAATTTTAACAATGAAGTGGGCGTGCCTTTGACGTTGCTGCGTCTGCGCGGGGAGCATGAGGCGGCGGTGGTGGAGATGGGCATCAGCGATTTCGGCGAGATGCACCGCTTGAGCAAAATGGTGCGGCCGACTCATTGCCTGATTACCAATATCGGCCAGTGTCATCTGGAGAATTTGAAATCCAGAGAGGGAATCCTCAAGGCCAAGACGGAGATTTTTGATTATATGGCGCCGGACGGCGTGGTCTGTTTAAACGGCGGGGACGATATGCTGCGCAGCGTGACGCAGGTGCAGGGGAGGAAAACGCATTTCTTCGGGCTGGGCGATTTCCCCGGTGAGGAGGTGTACGCTTCCGATATCAAGGAGAACGGCCTGTGGGGCAGCGAGGCGCTTTTGCACATGTCCGGCCGGACGCAGGACGCACCCGAGGCGTTTGACGTGCAGATTCCTCTGTCCGGCAGACATATGGTGGTCAACGCGGCGGCGGCGGCCTGTGTGGGGCGGCTTCTCGGGTTGACGCCGGAACAGATTGCGGAGGGAATCCGCAGAGTGACGCCCGTGGGCGGCCGCAACAACTTGCTTCGTCTTCCGGACTGCACCGTCATAGACGACTGTTACAATGCCAATCCCGTTTCCATGCAGGCGGCGGTTGATCTGCTGGCCATGGCAGACACCTACCGTGTGGCGGTGCTTGGGGATATGTTTGAGCTGGGAGAGGATTCTGACGCCATGCATGTCCGGGTGGGCGCTTATGCGGCGGCCTCCGGCGCAGACTGCATTGTGTGTGTGGGTGAGAATGCCCGCCGGATCTATGAGGGGGCGGTGGAAGCGCTGGAGCGCATGGCGCGGGAGACAGGAACCACTACGTCGGAAAAAGTCTATTACTTTGCCACCCGCGAGGAAGCGCTGCGAGAATTTGCCGGAAACCGGGACGACTTTTTACCCAAAGGCTGTACCGTGTTGGTGAAAGCGTCCCACGGCATGAAGTTTAGTGAGATTGTGGATTTCCTGAAGCAGTAAGCTCATCCAGCAGTTTTTTGTTTTTCCAGTAAGTATCCATGATGATGGAACTCACATATTTTCCGATATTCTTCTTGGTCTCTTTGTCGAGATCCTGCATGTAAATAGGTTCGCCGTACTCGATGATCACCGTCGCCTTCTTCATTTTGGGAAGATGGTCTTCAAAGATGGCGGCGGAGTTGACGATACTCATGGGGATGATGGGTACGCTGCCCTTCTCCGCAATCTTAAAGCTCCCGTCGTGGAAAGGAAGCATCGTATCCGGCACGGTATTGCGCGTACCCTCCGGGAAAATGGTGATGGAGATCCCGCTTTTGACTTTCTCCACGGCGGCGAGAATGGTCTTTAACCCTTCCTTCACATTGTCACGATCCAGAAAGAGACAATGGAGATTGCGCATCCAGTTTTTCAGAAGCGGATACCGCAGCATCTCTTTTTTGGCAATGTAGCCCGTGAGGCGCGGCACACGCAGATAAGTCAGCACCACGTCGAAATAGCTGCGGTGGTTTCCCACATACAGCACGGCGGTATCCGTGGGGATGCGCTCCTCGCCGATGGCGATGACTTTCGTACCCGTGACGCGGATAATCATGCGGAAAGCCCATTTGACGATCGCCAGCGAGCTGCGGCTCTTCAGATCGGGATTCTTCTTGCCGATCAACCACTCAGCCACCAACAGCGGGCTGCCCAGAATCAGAAAGCCCAGTAAAACGATTACCACTAAAATAAAACGTATCATAACTACCTCATTCTTTGCATATTGTCCGTTTAGTATAGCATATTCTGCCGATATTGTACATAGAATAGACCAAAACAACAGGCGGAAAATCTATATGAGAGGAAGAAAAAAAGGAGCGGCATTTCTGTTGGCGATGCTCTGTATGCTCTTGCTTCCGGGGTGTTCCATACTCAGCGAGGAGCGGGTGAAACTACAGGATTTGGGTTTTACGGTGGTGAGCGAGGAGAAAATACCGGGTGAGCTCAAGACCATTATTGATGAGAAGAAAGCGGCTCCCTTCAAGCTTACTTACAGCGATGAAGAATATCTCTACATAGTCATAGGTTACGGACAGCAGGAGAGCGGCGGCTACAGCATTGCGGTCAATGAGCTGTATCTGACGCAGGACGCAATTTATGTGAATACGACCCTGCTGGGTCCCGAGAGCAGCGAGACGGCTAACCGGGTTCCCTCTTGTCCTTACATTGTGCTGAAGATGGATTATATGGAAAAACCGGTGGTTTTTGAGTAGATCGGAAACCATGAAGGCAAAGCGAAACAGGGAAGGCATCATCGCGTGGCGGTGGTGCTTTTTCACGTTCAAGTGTTTTGACGGAGCAGGGAAAGCGGGGTTACGGCGATGACGGTATGGAATTGCGGTGAATGATTGCAGTCATAAGGAGAATGTGTTAAGATGGATGTTTGAAAAAGGATGCGCCGATTTGATACAAAGCAAATGTGTTACAAAGGAGAAATCAAAATGCGAAAGAAAATGGCAGGAGCGCTTCTGGCGCTGGGAATCTGTGTCACTTCCGTGAGCGCTGTGGCCGCACAGTGCAGGGACGTCTCGGAGCAGATTGTGGAGACGGAGACGCAGATCAAGATCTGGGAGCATGAGCAGAATCAAAGTATGGCAGAGATCCTAAAGGCGGATATCATCTCCTTGGAGGAACAAATCGACAAGGCGGAGCAGAACCGGAAAGCCGCCGAGGAGGCGGGGGATTCGCTGGAAGCGCTGCGGATGGAATTGACGCTGTCCAATTACAGAAAAGAAGTACAAGAGAAAAAGGAATCGCTGGCGGCCTACCAGTTACAGGCAGATCTGGACTCCTATTATGTGTTGAATCAGGATAAGCTGACGGAAGATCAGAAAGCGCGCAACCAATACGAATGCTACGGCAGCAGGATAACGATCGCAAAATATGAAGCCAGACAGTCTTATTTGGAGGCACAGAAGACGGAGTTGGAGAAAAAGGCGGAAGCGGAAGACAAAAAGCAGGAGCTGGGATACACCACAGAGGCGGAGGCGGAATCCGTCCGGAGCGCACTGCAAAGGACGCACTTGGCGATGCAGGAGGCGGAAGAAGAGATTGCATTCCAGAAAGAAGTGCTGAGTTTATATGGCGAAACGATGCAGGACGGCGAACAGCCGGCTATACCGCAGACCTTGGAGGAACTTTCCGGAGATTATACGCGCGTATTTTACGAGAACAGCGCACAGATTAAGTTCTATGAACAGCAGATAACGGCGTATCGCAATTATATAGACAATGCGGCGGAAACGGACGAAACGCTTGAGAAAATACGACTGCAGATGGAACTTGCCCGTTTGAAAAAAGAGCAGTACCGGATGGAGTTGGAGAAGTATGTAAAACAGAATGAAAAATCGTATAGACAATCCAAATTGCGGATGGAAGAATACGATTGTGAAATCGAGGCGCTGGAACAGACAATCAAGAACAGTGAACTGCTTTATGAAAAGGGGCGGCTGCGGGAGATTGACGTCTTGGAACTGAAGACGGAGAAAGCGCGGCTGGAATATGAGAGGCAGAGCTGCATCTGCGACGCGCTGATAAGCCTGTATATTTTGGAACATGCGATTGAGGGAACTTGAATGATGTAATCATTTCCGATAGCATGATGATAAATAGGAGCTGCATCGTCTTGTGGATGAAATCAATAAGGGATTGAACGACAATGTTTGCCATGCCGTATTACAACGATTACAAAACACGACAGATAATAATTGTGACAAATGAGGGCATGTGTTAGACTAAAAAAATATAGCGATAAAAGGCAAATCTGGAGAAATTCAGATCGCTGGGGAGGGAACGTTCTATGGAAAAGAGAAAGAGAAAAACAAAATCGTTACTGGCGGTCATCCTTGCAGGGGTGATTCTGCTTGCATCGTTTGTCGGATGCAGCAAGCCGTCGGATGTCATGGTGCAGGAGCAGGCTTCCGGGGCTTCCGGGGCGGAGGTGCAGACCACACCGGATCATCCTGCAGGAAGCAATGCAGAGGAATCACAGCCGGACGGCGCAAACCTTCCTGCATCCGACGGGAACTATGTCTATGACTATCAGGTGAGCATGGCTCCCATACCCAGAGAAATCGCAGACCTCGGGGGGCCTTGTCAGGGAACGGT
>JAMPGV010000043.1 GCA_023663735.1 Muribaculum sp. | reverse complement strand
TCCGACTTTCCATGACTTCTTTCAGGTGAATCCTGATAGTGCCAAATTCAATATCATCCATGGTGAAAACCTCCGTATATTATATTTCTATGATATTTTATGGAAAGATATATTGAAATGGGTAAAAATGTATGATATAATCGCATGAGCATAAATGTACTCACACGAGGATATCCAACTTCCAAAGGCTGACTGACATTGCATGGAAGTGAGATGAAACGGAAAGACAGGGAGAAAAATTATGAGAAAGAAAATGGTAACGGTATTACTGGCATTGGTGGTGGCGACCACCATTCTGGGAGGATGCGGCGCAACGCAGGAGACCAGCGGCAAGGCGGAGGGCACAGAGCAGGCGAAAGAATCCGAGGAGAGCCGAGAGACCAAAAAGGATTCAGACAACGCATCGTCTGGGCTTTTTGGATTCTTGGATGGAGATGAGTCGGAGAAATTGGTCAGGCCTGAGGAGCTTGAGTTGTGGAACTGGACGGAATATGAATATGACAATTCAGGGAACCTGACGAAACAGGTAGAGTGCGCCTCAGACGGGAACGTTCGTTCCTACTATGAATATGAACGTGACAATTCAGGGAAGCTGACGAAAACGGTAGAGTACTACTCAGACGGGGCGGTTAGAAGCTGGAATGAACCTGAATATGACAATTCAGGGAACCTGACGAAAATGGTACACTACGACTCAGACGGGGGCGTTCGTGATTGGTATGAATATGAACATGACAATTCAGGGAACCGGACGAAACAGGTAGTCTACGACCCAGAGGAGGGAGCTTGGCTGTGGTATGAATATGAATATGACAATTCAGGGAACCGGACGAAACAGGTAGAGTACCAGTACGGGGACGTTATCGATCGGACGGAATATGAATATGAATATGACAATTCAGGGAACCTGACGAAACAGGTAAAGCACCACTCAACTAGCAACACTGACGTGTGGACGGAATATGAATATGACAATTCAGGGAACCAGATGAAAGAGGTAGAGTACAACTCAGACGGGAGCGTTGCATGGTGGTATGAATATGAATATGATAAGTCTGGTAATAAAATAAAAAGGAGTCGATATTTATTACCATAAGTGGGCAGTACAAAGATTGATTAACCCAAAACCCAAGGCAGGGAAAAATATGCGAAAGAAAATGTAAAGAAGGAGAAAGAAGTTATGGAGGAACGAAAGAAAAGCGAAGTGGTGAAGGAGAATTTGAAAGAAACTGTTAGTGAAGAGTTAGCAAGCCTGACAGAGGAAATTCCCATAGTCGGTTCAGCTATGTCAAAAATGGTGAAAATCGCACAGAAAACAGCCCAAAAGACCAAGGAGGAATTAGAAAAGTCTGAAAAATTGCCCAAGTATATGACAAGCATAAAATTTTACTGCAAAAAGGGGCAGAAAATTTCTGATGATGAACACTATGAGATTGTCCGTATTTTGGAACAGACTTTTGAAAGCAGTGATGAGAAAAGCCTTGCAAGTATCGAGGAATTTATCAATGAATATGTAGGCGGTGAAGTACATACGGAATTTACAGAAGATGTTGTTGTGGGAACGGATTATGTTTGGATTCATTTGTTAGAGGGCGAGCGATTTTTTTATGACGAAAAGGCAAGAAACTGTTTAAATGCCGTCGTAGCAGCATTCAATGCGCTGCTTCGGATAGAAATTTTTGAACATTATGAAGTATGGGGACATAGTGAGGATTAAGACAATGGTGAACAGATAGGCTACGGTACACCTGAATTAGTAGACACTGTGTACTTTACTCATGTTAATCTATAGTTCCGCAAATATGCCACTTATAAATGATTTTTGCCATTTTGCGTCAAAAATCATTTATAAGTGGCATATTGTACGATAAGTATGAGAAAAGATGTTTTTAGTGAAGATTAAGGCATAAATATAAAATATTGTTGCTGTATTTTTTGGAATATGGTATATTTCCTGTATGGGATACCACAGAGCATAGGCGGCTACCCTCTGATTTTTCGGAGGGCATACCCTCCGGACGAAAGAAAATAGCCGCCACTACCACGAATAGTGACGGCTGACCTCATAAGAGGTTAAGCTATTTGGTGTTTAGGGTAGCCGACTCTGTGGCTTTCCCTTCTATACTGTTACCATATCACACATTACAGACAAAAGCAATAATTTTATTCTTTGCGGCTGGGAGTTCCGAACAGGTTTTTAGACACGCTGTAGACAGCGTGCTTTCCTCCTTGATTTTACTTGCATTTTCGGGCATCTAAAAATCCGATTCCCGCAAGCAACGAGCCAAGTATCGTGCTTGCAGGAGCATTGGACAAAGCATACGGGCGAGTCTCCGTGAAAGAGAACCGCCCGTCTTTTCTTGCTTTTGTCTATTTTTTGATCCCGGCCCGCTTTCTCATCAGCGGATCCAGTATTTTCTTTCGGATTCTCAGATTCTTCGGCGTCACTTCCAGCAATTCATCCGTATCAATAAAGTCCAGCGCCTGCTCTAGAGACAGGATCTTGGGCGGCGTCAGACGGAGCGCCTCGTCCGCCGAGGAGGAGCGGGTGTTGGTGAGCTGTTTCTTCTTGCAGACATTGATTTCGATGTCCTCGCTGCGGCCGGTCTGTCCCACCACCATGCCGGAATAGACCTTCTCGCCCGGGCCGATGAAGAGGAGGCCGCGTTCCTGCGCATTGTAAAGTCCGTAGGTGATGGCCTCGCCCGCCTCGAAAGCAATCAGGGAGCCGAGTCTGCGGTACTGGATGTCGCCCTTATAGGGGGCGTAACCGTCGAAGACCGTGTTTAAGATCCCGTTGCCCTTGGTGTCCGTGAGAAATTCTCCCCGGTATCCGATGAGTCCCCGGGCGGGGATGGAAAATTCCAGACGGGTGTAGGTGCCGCCGGAGATACTGCCCATATTGCGCAGTTCTCCCTTGCGCTGGCCCAGTTTCTCGATGACTGCGCCCGCAAACTCATTGGGTACATCGATGTAGGCAAGCTCCATCGGCTCCAGCTTGCGGCCGTTCTCATCCTCCTTGTAGAGGACTTCTGCTTTGCTCACCGCAAATTCAAATCCTTCGCGGCGCATATTTTCGATCAATACGGACAGATGCAGCTCGCCCCGTCCCGACACTTTGAAACAATCCGTCTGCTCGGTGTCCTCCACCCGCAGGGACACGTCGGTATTCAATTCCCGGAAAAGCCTCTCCCGCAGATGGCGGCTGGTGACGAATTTTCCCTCCTGTCCCGCCAGCGGGGAGTCGTTTACCATGAACTGCATGGCGATGGTAGGCTCGCTGATCTTCTGGAAAGGGATGGGCGCCACGTTCTCGGGAGAGCAGAGGGTGTCCCCGATCCGGATGTCCGCAATGCCGGAAATCGCCACGATGGAACCGATGGAGGCTTCTTTGACCTCGACCTTGTTCAAACCGTCGAATTCATAAAGTTTGCTGATTTTCACCTTGGTCTGTTTGTCCGGTTCGTGATGGTTGCAGATGACCACGTCCTGATTGATGCGCACCACGCCGTTGTCCACTTTGCCCACACCGATGCGCCCTACATATTCATTGTAGTCGATGGTGCTGATGAGAACCTGCGTGGAAGCGTCAGGATCGCCCTCGGGCGCGGGAATGTAGTCCAATATGGTCTCAAACAGCGGTTCCATGCTGGTGCCGGTCTCCGTAGGCTCCAAGGAAGCGACGCCGGATTTGGCGGAGGCGAACACGAAAGGGCAGTCCAGCTGGGCGTCGTCCGCATCCAGCTCCAGAAAAAGCTCCAGCACTTCGTCCACCACCTCGTCGGGTCTGGCCTCCGGACGGTCAATTTTGTTGATGCACACGATGACGGGCAGTTTTAACTCCAGCGCTTTCCGGAGTACAAACTTGGTCTGCGGCATGGCTCCTTCAAAGGCGTCCACCACCAGAACGACGCCGTTTACCATCTTCAGCACACGCTCCACCTCGCCGCCGAAATCGGCGTGGCCCGGGGTGTCGATAATGTTAATCTTCGTATTCTTATACATGACGGCAGTATTTTTGGAGAGGATCGTGATGCCTCGCTCACGCTCGATATCGTTGGAGTCCATGACGCGCTCGGCCACTTCCTGATTTTCCCGGAACACGCCGCTCTGTTTTAACAGCTCGTCCACAAGCGTGGTTTTGCCGTGGTCTACATGGGCGATAATCGCAATATTTCTGACGTCTTCTCTTTTCTGTTTCATAATTCCCTCCGTCTGCGTGCGGTTTTGTACAACTTCTGTCGATTTCCACCGATGAAAAATCGGCCTGCAATCAAACTGTTACAGTATAGCACTATTTTTTCGCGGATGCAAGAAAAAAGCGGTTTTCGGGGCTTTGCCGAAGCGCAGCCACAAGATCTTGTATGTGCAAATGCCGAAAACAGGGGGATTTTGGCGATATATGCGATGGAATTTTGTGTTATTTTGTGACGCTATATAGTATAAATATAGTGTCATCATAAATTACGTTACAAAAGGTGCAAGAAGGGAGAACCAATATGACAGATAAGGTAATTGAAAACAATCAAGTGACGGTGATGGGAGAGGTCATCAGCAGATTTTCCTACAGCCATGAGATCTTTGGGGAAGGGTTTTACATGGTTGACGTGAAAGTACAGAGGCTCAGCGAGAGCTTCGATGTGATTCCGGTGATGGTATCGGAGAGGCTGCTGGACGTAAACGAGGATTATAGCGGGATGTTGATCTGTGTGAACGGGCAGTTCCGCTCCTACAACCGCCATGAGGAGAGAAAGAACAGGCTGGTGTTGTCCGTGTTTGCCAGAGAGGTGGAGTTTGTGACTCAGATGGAGGAGAGTTCCAAAACCAACCAGATCTATCTGGACGGGTATATCTGCAAGGAACCCATCTATCGAAAGACGCCGCTGGGGAGGGAGATCGCGGATCTTCTGCTCGCCGTAAACCGCCCCTATGGCAAATCCGATTACATACCCTGCATCTGCTGGGGACGCAACGCGCGCTATGCCAATCATTTTAAGGTGGGGGAGCGCTGCGCGATCTGGGGACGCATCCAGAGCAGGGAATATATGAAGAAGCTGGACGAGGAGCATGTGGAAAAGCGTGTGGCCTTTGAAGTCTCTGTGAGCAAACTGGAGCTGATGGGAGCGGAGGAGCAGGAGAGCTATCTTGCCGGTTCGCCGCTATGTCCCGAGGAAGCCTGAGATTTCCGGAAGTTGCCAATTTCGGAAATCTATGCTATACTGATACCCGTGCATAAGTACAAGATAGGTATCGGTGCGGAGGCAGAATATGAAAAAAGGATGTGTTTATATTTATTCCGGCGACGGCCGGGGCAAATCTCCGGCAGCCATAGGCCGGGCGGTGCAGACGGCTGTGGCGGGCGGGAGCGTTGTGCTGATTCAGTTTCTGAAGGGGCGGGGGCTGGAGGACTCCGAATTTCTGCGCAGGCTGGAACCGGAGATTAAGCTGTTCCGTTTTGAGAAGTCCGACGAGAACTACGAGGAATTGCCGGAGGCGCGCAAACAGGAGGAGATCAGCAATATCAAAAACGGCGTCAACTTTGCCAAGAAAGTGCTGGGGACAGGGGAGTGTGACCTGTTGATTCTGGACGAAGTGCTGGGGCTGGTGGAAAAAGGGATTGTGCAGGCGGAGGATTTAAAGAATCTGCTGGAATGCCGCGGCGCGGCGGACGTGATCCTCACCGGAATCAACCTGACCGACGAGGTCTGCGCGCTGGCGGATGAAGTGTCCAGAATCGAAACCGTGAAGTTTAACGCATGAAAAGCGGAAAATCCGTTGACAGTACCAAGCGAAAATGCTATGATAAATGAGATCATAAAAGAATCAAAATCATAAATCAAATAGAAGATAGAGGTTGCGTATTTCAAAAGTATCTCTTCGGATGTGGCAGGCACAGAGGACGAGGAGGGAAAGGGAAATGCGCCGAAAGAGGAGACGGCCTGTACGTCGCTTCTTGGGCATACGGTTAAGAGCCGTATGACTGTCATCCGTCTCGGATGGTGCGCTATCAAGAGGTATTGATAAAGTTGCCGGCGCATTCGTGTGTCGGCAATTATTTAACATAAGGATGTTTGGCGGAGCCTGGCATCCGTTGTTTAACATAAGGATGTTTGGCGGAGTCTGGCATCCGTTGTTTTATAGGCAAGGCACACTTTGAAGGAGGAAGAGAAATGGCAATTTTTACGGGAGCAGGCGTTGCGATCGTGACGCCCATGAAGTCGGACGGGACGGTCAACTATGAAAAATTTGGGGAGCTGATCGAGTTCCAGATTGAGAACGGGACGGATGCAATTATTGTCTGCGGAACCACCGGCGAAGCATCGACGCTCACCCATGAGGAGCATCTGGAGACCATCCGCTACTGTATCGAGAAAGTGGACGGCCGGATCCCCGTGGTAGCGGGTACGGGATCGAACTGTACGGAGACGGCGGTCTATCTGTCCACCGAGGCGGAAAAGTACGGGGCGGACGGTCTTTTGGTGGTGACGCCTTATTACAATAAGGCCACTCAGAACGGACTGTACGCACATTTTAAGACGGTTGCCCAGTCCGTAAAGATTCCCGTGATTCTCTACAATGTGCCGAGCCGGACGGGGTGCAATATCCTGCCGGAGACGGTGGTGCGGCTGTGCCGGGATGTGGACAATATTCTGGGGGTGAAAGAGGCGAGCGGCAATATCAGCCAGATCGCTCATCTGGCGGCGCTCTCCCACGGCTGTGTGGACATCTATTCCGGCAATGACGACCAGATCGTGCCGATCATGGCGTTAGGCGGCGTGGGCGTGATCTCCGTGCTTTCTAACGTGGCTCCCAGACAGACCCACGAGATCTGCAGGAAGTTCTTGGACGGGGACGTGGAGGGAAGCCGTAAAATGCAGCTGCAGGCTCTTGATCTGTGCGACGCTCTGTTCTGCGAGGTCAATCCGATTCCCGTGAAGGCGGCGCTGAATCTTATGGGCATGGAGGCGGGGACGCTGCGGATGCCGCTGTCTCAGATGGAGGAGAAAAATGTGGCGCGTCTGGAGAAGGCCATGAAAGAGTACGGAATTCTTTAACCGGAGGGGAGAATGGATATGACAAGAGTAATCATGCACGGATGTAACGGCAAGATGGGACAGACGATCAGCGCGTTGATCGCACAGGATCCCGAGATGGAATTGGCGGCGGGAATCGACGCGCGGGACGACGGACACAATCCCTATCCGGTGTTTACGAAGATCGAAGAATGTGATGTAAAGGCGGACTGCCTGATCGACTTTTCCGCGGCGGCAGCAGTAGACAAGATGCTGGATTACTGCGTGGAGAGGCAGCTTCCCTGTGTACTCTGCACCACGGGTCTGAGCGAGGCGCAGCTTGCGAAAGTGCGGGAGGCTTCGAGCCGGGTGGCGGTCTTAAAGTCCGCCAACATGTCTCTCGGCGTCAATCTGCTTTTGAAGATGTTAAAAGAGGCAGCAAGGGTGCTGGCTCCCGCGGGTTTTGATATCGAGATCGTGGAGAAACACCACAATCAGAAAGTGGATTCGCCCAGCGGCACCGCTCTTGCGCTGGCGGATTCCATCAACGAGGAGCTGGACGGCAGTTATGAATATGTATATGACAGGAGCGGGCGCAGGGAGAAACGGCCGGAGAAAGAGATCGGCATCAGCGCCGTGCGGGGCGGCACCATCGTGGGAGACCACGACGTGATCTTCGCCGGGGCGGATGAGGTGGTCACGTTCTCCCACAGGGCGTATTCCAAAGCCGTGTTCGGCAAAGGCGCCGTGCAGGCCGCCAAGTTTCTGGCAGGGAAGCCCGCGGGGATGTACGATATGTCCGACGTGATCACAGGATGAGGCTATGGATCAGAAAGATTTGAAATTTTTAAAAACCCTGTCCCGACAGTACAAAAATATTGCCGCTGCGTCCACAGAGATCATCAATCTCCAGTCTATCTTGAATCTCCCCAAGGGAACGGAGCATTTTCTCACGGATCTGCACGGGGAGTATGAGCAGTTCAATCATGTGCTGAAGAACGGCTCGGGTTCCGTGCGCCACAAGATTGACGAGGAGTTCGGCAATTCCATCAGCAACCGGGACAAAAAGAGTCTGGCAACTTTGATTTATTATCCGGAGGAGAAGCTGGAGATTGCGGAGAAAGAGGAGGAGAATCTGGAGGACTGGTACCGGATTTCGCTGCACAGGCTTGTGCGGATCATCAAGAGGGTTTCCTCCAAATACACCCGTTCCAAGGTGAGAAAAGCGCTGCCCAAGGATTTCGCCTATGTGATCGAAGAATTGATCACGGAGAAGGAGGAGATTCAGGATAAGGAAGCCTATTACAACGAGATCATCCACACCATCATCCGGATCGGCAGGGCGCCGCAGTTTATCACGGCGCTCAGTTATCTGACCCAGCGCCTTGTCATCGACCATCTCCACATTGTGGGGGATATCTATGACAGGGGACCGGGTCCCCATATCATCATGGACACGCTCTGCGCCTATCATTCCGTGGATGTGCAGTGGGGCAATCACGACATTGTCTGGATGGGAGCCGCAGCGGGCAGTATGCTCTGTATCGCCAATGTGATCCGGCTGTCGGCGCGTTACGGGAGTCTCTCCGTGTTGGAGGAGGGATACGGCATCAATCTGGTACCGCTGGCCACTTTCGTGCTGGAGGCCTATGAGCATACGGACTGCGATGCGTTTGCCATCAAATACAACACGGATTATAACACCAAGGATCTGAGGCTGGACACCAGAATGCACAAGGCCATGGCCATTGTGCAGTTTAAGCTGGAGGGACAGTTTATCATGCGCCATCCCGAGTTTCGTATGGAGGATCGGCTGCTGCTGGATAAAATCGACTACGAGAAGAAGACCGTCCGGCTGGGAGAGCGGGAGTATGCCATGCGGGATGTGGATTTTCCCACGGTGGATCCGGCCAATCCCTATGCGCTCACCGAGGAGGAGGCCAAACTGATGGTTCGTCTGCAGCAGGCGTTTATGCACTGTGAAAAGCTGCAGCGGCATGTGCGGTTTCTGTATGCCAAGGGCGGAATGTACAAAGTTTACAACGGAAATCTCCTATATCACGGCTGTGTGCCGCTCAATGAGGACGGCAGTTTTCAGAAGGTGGAGATTTTCGGAAAAGAATATCATGGGAAGGCGCTGTACGATGTGCTGGAGCATTATGCCAGAAGAGGATACTATGCGAAAGAGAGCGCGGAGCGGGCGGCAGGACAGGATATCATCTGGTACATCTGGACGGGGGCGGGGTCTCCCGTGTACGGCAAGGCGAAGATGACCACCTTCGAGCGGTATTTTATCGCGGACAAAGAGACGCATACAGAGCGCAAAAACAGTTATTACAGATTGTATGAACAGGAGGAGGTCGTCAACCGGATTCTGGAGGAGTTCGGGCTGGAACCGCAGGGCGCGCATATCGTGAACGGCCATGTGCCGGTGGAGCGTCTGCACGGGGAGTCCCCCGTCAAATGTGGCGGCAGGCTCTTGGTCATCGACGGCGGCTTTTCTAAGGCGTATCAGGACAAAACGGGAATCGCCGGCTATACGCTGGTGTGCAATTCCCACGGCCTGCGTCTGGCGGCTCACGGACCTTTTGAATCCGCGGAAGCGGCCGTGCGGAATGAGTCCGATATTATCTCGGACACCTTGGACGTGGAGACCTTCCGGCACCGCAAGCGCGTGGCGGACACGGATATCGGCGTGGATATCAAGGAAAATATTCGGTATCTGGAGGAACTTCTGGAAGCCTATAGGGAGGGCGCCATCATGGAGGAGTATGAACACTGACAGGCACACCCAAAAGGGGAGTCCCGCCGCCGGGTACTCCCCTGATCTGTCCAGAGCATTTCGGTACAAGGCAGGCTCTTTAGCGGGAGCTTACGGAAGTACCTCCCATGCCGCCGTTCACGCTGCTTCCGGTCATGGTGCTGCCGTTTGTTCCGGAGCCGTTGGAATTGGTATTGGAACCGTTGGCATTGCCGCCGTTTGAGTCATTGCCTACCAGATCGTTTACCATGTCGGACACGCCGTCCGCCGCACCGTTGATGATGTCGCCCACGGCGTTGCCCGCGTTATCCAGCAGGGAAGTGTTGTCATCGCCGGCCGCACCGCCTTCGTTCACACCATTGTTTCCGGTGTTGCCGGCGCTGTTATTCTGATTGGTACCGCCGTTGTTGTTGGAGGCACCGTTAGCTCCACCGTTGTTGGAGGTGGAAGATTCGTTCTTGGCGCCGTTTCCGGCCATATTGCCGGAATTGCCGCCATTTTTGTCATTGGAACATGCCGCCGCCGTACAGAGGAAGGCGAGCACCAGTCCCAGAGCTAAAAATTTTTTTTTCATAATGATCCTCCATTCTCGCTCACACCGTGAAAGTTCTCACGGCCACGCATGTTTCCGCGCCGCTTTTTCGCCGAAGCGTTTCGGATCGGCAAAAAAGTGGGGCTGTGTTTAGTATGGACGGGGAAATTTTTTTTATGCGTTGCGCCTGCGGTGGAAAGATGGGAAAATAAAATAATTTCATGAACACATTTCATCAAGTATTCTAGGAATCGGGCATATCGGTATTCGTGGAAGTCGCTATGAGAGATGTGCCAAAGGAATCCATTCAAACTTCATTGCTTCTGTCACATATTTTTCTCTGAATGCGATATCTCAATATATGTAAAAAATGGTTGTTTACTCGTCAGTGTATGTTATAATCAAACCAAGGAATCGAAGTTTGGGAATCATGAAATCGTATCGTCAAACAGTATTATCAAACAGTATTATCAAACAGACAAACCGGGACTTTTATAGCGGAATAAAATTTTAGAGTGTTTTGGAGGTTTATGTGATGTTTCAGAAAGTATCCAAATGGTTAGATGCCGTACTGGAAACCGATATTCCTGACGAGGTCGTTGCTTTCGGGTTCAATTTATATGATGACGGTGGTCATAATTGGTCAATGGAATTAGTCGGGACATCAGAATTTGATAGGGACGATGAGGATTGGCTGTGTAATGAAGTAACGGATTTTAACACAAGAGAAAATCCGTTCCGGTGGCGTAAAGAAACCGGATGGGAGGAGGTATTGGAAGATATCGCCTGTGTTTTAAGAGAATATCTGAAAAGCGGGCGGTATGCCAATCTTTTAAAAGCGAAATCGGGCGTCGGCGTCGGCTTTGTTGACGGTGACATAGAAATCCTTTCTGTGCGGTAGAGGGAAATGGATTGGAATTAAAAAAGGAGAGACGAGATCTATGGACAAGACGATTTTGCAGCAGATAAATGATCTCTTTGATTCGGGTGATTTGTTCAGCGGTTCGGGAATGCAAAGAATCCGAGACAATGTGAAGGAGAAGTTTCCGGACACGGATGAGGACAACTTAAAAGAGCTTGAGAATTACTTGGAGGGCTTTTATGATTATTGTATGGAATTCGGAAGTTTGCTGGCGGGCAAATACAAAACGCCGTTCCTGCCGAGTGAGGAAGCTGTTTTGAAGGAAATTGCGGAATACGTTGCCGATTGCCAAAAGCGATATCCGGAAATGGACGAAAACCATATTATGGAAGTCTTTTCCACTGCCTGTTGGCTGTCAAACAGGTAAACGCCTGAGCAGAGGGCGGGGAATACGAAGGAATGTAAATGAAAGATGCGCAAAGCTATTTCGTGATGATTATTTTATCAAAGGCTTTACAACAAAAATCAGAATACATCAAGGAACGGTATAAAAATGGAATTTCGTCCATGCATTGATATCCATAACGGAAAAGTAAAACAGATCGTAGGCGGCAGCCTGTGCGACGCAGGCGGTGAAGCGCGGGAAAATTTTGTGGCGGAACAGGACGCGGCATTTTTTGCCCGTCTCTATCAAAAGGCAGGGCTTAGGGGCGGCCATGTGATCGTGTTAAACGGGGCGGACAGTCCTTATTACGAGGCTTCCAGAACACAGGCGCTCGCCGCACTCGCTGCCTATCCGGGCGGTCTGCAGGCAGGCGGAGGCGTCACACCGGACAACGCGGGGGCGTATCTGGAAGCGGGAGCAAGCCATGTGATCGTGACGTCCTATGTGTTCCGGGAGGGAGCGATCCGTTACGACAGGCTGCGGGAGATGACGCAGGCTGTTGGCAGGGAGCGTCTGGTGCTGGATCTGAGCTGCAGAAAAGTGGGGGAGGACTATCTGGTGGTGACGGATCGCTGGCAGAAAGTGACAAAAGAGCGGGTGAACGCCGGACTGCTTGAGAAGCTGTCGGCCTATTGCAGCGAGTTCCTGATTCATGCGGTGGACGTGGAGGGGAAGAGTCAGGGGATAGAGCGTGGGCTTGCGCGCATGTTAGGGGAGTGGGAAGGCTGCCCTGTCACCTATGCGGGGGGCGTTCATGATCTGGAGGATCTGCGGCTTCTGCGGGCATTGGGGCAAAACCGCCTGCATGTGACCATCGGCAGCGCGCTGGATTTGTTCGGGGGCGGAATGCGGTGGGAGGAGGCGCTGGCTTTCTGCAGAGCGGATGGCGGCGGACAGGATAACAGCGGGCAGAATGACGTCAGACCGGATCGTGAATTTGTTGGCAGTCGGGATTGATACGGCGCAATGCCATCATACGAAAAGAGGAGAAAGCTGCCGCAGGGCGGGACGGAGGATTCATGAAAGAGAAATGCAAGAAGTGGCTGCAGGAAATTTTTATTGACGGTCTGAGCGGAATGGCGCTGGGACTGTTTTCCACGCTGATCATCGGTACGATCATCGCACAGATTGGCGCGCTGATCGGCGGTAATGCGGGAGCGTATCTGACGGCGGTCAGCAATGTGGCGAAGACGATCACCGGGGCGGGCATCGGCGTGGGCGTGGCCTGCAAACTGAAGGAAGGGCCGCTGGTGACGGTGTCGGCGGCCGTGGCCGGGATGATCGGCGCGTTCCCCGGGGTGGCGGGCATGGAGGCTTTCGCGCTGGGGAAACCCGGCGAGCCGCTGGGGGCGTTTATCGCGGCGGTCGTGGCAGTTAAAATCGGTCGCTTGGCTGCAGGGAAGACGCAGGTGGATATTCTGGTGACGCCGTTTCTGTCCATTCTCTCCGGTTCTTTTGCGGGATTTGTGGCGGGACCTCCGATCACACGGTTTATGGGATGGCTGGGCGCGCTGGTCAATGTCAATGTGGAACAGCACCCGGTTCTTGGCGGCATCGTGGTGTCCGTGCTGATGGGGATGATCCTGACGCTGCCGATCAGTTCGGCGGCAATCGGCGTCTCTATGAGTTTGAGCGGGCTTGCGGCGGGGGCGGCCACCGTGGGCTGCTGTTGTAATATGGTGGGATTTGCAGTGGCAAGCTACCGGGAAAATAAGATGGGCGGGCTGGTGGCGCAGGGCGTGGGAACGTCCATGCTGCAGGTACCTAATATCGTCAAGAAGCCCTTGATCTGGCTGCCCGCAATCTTGTCCAGCGCGGTTCTGGGGCCGATCTCCTCCGCGGTCTTTCATATGACCAGCACGCCGGTGGGATCCGGCATGGGATCGGCGGGATTTGTGGGGCAGTTTGCGGCTTACGGCTCTATGCGGGCGGACGGCATGGGAAGCGCTGCCGCCTTGGGGCTGATTGCGCTGATGCATTTTATTCTGCCCGGTCTCCTCAGTCTGCTGATTTCCGAACTGATGCGCCGGAGAGGGTGGATCCGGCAGGGGGATATGGCGCTGAAAGTATAAAAAATCCTAAGATTTTTTGTGCATTTTACATAAAAATGAGATTGCAATACACGCATTTTCTACAGATAATTTAGATTTTTATTGGAAATATGTTACAAAATTGTTAAGGAAATGTTGATGTAAAGAGCCGCCTGTGGTACAATAATGAAGTTTACCGGAGGTGACTTTTATGATGCGTAACAGACATAAGCGCAAGGTAAGCCATGTTGTACTTGTTACATCCGATGCAACGGACGTGGGAGCGAAGCAGTTTCGCATCGGTTCCGGGAGTCTGTGGACGATTGTCGTGGCGCTGTGTATTGTCATTGGCGCTATGCTGGGATACATCGCATACGAAGAGAGAATCTGGCAGGCGGTGGACACGAGAAACGATGAACAACTGGCCCAGATAAGACGCTTAGAAGAAGCCAATGCCCTGTTGGAGGAAGATAAATTGAATCTGGCGACAGAGATCGCGGGATTGAACGAGACCGTTCAGATTTTGAGCGAGACGGTGAGCCAGAAGACGAAGAGTGAGAGCGAGCTGCAGAGCCAGCTGGAGCAGCAGAGTCTGCCCACGAAATTTCCTCTGAGCGGTTCGGCCTCCATGGAGGAAGCGGAGGACGACGGCAGACCGATCTGCATCTTTACGGCTTCGGTGGGCATCTCGGTGGTAGCGGCCGCAAACGGTACGGTGACAGGCCTTGCCGACGATGCGGAGTATGGCCACAGCATTCGGGTAGATCATGGAAACGGGTATGTGACCATCTACCGGAACGGCGGGGAACCGCGGGTGAAACTCGGCGATACGGTGGTGGGCGGCAACGCCCTGTTCCAGATCGAGGAGGGGCATGAGAAATTCGGTTATCAGATGATGCAGGACGGCGAGTATGTCGATCCTGTGCAAAAGCTGTCTATCAGCGGATAAATTCAAAAAGCGCATCAATCTGCAGACAAATGCGGGGCGGATGGAAGAGACGCCGTGCGGCAAACGGTACGGCTGGAAGGAGGAAACGTGATGTTGGACAAAAAGGATAAAGAGATCAGAATCAGTACCATAATCGGTGAGGGCGTCAGTGTGGAGGGCGATTTCACCGCGCCCGGTTCTGTGAGGATTGACGGCTGCGTGGACGGCAATGTGACGGTGGGAGGAACCCTGATCGTGGGAGCCGGAGGCGAGATCAACGGAAATATTTCCGCGGAGTCCGCAATGATCGGCGGCGATATTCTGGGGAATCTGGAAGTGGCGAAGAAAACGGAACTCACACAGACCGCCAAAGTGCTGGGAGACATCACCACGGCGGTGATCGTGATAGACGAAAATGCGGTTTTTCAGGGAAAATGCAATATGAACCAGTCTGTATCGGACAGAAAAGCGAAAGCCAAAGCCGCCAAAGCGGCCAAGGAGAGCAAGAAGTCCGCAAAAGCGGCGCTTGCCGAAGCCCTGCGGGAAGTGAAAGAGGCGGAGGATCGAGAGCTGCAGGAGAACGGAGAGCCTTCGGTCATCAGCGTGGGAGGCGGCGCGGAGGCAAAGTCTTGATCAGACTTTGCCTTGGTCAAGCTTCGCCATGACTAGATCAGCCTTGATTAGGTTTCAATCGGATGATTCTTTGGGTGTGGGGGCGGTTCGCTCGAACACCAGCTCGTAGCCGTCGTTTCCGTAGTTGAGGGAGCGGTTGACGCGGCTGATTGTGGCAGTGGAGGCCCCTGTTTTTTCGGCAATCTCCAGATAGGTTTTGTGTTCCCTCAGCATGGAGGCCACCTCGAAGCGCTGGGAGAGGGAGAGAAGTTCGTTTACCGTACATAAATCTTCAAAAAAGCAATAGCACTCCTCGCGGTTTTGGAGGCTCAGAACGGCGTCAAACAGAGCGTCTACTGCTTCCGTCTTAATTTTCTTATTCATATGGATACCTCTTCTTTTTTTGGGTTCGTCTGTTGTTTCGTTCATTTTCCCGTGTTGATGCTGCCCGTTACTTTTACACGGTGAAATTTTAATGCTTTAAATCCCTATAGGACATTCTAGCACAGGCAGATGACAAAGTAAATAGAAAAGAAGCGGGAAAAGCAGAAAAAAGCTGTCAAAATCAAAAAAATGGTTGATATGTAGTTTTGAATACTATATACTGTATTTTGTGAGGACAAAAATCTGTGGGAGAGAATGCATATCCTGCGCAAGGAGGAGATTCATTGAATATCAATACGGAAGATTTGTTGAACAGTATTTTGGAGAGCATGGACCGCATAGAGTATATCCGTCCGGCGGATATCCCGAATATTGACCTGTATATGGATCAGGTGACCACGTTTATGGACAGCAGGCTGCGAACCGAGGCGCGTCACCCGGAGGAGGACAAGATCCTCACAAAGACCATGATTAACAACTACGCCAAGAACGATCTGCTGCCGCCGCCTGTAAAGAAAAAGTATTCCAAAGAACATGTGATGCTTCTGATCTTTATTTATTATTATAAGGGAATCATGTCCATCAGCGACATCCAAACCCTGCTCCATCCGATCACGGAGCAGTTTTTCCAAAACGGGAAAGAGTTCAATTTAGAGAGTGTGTATGCGGAGGCTTTCCGCATGGAAGAGAGCCAGATTGAGCTGCTGAAGGCAGATGTGGCCGAGAAGTTCAAGGCGGCGGAGGGAACCTTTGCGGATGCACCAGAGGAGAGCCGGGAGTTTCTGCGCAAATTTGCGTTTATCTGCCTTTTGAGTTTCGACGTCTATATGAAGAAGCAGATTATCGAGAAGATGGTGGACGAGATGGGCAGGAAGGACGATCAAACATGAAAATGTATATGGATCTGCATACCCATACCATGGCCTGCGGACACGGCTACAGCACATTAAAAGAAAATATCGAGGCGGCGGAAGCGGCAGGTATTCTCTTTCTGGGCTTGAGCGAGCATGGGCCGGCTTCGCCCGGCGGGCCGCATCCGTTTTTCTTCAACAATTACAAAAGTATTCCCAGACAGTACGGGGAACTGCGGCTTCTGTGCGGCGTGGAAGCCAATATCATGGACGATGCGGGCGGTCTGGACATGGAGGAAGAGACGCTTGCAAAGATGGATTACGTGATCGCGAGTATGCATTTGTTCTGTGTAAAGTCGGGCAGCGCGGAGGAGAACACGCGGGCTTCCATTATGGCTATGCGCAATCCCTATGTGAAGATTCTGGGGCATCCCGACGATTCTCGGTATCCGATGGACTATGAGGAGCTGGTAAAGGCGGCGAAGGCCGAACGGGTGGCTCTGGAGCTGAACCAGTCTTCGCTGAATCCCCGGAGTTCCAGACAGAACGCCCGGGAAAACATCCGGATGATGCTTCGGCTCTGCAGGCAGTACGACGTGCCGGTGCTTCTGGGTACGGACAGCCATATCTGCTATACGGTGGGACGTTTTGAGACCGCTCTGGATATGCTTCGGGAGACGGGATTTCCCGAGGAACTTGTTTTAAACGCGGATCCCGCCAAAATCAGCCAAATCGTCAATGTGGAAGACCCGGCGTTTTCTTCTTGAAATTTGAAGGGTTATGACAGGATGTTGTGAGGCGGCTGCAGCAAGGGGTTGTATGCAAGGGCAAAAAGCTTGCAAAATTTGCAGGACAGGCATACAATAAAGGGGCGGGCGTCCGGCTGATGGCTGCGGAGCCGTCCGCGATGACAAAAGGTCCGCCGGGGCGGACGGATAGGAGAGAAGATTGAAAATTAAAAATTTTCAATCTCAGAATTTGTGACGCTGCGCGTCCCAAAGTTCCAATTGATTAAAATGCCGCTGGCGCGGCGGAATGAGAGGTAACGATGAAAGACGAAAACTGCGGATACTGTATGAGGGGCGAACTGCTGGAGAAATTCGGAATCTTTATCTGTGAGCTGGATGTGTCCACTCTGATTTTGTTTAAGGAACAGTCCAAGCCCGGCAGATGTATTGTGGCCTACAAGGATCATGTGAGCGAGATTGTGGATATCAGCGATGAGGAGCGGAATCGGTTCTTTGCCGACGTGAATCGCGCGGCGAAGGCGATCCATGCGGCCTTCCATCCCGACAAACTCAATTACGGCGCATATGGCGATACCGGATGCCATCTGCACATGCATCTGTGTCCCAAGTATGAGGGCGGGGACGAGTGGGGCGGCACATTCCAGATGAATCCCGGCAAGACGTATCTGAGTGATGCGGAGTATGCGGAGATGATCGAGAAGATCAAAGCGAATCTTTCAACCTAAATCTTTCTAAATTTTTTGAAATTTTTCATAAAAGGGTGTCTGTAGTGATACAGGCACCTTATTTTCGCAGGTTCATAACATAAATCCATAGAGACAAATTTATAGGGAGGTATGTTATGAAAAAATGCAGGAAACTGCTGGCGGCAGGCCTTTGCATGATCCTGTTTGCGGCGGCGCTCACCGGCTGTGGAACCAAAGACAAAGGAACCGGGGACAAGACAAAAGTGGTCTTAAACGAGGTGGCCCACTCCATTTTCTATGCGCCCATGTATGTGGCTATCGAGGAGGGCTATTTTGCGGAGAAGGGCATTGAGCTGGAACTGGTGACGGGATTCGGCGCAGACAAGACCATGACGGCGGTGCTTACAGGCGAAGCGGATATCGGATTTATGGGCTGCGAGAGCAGCGTGTATACCTATGTGGGCGGGGCGGAGGATTATGTGGTGAACTTTGCTCAACTGACCCAGCGCGCGGGGAATTTTCTGGTTGCCAGAGAGCCGATTGAAGCGTTTGACTGGGAGATGCTCAAGGATCGGGATGTGCTGGGAGGCAGAGCCGGCGGAATGCCGGAGATGGTGTTCGAGTATATCCTTCTGAAAAACAACATGGATCCGGCGGTGGATCTGCGGATCGACCAGAGCATTGATTTCGGCTCCACTGCGGCGGCTTTTTCAGGCGGGCAAGGGGATTTCACGGTCGAATTTGAGCCTCACGCGACCCTGTTGGAACAAAAGGGGGACGGCTATGTGGTGGCTTCTCTGGGAGAGGATTCGGGGTATGTGCCTTACACTTCGTTCTCTGCCAAGAAAAGTTATATCGAGCGCAATCCGGAGACGATTCAGGCATTCACGGACGCGCTCCAAAAAGGGATGGATTATGTCAATGAACACACCTCCGAAGAGATTGCCAAGGCAATCGCCCCGCAGTTTGCGGAGACCGATCTGGAGACGCTCACCAAGATTGTGGATCGCTACCACGCGCAGGACACTTGGAAAAGCGATCTGATCTTTGCGGAAGACAGTTTTGATCTGCTGCAGAATATTCTGATCGAATTCGAGGTGCTGGAGGAGAAAGTGCCGTATGCGGATCTGGTGAATACCGAATTTGCGGTCAAGGCCTCCAAGCGGTAGCGCGGTCACTTTTTCAGGCGGATGTTTTTGATGGCCCAGAGCTGCAGTGCTTTCGCATTGGTGCTGATTTTCTCCAGCGAATCCAGAATTTTCTGAAAGGCGGGTTCCTCGCTTTCCTCGATGACGCCGTCCTCGGAAATGGCGATGAGGGAGGCGCGCAGGGCGTCGATATCTTTCAGAGAACCCAGAACTTTCAGCGCAAGACGGTCGAAATCGTCGATGCTGACCTCTGGAACACTGTCCCTGCCGATGGGGCATTCTCTGGCACAGTAGGAATTGCAGAGTTCCGGAGTGTTGTAGACTTTGGCCATGGCTTTGACCTCCTCGGGATAGGGGGCGACGGTGTCCAGCTCTATGCGGGCGAGCCGGGTGCGGTCAATGCCCAGAAGTTCCGCGGCTTTCTCGCGGCTGCTCAGGGCGGCGCGGGTCTCTTCGGGAAGAGGCCTGCCGCCCTGTTTGGCGGCCGCACCCTCTGCGGCTTCGCAACGTGCGAGGTAATACATATTATCGGCAGCTTTCGTGGCTTTTTTTCCCATGGCAGAATTCATCCTTTATGTTAAAATAGTAATGTCGGAAACAGATTCTTTTTTCAGTTTAGCCGAAGGAAGCGGATTTGTAAAGAATATGACAAAGAATATTGTGAAAACAGTTGAGAGAAGCCGTAAAATTTGGTAGAATATTTGGTAGAGCGAAAAAAGGATCGGTTTTTAAAAAATCAAACGGAGGATAGACGGATATGGGATTGATTAAAGCAGCGAAGGATGCCATAAGCGGCATGATGGCGGATCAGTGGCGCGAGTATTTCTACTGCGACTCCCTTTCAGACGAAGTGTTGATGGTGAAAGGGCAGAAACGTGCAAACAGCAATAACAAAGGATTGGACAACATTATTTCCAACGGCTCTATCATTGCGGTCAACGAAGGCCAGTGTATGATTATCGTGGATCAGGGCGGCATTGTGGAGTTCTGTGCCGATCCCGGGGAGTTCGTCTTTGACACCTCCACGGAGCCGAGTATTTTCGCGGGCAGTCTGGGCAACAGCGTGGTCAACACCTTTAAGACCATGGCCAAGCGTTTCACGGGCGCGGGCGACACCTTGAAGGATCAGCGGGTATACTTCTTTAACATTAAGGAGGTTAAAGGCAATCTCTACGGGACGGCGACGCCCATTCCCTTCCGGGTGGTGGACAACAAGATCGGACTCGACATTGACACGGTACTCCGCTGTAACGGAGAGTACAGCTATAAACTGGTGGATCCCCTGCTGTTTTATAAAAACGTGGCGGGCAACAAAAAGGAAGATTTCAAGCGTTCCGAGCTGACGAGCATTATGAAGGCGGAGCTGCTCACGGCGCTCCAGCCCGCACTGGCGAAGGTCGGCGCGGTGGGCGTCAGACCCAGCGAGATTCCGGCTCATATCACCGATCTGGTGGCGTATCTGAATGAAGAATTGTCTGAGAAATGGACGGATCTGCGCGGATTTCAGGTTGTGAGCATGACCATGAATCCGCCCTCGATTCCGGAAGAAGACCGCAAGATGATCAACGAGCTTCAGCGGACGGCGGTTCTGACCAATCCCGGAATGGCGGCTGCGACGCTGACTGCGGCACAGGCAGAGGCGATGAAGGCGGCGGCCTCCAACGAGTCCACCGGGCCGATGATGGCTTTTGCCGGAATGAATATGGCAAACATGGTGGGCGGTATGGATGCGAATGCCCTGTATCAGATGAATCAGATGAATGCACAGAACCAGATGAACGCCGCCGGGCAGGCGAACATGGGCGGGCAGCCCGCCGGGCAGGGAGCCGCACCCCGGATGCAGGCGCCCGTTCCGGGATGGACCTGCAGCTGCGGCAAGGCCGACAACCGCGGCAAATTCTGTTCGGAGTGCGGACAGCCCAAACCTGCGGACGCAGGGTGGACCTGCAGCTGCGGCGCGGTCAATCAAGGCAAGTTCTGTCAGGAGTGCGGTGCAAAGAAACCGGAGGGCGCGCCGCTCTACAAGTGCGACAAGTGCGGATGGGAACCGGAAGATCCCGCCAATCCGCCCAAATTCTGCCCGGAGTGCGGCGATATCTTCGACGAGAACGACAGACAGTAAGTGGAAATCGGGAAGGAACGGTTGGAATCGGTGAATGCAAATATAATCGGCATACTGGTCATCGTGGTCATTCTGCTGGTGTTGGTTCTGGCGGTGGGGATCGGTATCTATGCGGCGTACAGAAAAGTGCATGATACGGTGCGTACCTATTCGCGCGCCATCTTTGGGACGGACAATCCGGTGGACGGCATTCAGAAAGCGGAGATGGAGAACGCCAGCCGGCCCAAGTCGGTGGCGTCCGCTACCGCGCTGTATCTGCCGCAGATCACGAAAGACTTTCCGGAGTTTCATTATGACGAGATGAAGAGCCGCGCGGAGAATGTGCTGATTTCTTATCTGCGGGGCATCGACGCGGGGAATCCGTCCCTGCTCACGGAGGGGATGGAGGAACTCCGCGAGAGCCTGCGCCAGCGCATTCAGATGCTGCAGAACAGGGAATGCAGGGAGCATTTTGAAAGAATCCGCGTACATAGGACGGAAATCAATCAATACCGGAAGGGAAAGGGCCGCTGCAGCGTGGTGCTGCAGTCGGCCGTGGAATCAATCCATTATGTGGAACAGGGCGGCAGGATCGTGGAGGGCCGCCGGGAACTAAAGGAGCAGGCAAGGTACAATGTGGAGGTAGTCTATATTCAGGATCGGGATACGGTGGAAAATCTCGGTGATTCCGGTCTGGGTTTAAACTGTCCCAACTGCGGCGCGCCGTTGCCCGGACTGGGAGCAAAGACTTGTATTTATTGTGACACACCGGTGGTGGAGTTCAATATCCGCATCTGGAATTTCAGTTCGGTGAAGAAAGTATAACAGAGGATTGGTATGAGCGAAGACAAAGGGGAGCAAAAGACACGGCGGCAGGAAGAGGAGCTGGCACTGTTTTGTGTGGAACTTCTGGAGAATACACAGGACATGAAGGCGGCGCTTCGGATGATCGGCGAGAGGATCGGCAGATTTTATCATCTGGACGATCTGGTGTGTGTGGAACATGACGGCGGGGGCAAAAGGATTCTCAGCCAGTGGAGCAGCGGGGAGGAAGCGCCTTCTCCGGGGAAGCTGCAGGAGAGGGGATCTTACGAGTGGGATCACTTGTGCCATCTCACGGATCCGGAGGGCTGTATCACATATGGCAGCAGGGGAGGACAGGAAGAAGCGCAGGCCAAGTCTGTGCTGCTGATTTTGTCCACTTCCGTGCGGGATTACAGAGGCAGTATTGTCTTTGCGGACAGAGGGCAGGACAGAGATTGGGCGCAGATGAAAAGCATGTTGCTGCGCATTGCCAATCAGATTTTCTACAGGCTGCGGGAACGGCGTTTGGAGGAAAACAGGCAGCGGGCGATGAACTTAAGGCTCAATTACGACAGGCTGACGGGACTGCCTGTATACAATCGGTTTATCATCAGCGCGCAGGATTATCTGAACTCTTATGGAAACGGCCAGCTGTGCTGTATTTACACGGATTTCTCCGGGTTCCAGTATTTTAACGAAACCTACGGATATGAGGCGGGGGACGGTATCCTGAGAAAATTCGGGGACGCCTTGACAGTCAGGTATGGCGGGTGCGGATTGTTTGCCCGCGTCAGTTCCGACAACTTTGTGGGAATTGTCCGGGGGATGACGGTGGATGCGCTGTATCGGGATTACCGGGATTTTACGGTCTCTTTCACGGAGGAGTGCAACAAGGCCTATCCGCTGACGGATCTGGTTTTGGCTTCCGGCGTTTATGAGGTGCAGAGTGCGGACCGCAGCGTGGGGAGCATGGTTGACAATGCCAATGTGGCTCGCAAAAAATGCAAAGAGCAGAAGGTGGAAACCATGGTCAAGGTTTACACCGAAAGCCTGCGGCAGGAGCAGGAGAAAATCCGCTCCATCAATTCCAATATCTTAAGAGGGTTAAAAAACGGCGAGTTCCACGCCTATCTTCAGCCGAAAGTGAGTTTGAAAACGGGCAGGATCGAAGGGGCGGAGGCGCTGGTGCGGTGGATTCGCCCGGACGGCACCCGGGTGATGCCGGAAGAATTCATCTCGATTGCGGAGCGGACGGGCTATGTTACCCGCATCGATTTCGAGGTGCTGGAGCAGGTGCTGGCCTATCTGCGGGAAGCGGTGGGCGAGGGCGAGGAAGTGGTGCCGGTCTCGGTTAATTTCTCCAGAAGGGACAATGAGAACGAGGACTTTGTACCCAATATTTTAAAGCGGCTGGAGCATTATCACATTCCCAGCAGCCTGCTGGAGGCGGAGGTGACGGAGTCCGTGTTCATGGCGGATCTCAGCACGGTGGAAAGCAATATGAACCTGCTTCGTGAGGAAGGGGTCGAAGTGTCCGTGGACGACTTCGGGAGCGGTTATTCCTCACTGAATATGCTGGCCAAGGTGTCCGCCGATACCATCAAGCTGGACAGACTGTTTTTGAACAATGCCAACAAGGACGAGCGGGGGCTGACGGTGATACAGTACCTCACCAAGATGTTAAAGAAGCTGGGATTTACCGTGTTGGCCGAGGGAGTGGAGACGGAGGAACAGCTGAACTGGATGCGGATGGCGGACTGCGATCTGGTGCAGGGCTTTTATTATGCAAAACCGATGTCGATTCCCGATTTCCGGGTTTTTCTGCGGCAGTTTAACGCTATGGCCTGCGGCGTGGAATAGACAGTGTGAGATACGGGGAGGAACTATGAGCATATATGATACGTTGAATGCGGAGCAGAAAGAGGCAGTCTGTCAGACGGACGGACCGCTTCTTTTGCTGGCGGGCGCAGGGAGCGGCAAGACCAGAACCCTGACGCACCGGATCGCCTATCTCATCGATGAGATGGGCGTCAACCCGTGGAATATTCTGGCCATTACCTTTACCAACAAGGCGGCGCAGGAGATGCGGGATCGGGTGGACGCGCTGGTGGGATTCGGGGCGGATCAGATCTGGGTCAGCACCTTCCACTCCGCCTGTGTGCGGATTCTGCGCAGGCACATTGACAGGATCGGCTATGACAACGCCTTTACCATTTACGATACCGACGATCAGAAGACGGTGATGAAAGGCGTCTGCAAACGGCTCAATATCGATACCAAGACCTATCGGGAGAGGAGCCTTCTGAACGCCATTTCTTCTGCAAAGGACGATCTGGTAGATGTGCGGCAGTACGAGATTCAGGCGGCGGGAGATTACCACAAGCAGGTGACTGCCAGGGCTTACCGGGAATATCAGGAGACGCTCAAAAAGAGCAATGCGCTGGATTTCGATGACATTATCGGAAAGACGGTGGAATTGTTTCGGAGCTGTCCCGAGGTACTCGCCTCCTATCAGGAGCGGTTCCGCTATATCATGGTGGACGAGTATCAGGACACGAATCAGGCGCAGTTCGAGCTGGTTCGTCTGTTGGCGGACAGATACCGGAATCTGTGCGTGGTGGGGGACGACGATCAGTCAATCTACCGGTTCCGAGGGGCGAATATCCGCAATATTCTGGATTTCGAGCTGCATTATCCGGAGGCGCGGGTCATCAAACTGGAGCAGAATTACCGCTCCACGCAGAATATACTGGACGCGGCCAACGCGGTGATCAAACACAATGTAGGGCGCAAGGATAAGGCGCTCTGGACGGATCGCGGCGCGGGGAACAGGATTCATCTGAGGCAGTTTGAGAACGCCTATGAGGAGGCGGAGTATATTGCGGACGACATCCGGCATAAGACACGGGAAGGGGCGGATTACCGGGACTGCGCCGTGTTGTACCGCACCAATGCGCAGGCGCGTCTTCTGGAGGAGCGCATGGTGGTGGAGGGAATACCCTACAGCGTGGTGGGAGGCGTGAATTTCTATGCCAGAGCGGAAATTAAGGACATTCTGGCCTATTTGAAGACAATCGACAACGGGCTGGATGAGGTGGCGCTCAGACGTATTATCAACGTACCCAAGAGAAGCATCGGAGCCGCCTCGGTGGAGAAACTGGCGGACTACGCTCAGATGCGGGATCTGGGACTCTATGAAGCCATGTGCATGGCGGACGATATTCAGGGATTGGGCAGGGCGGCCGCCAAGATCAAGGGATTTGTGAATCTGATTCAGGTACTCAGAAGCGGCAGGGAGTCTTACGGGATTGCGGGGCTGATTCAGGCGGTCATTGAACATACGGATTATGCGGAGTACCTGCGCAGTCAGGACGAGGAGTCTGCGGAGGATCGGCTCTCCAATCTGGACGAGCTGATTACCAAAGCGGTGAATTATGAGGAGACGCACGACGAGGTCAGCCTGTCGGAATTCTTGGAGGAGATCGCGCTGGTGGCCGATATCGATACGGTGGCGGAGGGGGACAACCGGGTGCTGTTGATGACGCTCCACTCGGCGAAGGGACTGGAATTCCCTTCTGTGTATCTCGCAGGGATGGAGGACGGGCTGTTCCCGAGCTATATGACCATTAAGACGGATGACCCGGAAGATATGGAGGAGGAGCGGCGGCTTGCCTATGTGGGCATCACCAGAGCCAAGGAGGATCTGACGCTCACGTATGCCCGGACGCGCATGGTGCGGGGGGAGACGCAGTTCAATCCCATCAGCCGTTTTGTGCGGGAGATTCCGGCGGATCTGATGGACACTCCCATACCCGGAACTAAGCGGGCGGCAGAAGTTTATGGGAAACTGGGACTTGGAGATATGCTGGACGGGTTTGGCGGAATCGGCGCGGGCGGAAGCGCCGGACAGCAGAACGCCCAGAGAGGACGCGCCATCGTGCGCCCCAGAACCACCCCCAAAACGGACAAGCCGTTTATCGCGAAGGGGATCGGAAATCTGAACCGGATCGCCGGGATTCAGAAGGGAATGCCTCAGTCCTCACCGGAAGAACTTGACTACGGGACGGGAGACCGGGTGCGGCATGTGAAGTACGGCGAGGGAACCGTGAAAACGATTGTGAAGGAACCGCGGGATTACAAAGTGACCGTGGAGTTTGACGGGGCGGGACAGAAAATCATGTACGCCTCTTTCGCAAAATTAAAAAGATTGTAGTATTTTTTCCGTAAATGTGATATGCTATAAAAAGACCACCTAGGAGGAAAGGAAGGTAACAGTATGGATAAATTGGAAAAGGCTCTGGAGATGGCAAACGAATTCAAGCTCAATGAGCTGCTCGGCAAAAAGAAAGCGGAGGAAGAGAAGCAGAAAAAATGCAATGCGGTTCTCTGGGTGCTGGCTGTCATAGGCGCTATGGCCGCTGCCGCCGCTGTGGCATATGCCGTGTACCGTTATTTCCATCCCGATTATCTTGAGGACTTTGACGACGATTTTGAGGATGACTTTGAGGATGACGAAGACTTCTTCGAGGACGAGGGAGTGAACTGAATCCATGAAAAAAGGACAGGTATATGAGGGAGTTGTGGAGCGTGTGGACTTTCCCGGCAAGGGAATCGTGCGTGTGGGAGAGGAGACCGCTGTCGTAAAACTCTGCCTGCCCGGTCAAAAAATCCGTTTTTTGGTTCATAAAGCGCGCAGAGGGAAGGCGGAAGGACGGCTTTTGGAGGTGCTGGAGACATCACCTTTGGAGACCGAACATCCGTGTTCCCATTTTGGGTTGTGCGGGGGATGTACATATCTGCCGCTCTCTTATGAAGAGCAGCTGAAATTAAAGGAAGCGCAGGTGAAGAGGCTGCTGGACGGAGTGCTGACAGGCAGACAGGATGAATGGATTTACGAGGGCATCAAGGGCAGTCCGGCGGTTTATGAATACCGCAACAAAATGGAATTTTCTTTCGGGGACGAGTACAAAGGCGGGCCGCTGGCTTTGGGGATGCATAGGCGGGGGAGTTTCTATGATCTGGTGACCGTGGAGGACTGCCGGATTGTGGATGCGGATTACCGGCTGATCTTAAAGACCGTGCGGGAATACTTCGCGGAGAGACAGGTCAGCTTTTTCCACAGGCTGAACCATGAGGGGTATCTGCGGCATCTGCTGGTGAGGAAGGCTTCCAAGACGGGAGAGATTCTGGCAGCGCTGGTGACTTCCTCCCAAGAGCCGTGGGGGACGAAGCCTTCGGCAGACGAAGATTTGAGAAGAGAGATGCGGTCCGGCAGGGAGTTATCCGATCAGGAGGCGGCGGGCGGAACCGAGGAAGCTCTGATAGCCGGTTTTCGGGAAGCGCTGCTTGCGCTGGAACGGGAGGGGCGGCTTCGGGGGAAGTTTGCAGGCATCCTGCACATTGTGAATGATTCCGTTGCCGATGTGGTGCGCAGCGACCGCACCGAGATTCTGTACGGACGGGACTATTTTTATGAAGAACTTTTGGGACTCCGTTTTAAGGTGTCTGTATTTTCCTTTTTCCAGACCAACAGTTACAGCGCGGAGGTACTTTATGAGACGGTGCGCGGCTATGTGGGGGCGCTTGGGGAGAGACGGACGGTGTTCGATCTCTACAGCGGAACAGGTACCATTGCCCAGCTGATGGCGCCGGTTGCAGAGCAGGTCATCGGGGTGGAGATCGTGGAGGAGGCGGTGGAGGCCGCAAGAAAGAGCGCGGATGAGAACGGGCTGGCGAATTGTACATTCATCGCCGGAGATGTGCTGAGAGTGCTGGACGAGGTGGAGGAGCGGCCGGATCTAATCATTCTGGATCCGCCCCGGGATGGTATCCATCCGAAGGCGCTGCCGAAGATCATCTCCTACGGCGTGGAACATATTGTCTATATCTCCTGCAAACCCACCAGTCTGGTGCGGGATCTGGAAATCTTTCTGGGAAACGGCTATGCGGTGGAGCGGGCCGTGGCGGTGGATCAGTTCCCGTGGACTAGCGGGGTGGAGGCGGTGTGCTTGTTGGCTAAACGGAATGTCGAGCATCCTGATTAAAATAGCGCATTTCATATGATATGTTTGATAAACGCTGAATTGTATTTACTATGGCGATTGCAAAACTCTTACTTCGAAAAGTGTCATTGTGCAAATTGCACATTCAACGCAGACACGCTTTCGCTCTCACCTCACCGTAAGCGGCAAGGTGAGAAGCGCTTCTAAGGCTTGCACCATAGGGTGCTTCGCCAAGAAGTGCTAAATCTCACTTCAAGGCGCTAAAATACAGCGCCTAAGTGCCAACGGTTCGCTAAGGTCTGCTTATGAATATACAATCTGCACAATTCGGATTACTTAAGCTGAAGTTTCGCAAACGCCTATTGTATTTACTTAATGCGAGAAAAATCGGGGTAAACTTATGACAAGGAAGGGTCAGCGCCAATGGAGATATTTGATAACATCACCAAAGTGGTACGGGATGACCTGAGAGAAAAGATACAACCGCAAAGCAAAGTTTCTGTGGCTGCAGCCTGCTTTTCTATGTATGCGTATAAAGAACTGAAAAGTCAGCTAGAGAAGGTGGATGAGTTTCGATTTATTTTTACGTCGCCAACTTTTATAAAAGAAAAAGCTGAGAAAGAGAAAAGAGAATTTTACATTCCTCGTCTCAGTCGTGAGAATAGTCTGTACGGTACAGAGTTTGAAATTAAACTTCGCAATGAAATGACGCAGAAAGCAATTGCCAGAGAATGCGCTGAGTGGATCCGGAAGAAAGTAACTTTCAAGTCTAATGTTACCGGCGAAAATATGAGCGGATTCATGACAGTGGATTCTCCGTCAGAACAGACAGCGTATATGCCAATCAATGGTTTCACGACCGTTGACATCGGATGTGAACGGGGGAATAACAGCTACAACATGGTAAACAGCATAGAAGCGCCATTTTCCACCCAGTATATGCAGCTGTTCGATACGCTTTGGAACGATAAAGATAAGATGCAGGATGTGACGGAGATGATTATCT
>JAMPGV010000042.1 GCA_023663735.1 Muribaculum sp. | reverse complement strand
TGAAGGTTAGATCATCAGTAAAACCGATTTGCGAGAAATGCAAAATCATCAAGAGAAAAGGACGCATCAGAGTAATCTGTGAGAATCCGAAGCACAAACAGAGACAGGGATAATCACCGCTTAAGGACAGGCTTTTCGGAGTCTGCGTTAAGTCAGTGAGTTCTTGTCCTGTTGTTATGAGCGGCTGAACCGAACAGACATGTCCGGTTTTCATATACAATGCGGGATAGAGCTTACGGGAGATTACTTGTTGATACCACGGTGAAAAGAATTACGGCAGGAAAGTGAAACGATGTGGAATGAGATTCCATTCCCGTGGAAAGATCGGATGTGTGTCCGGTTGGGTGGAAACCCCAATCAATTAGTAACTGAATCAGCGCACAACACAAACAGACCAATCGTGCGCACACGCGGCCGGAAGACGGCTGCGCAGCGCAGTCCGGGAGAAGGACGCGCAGGGCGGTCTCTTCAGGAGACACGCGCAAGGAAATGGAGGAAACGTAAATGGCTCGTATCGCAGGTGTTGACTTACCTAGAGAAAAACGAATTGAGATCGGCTTGACTTATGTCTATGGAATCGGAAGATCCACCGCCAATAAGCTTTTGGCTGAGGCGGGTGTGAATCCCGACACCAGAGTCAGGGACATTACCGACGACGAGGTGAAGAAACTCACCGAGGCAATTGACAAACTGAATGTGATGGTGGAAGGTGATTTGAGAAGAGAGATCGCCCTCAACATCAAGAGACTGCAGGAGATCGGATGCTACCGCGGAATTCGTCACCGCAAGGGTCTGCCCGTCCGCGGCCAGAATACCAAGAACAACGCCAGAACCCGCAAGGGTCCCAAGCGCACGGTGGCAAACAAGAAGAAGTAATGCAGAAAGCGTAACTGTAAACAAAGATAAGAAAGTAGGTTAGTTTAAAATGGCAAAGAAAGTTGCAACAGGCAAGAAAGTGACAAAGAAACGTGTCAAGAAAAACGTTGAACGCGGACAGGCACATATTCAGTCTTCTTTTAACAATACCATTGTTACGTTGACTGATACGGAGGGAAATGCCCTCAGCTGGGCAAGTGCCGGAGGTCTGGGCTTTAGAGGTTCAAGGAAATCTACTCCTTATGCTGCACAGATGGCGGCTGAGACTGCAGCAAAGGCAGCATTGGTATATGGCCTGAAGACGGTGGACGTATTTGTAAAGGGTCCCGGATCGGGCCGTGAGGCGGCAATCAGAGCGCTCTCCGCATGTGGCCTTGACGTAGTAAGTATCCGCGACGTGACGCCCGTTCCCCATAACGGATGCCGCCCTCCCAAGCGCCGCAGAGTATAGTGTGAAGCTTCACACCGAAGAATGCCTTGAAAAGCAGGCATTCTTCATCCGGATTTGGGTCATAGCAGAGTGGCGGCGCGTCATCGCAGTAAACTGCTCTGGCGTGGAGCCTAGTGTGAAATGTTGGAAGAAGGCGTCTGTGAAGCAGGCGTTGTAAACAGACAAGAAAGGAAAAGAAGAAAATGGCAGTAAATCGTGTACCCGTATTAAAGAGATGCAGATCGCTCGGACTTGAGCCTTTTTATCTTGGATATGACAAGAAGTCCAACAGAACTTCCGCAAGAGCGGGCAAGAAGGTCAGCGAGTATGGCCTCCAGCTCCGCGAGAAGCAGAAGGCAAAATTCATTTACGGCGTTCTGGAGAAACCCTTTAGAAATTATTATGAGAAGGCCGACAGAATGAAGGGCATGACCGGTGAGAACCTGATGGTCATGCTGGAGTCCAGACTGGACAGCGTGGTGTTCAGAATGGGATTTGCCAGAACCAGAAGAGAGGCAAGACAGATCGTAGGACATAAGCATGTGCTGGTGAACGGCAAGCGGGTAAGTATTCCTTCTTATTTGGTTAAGGCCGGAGATGTGGTGGAAATTCGGGAGAAATCCAAATCTCTTCAGAGATACAAGGATATTCTCGAGGTGACCGGCGGCAGACTGGTACCCGAGTGGATGGATGTGGATATTGAGAATTTCAAGGGAACGATTAAAAACCTCCCGACCAGAGAGATGATTGATGTCCCCGTAGACGAGATGCTGATTGTCGAGTTGTACTCCAAGTAAGAGGCGGCGAGCTATCCACACAAAAAAGGAGGGTATTTGCAGTGTTTGATTTTGAGAGACCGAATATTGAGGTTGTTGAGATTTCAGAAGACAAAAAGTACGGCAAATTCGTGGTGGAGCCTTTGGAGAGAGGCTATGGGATCACGCTGGGCAACTCCTTGAGAAGAATTATGCTGTCCTCTTTGCCCGGCGCCGCCGTCAGTCAAGTCAAGATTGAAGGCGTGCTGCATGAGTTCAGCTCCATACCCGGTGTCAAGGAGGATGTGACTGAGATCATCATGAACATCAAGAGCCTTGCAATCAAAAATACCAGCGAGACCAACGAGGCAAAGACCGCATACATTGAGTTCGAGGGGGACGGGGTGGTACATGCGTCCGATATTCAGTGCGATCAGGATATTGAGATTCTCAACCCTGATCTGGTGATCGCCACGCTGAGCGGCAAGGAGACCAAGCTCTATATGGAGCTGACGATTACAAGAGGCCGCGGCTACGTGAGCGCCGACAAGAATAAACATGACGACCTGCCGATCGGCGTGATTGCCGTCGATTCGATCTACACACCCGTTGAGAGAGTCAATGTGACGGTGGAAAATACCCGTGTAGGCCAGATTACGGACTTTGACAAGCTGACGCTGGATATCTTTACCAACGGCACGCTGGTTCCCGACGAGGCGGTCAGTCTGGCCGCAAAAGTGCTTAGCGAGCATTTGAGCCTGTTTATCGATCTTTCCGAGAATGCCAGAACCGCAGAGGTCATGGTGGAGAAGGAAGACGACGAGAAAGAGAAAGTGCTTGAGATGAGCATTGACGAACTGGAGCTGTCCGTTCGTTCGTTCAACTGCCTCAAGCGCGCGGGCATCAACACCGTGGAGGAGCTGACCAACAAGACCCCTGAGGATATGATGAAGGTTCGCAATCTGGGCCGCAAGTCCCTCGAGGAAGTGCTGGCCAAGCTGAAAGAACTGGGCTTGCAGCTCAATCCCAGCGAGGATAACTAGCGCACGAGCCGTTTGAGCGGCGGAAGAAAGCGCAAAATGCCTGTGCGGTAAAACCAAAGGGTACGCATGGGAGTCGCTTCTAAATGGAACAAATTAACGGCCGCATGAGCGGCACAGAAAATACTACGGCATGGGATCATGCCGATGCATTCGGTAAGTAAGTCCAAAGAGCGTGGCCGGATGTACCATGAATGGAGAAAGGATTTAGACATGGCAAAGTATAGGAAATTAGGCAGAACTTCTTCCCAGAGAAAGGCATTGCTCAGAAATCAGGTGACTGCCTTGATTCAGCACGGCAGGATTGTTACCACCGAGGCCAAGGCCAAGGAAGTGAGAAAGCTTGCCGAGGGTCTGATCGCACTGGCGGTGAAGGAGAAGGACAACTATGAGACCGTTACGGTGACCGCAAAGGTTGCCCGCAAGGACAAGGACGGCAACCGCGTAAAGCAGATCGTCCATAAGGATACCAAGGAGGTTCTCTCCGAGACCCACCGCGACAAAGACGGCAAGATTCTGAGAATCGAGAACGGCGTTACCGTTACCGTTTATGACGAGGTGGAGAAGGAGATTAAGAAAGACCTGCCTTCCAGACTTCATGCAAGACATCAGATGCTGAAAGTACTCAATCCCGTTACGGATGTACCTGCGGCAGCCGCAGGCAAAAAGCGCGGTACCAAGCAGGTGGATCTGGTAGCCAAACTCTTCGACGAGTACGGACCCAAATATGAAGGCCGTCAGGGCGGCTACACCAGAATCGTCAAGATCGGACAGCGCAAGGGTGACGCAGCCATGGAGGTTGTGCTGGAGCTGGTATAAGCAGCAGGCGATGCGCAGCAGATAGCAACAGCCGGGCAGTAGTCGGGCGGCAGGCCGGATGATACCGGAAAACAACGGATGTCAGGCTCCGCCAGACATCCTTATGTTAAATCAAAGACTTCGGATATGTCAAAGCGTATCCGAAGTCTTTTTGAAGTAAACGAACCGCAGGCGGGCTATTGCGCTTTCTGGAAGTGCTGGTAATCTTTGGAAGAATTCCAGTTGCCGCCCCATGTGAAGCCGTGGCCGGTAAAGAGTTTATAGCACAGATCTTCCTCGTCGATTTTATAGGGGAATTGCAGCTTTCTGTCCGCGTAGGCCGAAGCCTCTGCGGGGGAGATGCGGATGCTTCCGTCTTTTTCGTAGGTGACATAGGGATTGTAGAACGGATTGATGTCCAGTGCAAGACCCAGCGCATGTTTGGAGAGACGGTCGGTTCCCTCCACCTCCCGGTAATTAAAGCAGGAGGTATTGTTGGCCTCCATGGAAGCGGTGTCGTCCCCGTCGTATTCGTCGATCAGACGCACCTGCTCCAGCCGGTATTCGCTGCGGTACAGCTCATAAAAAATATCCAGAAGATCCGCTGCGATGGAGACATTGCAGACCAACTCACCCTCCGCGGGGACGCCCTCGAAATTGTAGTGGAGGATGTGGAGATAACGAAGTTCCTCCGGGCTGATGGCAGGAGTGTCCGAAGCGTCCTCCGGTACGGCCGGATAGGACACGCCGGTCATGTAACGGAGAAGCGCTTCTGAGAGCGGCTCCTGATAAAAATCTTCCTCCGTGCCGCCGTCTGCATTGACATACGTCACGCGCTCCGCAAGCATGGCGCGTCCGTCTGCACCGCCGTTTAGAAGCGCGCCCGTGAGAGAAGAGACAGGCGCATCGTCATGTATGGGGGCGTCCGGCGCGTCATTGCCGGAGACCATGCCAGACGTGGCAGGATCCGTCCCGCCGGAGGCCGGGCTGCCGTCTGCGCCGTTTTTGCCTTGGCTGTCCGCCGCGCCGGAGGGAGCAGGAGCCGTATCCGCCTGATTGTCTTCGGTCTGCTCTGAATGCAGTCTGGCGTATTCGTCCAGCGTCATGGAATTTTTCCTGTGAAGATGCGTTATCGCGCCCACCGCCATGAGCAGCAGGAACAGAACGGCTATCATTTTGATTAATTTGTTTCGGTCGATCGGATTGGCTGTCGAATTCATGAAATTTCCTCTTTGGGAGCGGACGGAGCCGCTGTGGTTGTCTGGTTCTTTGCCGGAATTTACTCTCATCTTAGCACACAGACCCGGCGGATTCAATGGATTTTCGGAAAAGAATCCGTATTGTGGGAAAACGGCGGATGTGATATGATGCCCCATAAGGGGATATCATGATGGAGGAGATAATCATGATGGAGGAGATAATCATGATGAAGGGGATAATCATGATGAGGAATCTGCTTGTAACAATGTGGACAGCGCTGGGCGCAGGGGAATTCTGACGGTTGTGTGCGGCAGGATTCTGCCGGTTGACGGTTGTAAATCGGCGGAGAATTTAGTACAATAGGAGACAAATGAAAAGCGGAAGGGCCGGGAAGAGGGACGGACATGAAAAGCGGCAGGCAAAGCGGGGAAGGGAACCGCTCGGAGAGAGCGGAGATCATCAAGACCCGGAATCTCACATATGAATATATCCGCCGTGACGAGGAGGGCAATGTGGAGGGTATCACCACGGCTGTGGACAATGTGTCCATCGACGTTCGTCCGGGGGAGTTTATCGCAATTCTGGGACATAACGGTTCCGGGAAGTCCACGCTGGCGAAGCATATCAACGCGATCTTAAATCCCACTGAAGGGACGGTCTGGGTAGATGGGCGGGACACTTCGGATGAGAAGCAGATTTGGGAGATCCGCCGGACCGCGGGGATGGTGTTCCAGAATCCCGACAACCAGATCATCGGTCAGGTGGTGGAGGAGGACGTGGGATTCGGGCCGGAAAACATGGGCGTCCCCACCAAGGAAATCTGGGAGCGGGTGGAGGAGAGCCTGCGGGCGGTGGGAATGTACGCATATCGCAAGCATTCGCCCAACAAGCTCTCCGGCGGCCAGAAACAGCGGGTGTCCATCGCGGGAGTGCTGGCCATGCATCCCAAATGTATCATCTTGGACGAACCTACGGCCATGCTGGATCCCAACGGGCGCAGGGAGGTCATTCGCGCCGTCCGCGCTTTGAACGATGTGGAGAAGATCACGGTGGTTCTGATCACTCACTATATGGAAGAGACGATCCATGCGGACAGGATGTTTGTCATGAACGAGGGAAAAATTGCCATGGAAGGTACGCCCCGGGAGATTTTTTCGCAGGTGGAGCGTCTGAAAGAGCTGCGGCTGGACGTGCCACAGGCCACGCTTCTGGCGCATGAGCTTCGCAGCCGGGGGCTGGATCTGCCCCGGGGAATCCTCGACGCCCGGGAACTGGTGGAAGCATTGCACAGGATACGGTGACGGAGCCATCCGGCCATGCATCCGGAAAGGAAATGTGTTTTGTCTATCATTGTAGATCATGTAAACTATATCTATGGGGCGGATACGCCCATGGCCGTCCATGCGCTGAAAGATATCTGTCTGGAGATTCCGGACGGGCAGTTTGTGGGGGTGATCGGACATACGGGTTCCGGCAAATCCACGCTGATGCAGCATCTGAACGGTCTGGTGCGCGCCACGGAGGGTCATATTTATTACAACGGCGAAGACATCTATGACGACGGCTACGATATGAAAAAACTGCGCAGCAAGGTGGGGCTGGTATTCCAATATCCGGAGCATCAGCTATTCGAGATTGACGTCTTTACCGATGTGTGTTTCGGGCCTAAGAATCTGGGACTTTCCAGAAAAGAGACGGAACTTCGGGCATACGACGCGCTGCGCAAAGTGGGACTGCCGGACGAATTGTTTTACCAGTCGCCGTTTGAGCTTTCCGGCGGACAGAAGCGCCGGGCGGCCATCGCGGGGGTGCTGGCCATGAAACCGGATGTGCTGATTCTGGATGAACCGACCGCGGGACTGGACCCGCGGGGAAGGGATGAGATTCTGCGGCAGGTGAAAAAACTGCAGCAGGAGACGGGGATGACCATCCTGCTGGTGTCGCACAGCATGGAGGATGTGGCGGAGTATGTGGACCGTATTCTGGTCATGAACGACGGGAGCATTCTGTATGACGATACGCCGCGGAATGTGTTCGCCCGGTATAAAGAACTGGAGGCCGTGGGACTGGCGGCTCCGCAGGTCACATACATTCTCCATGCGCTGCGGGAGAGCGGGTTGGATGTGGACGCATCCGCCACCACCATCGGGGAAGCGGCGGATGAAATTATGAGGGTTCTCGGAAAGTAAGGAGCCATATGTTACGGGATATTACGTTAGGACAATATTATCCAACTGAATCGGTTGTTCATGGGCTGGATCCCCGGGTGAAGCTGGGCGGGACGGTTCTCTATATTATTTCGCTGTTCTGTTTCCGCAATTTTGCAGGGTATCTGCTGGCGGCGCTGGCGTTGGCGCTGGTGGTTCGATGCTCGAAAGTGCCGTTTCGGTTTATGGTAAAAGGGATGAAGAGTATTTTGTTTCTGCTGTTTCTCACGGTGGGATTCAATCTGTTTCTCACGCCGGGAAACGTCATTTTCCGATTGTGGAAGCTGACGATCACCAAGGAGGGGATTCTTCTGGCGGCCACCATGGCGGCCAGACTCACCCTGCTTGTCATCGGTTCTTCGGTGATGACGCTGACGACCACGCCCAATCAGCTCACGGACGGAATGGAGCGGATGCTGCGGCCTTTGAAACTGTTCAAAGTGCCGGTGCATGAGGTGGCTATGATGATGTCCATTGCGCTGCGTTATATTCCGATTCTGCTGGAAGAGACGGACAAGATTATGAAAGCGCAGATGGCGCGGGGGGCGGATTTTGAGAACGGCAATCTATTCAAACGGGCCAAGGCCATGGTGCCGCTTTTGGTGCCGCTGTTTATCTCCGCGTTCCGGCGAGCCAATGATCTGGCGATGGCCATGGAAGCCAGATGTTACAGGGGCGGAGAGGGACGCACGAAGATGAAGCCTCTGGTCTACCGGCGAAAGGACTATCTGGCCTACTTGAGCATGTTTGCGTATCTGGCGGTGAGCATCACGGTGGGAAGAATTATATAGGGAGCTATAGAGAAAGAGGATATATAGGTAATTGCGAAATTGCATTTTTCGGAATTCGAATTGGGCAGATTGCATATTCATAAGCAGACCCTAGCGAACCGCCGGCACTTAGATGCTGTATTTTAGCATCTTATATGCCGCTGCGGTGAGGTGGGAGCGAAAGCGGGTCTGCGTTGAATGTGCAATTTGCACAATGACTCTTTGCAAATTAGAGCGTTTTGCAAACGCCTAAGAGGATATAGAGAAAGAGGATATAGAGAAAGAGAATATGGAGAAGGAGATATGGAAAAGAGCGGTTTCGCAGAAGATAACGGAATGACTGCGGCGCAGAATCCAAGGCGGCGCATGCTTCTTACGGTGGCCTATGACGGTACCCGTTACCACGGCTGGCAGGCGCAGAACAATGCGGTCACGGTGGAGAGCGAGTTGAACCGCTGCCTGTCGGAGCTTTTTGGGGAAGAGATCGAGGTGATCGGCGCGAGCAGGACGGACACGGGCGTTCATTCGCTTGGGAGTCCGGCAGTGTTCGACACAAGTACCCGGATGCCTGCGGAGAAGATCGCCTATGCGCTCAATCAGCGTCTTCCCGAGGACATTCGCATCCGGCGTTCCGAGGAGGCGGCGCTTGACTGGCATCCCCGGCGCTGTGAGAGCAGGAAGACTTATGAATACCGGATTTACAGAGGCGCATTCCCGATGCCCACGAAGCGTCTGTACGCACTTTTCTGTTATGATCGTCTGGATGTGGAGCGTATGAGACAGGCGGCGGCTTATCTGGTGGGGGAGCATGATTTCAAAAGTTTCTGCCGGACGGGCGCGCAGGTGGAGAGTACGGTGCGCACGATTTATGAGCTGGCGGTGGAGGAACAGGAAGAGGATCTGGTCATACGCGTCTGCGGGAACGGTTTCCTCTATCATATGGTGCGGATCATCGCCGGTACCCTGCTGGAAGTGGGAGAGGGCAGACGGGAACCGCAGGACATGCAAGATATTCTGGAGCGGAGAGACCGGGCGGCGGCAGGGCCGACGGCTCCGGCTCACGGACTGACGCTGGTAAAATATGAGTATTTGTGACCGAAAATGCAAATTACTACTTGACACCTAAGCCGCTGTATCCTATAATATACAACTGTGGCAGTGTTTCAAAATGCTTTGTCACAGCCCCGACGAAGCATTTTTAATACATTTTTACATTGCATCAAGAACTGTCTTGAAAGCGCATGGGAGGCGGCCGGACATCCGCCAAGCATGGGCAGACAGGACAAAACGCAAAAGCAATATGGAGGAAATATCATGAAAACTTTTATGGCTAGTCCGGCTACAATCGATAGAAAATGGTATGTAGTAGACGCTGAAGGCATGACTCTGGGCCGTCTGGCCTCCGAGGTTGCCAAGATTTTGAGAGGCAAGAACAAGCCGATCTTCACGCCGCATATGGACACCGGCGACTATGTGATCGTTGTCAATGCCGAGAAGGTGAAAGTGACCGGCAAGAAGCTGGATCAGAAGATTTACTATCACCACTCCGAATATGTGGGCGGCATGAAAGAGACTACCTTGCGGGAGAAGATGGCCAAGAAGCCCGAGCAGGTGATTGAGCTGGCTGTCAAGGGAATGCTTCCCAAAGGACCTTTAGGAAGACAGATGTATACCAAACTGCATGTATACGCAGGGCCTGAACACAACCATGCGGCTCAGAAGCCCGAAGTGCTGACATTCTAAAGGATGGGAAGGAGGAAAATAAATCATGGCTAAGACAGAGAGATACTACGGTACAGGTAGAAGAAAGAAAGCGATTGCCAGAGTATATCTGGTACCCGGCAAGGGGAAAGTGACCATCAACAAGAGAGACATGGACGAGTATTTCGGCCCTGAGACCTTGAAGGTGATCGTGCGCCAGCCGATGGTTGCCACCAATACCGTTGAGAAGTTTGATGTGATTGTCAACGTAAAGGGCGGCGGATATACCGGACAGGCCGGCGCCGTGAGACATGGCATTGCAAGAGCGCTGCTTCAGGTGGACGGCGAGTACAGACCCGTGCTGAAGTCCGCCGGCTTCCTGACCAGAGACCCTCGTATGAAGGAGAGAAAGAAATACGGCTTGAAGGCTGCAAGACGTGCGCCTCAGTTCTCAAAGAGATAAGGGCGTTCTCAAAGAGATAAGGGCGTTCTCAAAGAGATAAGGACATTTCTCTTAGAGATAAAGAGTTATTAAAATGTATGAAAACCCACAGACAATTTTGTTTGTGGGTTTTATATTGCTCAGGAAACAATATATGCCTTGCCATCTGCAAAGGCGTCTGTTGCACAGCGTTTGAGTGTCCGGCGGAATTGTATGCGGCGCTGTCGTTTTTTGAGATGGACGAATCCAAGAATCGGGTGTATAATGGTATCATTGAACGGAGGGTACAAATATGCAGGAGATTGTGCTTACCGATTTGATTGATGTGCAGGTATTGCAGAAGATACAAAACGGTTTTTCAAAATTTACGGGTATGGCCGCGCTTACGACGGACGCCAAGGGGAAACCTGTCACGGAGGGCAGCGGGTTTACGGATTTCTGTATGCGCCTCACGCGCACCACGCAGAAGGGAATGGCCAGATGCGCGGAATGCGACAGGAAGGGAGCGGTACTCACCTTGGAGCAGGGAGAGCCTGTGGTGTATACCTGTCATGCAGGGCTGATGGATTTTGCGGCGCCCATCATGGTGGAGGGGACGCTGATCGGCAGCTTTATCGGCGGACAGGTGTGTACTACGCCGCTGGCGGAGGAGGAGATCCGCAAAACGGCAGGTGATCTGGGCGTCGATGCGGAGGCGTACATAGAGGCGGCGGCCAAGGTGCATGTGATGGAGTATGAGCGGGTGCATCAGGCGGCCGAGTTTTTGGCGGAGATTGCGGCGGTACTCTCGGAGATGGCTTACGGCAATTATAAGGCTCTGCAGCAGAGCAGAAAGCTGGAGCGGGTGGCGCGTTCCCACAATCGTTTTATTGTGGACATGAATGCCAATATGAAACAGCATGTGCAGGATTGGATCAATACGGCGAAGGGGTTGAAAGCCGCCAAGCTGGACGACACGGCGGCCTATATTTTGAAGAAACTGATGGACAAGGGGGACGAGTTTCTGTCCACCATCGACGATACGGTGGAATACTCCAAGATTGCAAGCGGTGAGATCGAACTGCATGAGAGCGAGTATGACATATCCGAGCTGATCAACGGCGTGCGGCGCAATTTCCGAGATGCAGCCCATAAAAAGGGCGATGAGATTGTGGTCACTTATGAGGAGGATATGCCGAAGCTTCTGCTGGGGGATGCGGGGCGGATCAATCAGATTGTGACCCGGTTTGTCCGCAATGCCATCCGCTATACGGAGGACGGAACCATTGCGCTTCATGTCTCCTGCGTCAAGAAGTCTTATGCGACCAATCTGGTCATCCGAATTTCGGATACCGGCAAGGGAATCGATCCGGCAGATCTGGAGACGATTCGAAAGATTGCGGACAAGAGCATTCCTTACAGTGCGGGGGAGGGAATGGGCATCGCCATGGTTCCCCTGCTGTTGGAGAAAATGTCCGGAACATTGCAGGCAGAAAGTGTGCCGGGGGAAGGTACTGCCTTTACGATCTGCATTCCGCAGCTGGATGTGCGGAACAGGGGGTAAAGAGATTTGGGTGCGCGCGCAGCGCGCAGACGGGTATAAAGTATGAGTTTTGATTACAAAGAATATTCGGAGGCAATGGATGAATTTCTGGTGCAGATGGAGCGGATTTCCGACCCGTCTCATCCGGATGCCGCCAAGTTGTTGAAGCGCCTGTGCGCATTCCTGCGGATTGCGGGAATGGAAGAGATTCTGGGGGGAGATTCCGGCGAGGGGACGCTGAAGGAAGGGACGCAGAAGGAAGGAACGCAGAAGGAACGGGCGCTGTTCTTCCGGGAAGGAGAACCCGACACCGAGCGTGCTGAGATCTATCAGGAGGCCAATTTAAACGGGGAGATCGTGGTCTATAAAGTGTTTCCTGCCGTGGGAGCCGAGGCTTGGAACGAGACGGAGCGGGAGAAGATCAAGGTTTTGGTCAAGGCGCTCTCCGTCTATAACGGGAGAAGCCGCGTCATGCAGCTGGCGGAGCGGCTGATCTTTAAGGATCCTTATCTGAATATTTATAATTTGCCGTATTTTACCCAATATTGCGGCAGGATGATAGAAGATGGGCGGATCGCCGGATATGGCGCGGGATATTTTAATCTGAAGCGGTTTTCTATGATTAACCAGCAGATCGGCCGGGACGGGGCGACGGAGATCATGGAGATTTTTATCGACCAGCTGCAGGAGAGGCTTGCGGAGGACGAGCTGATCTGCCGCGTGGGCGGGGACAATTTTGTGGTATTGTTCCGCAAGGAGAATCTGAGTACCGTGATCGACCATTTGAAGGGCAGAGGAATCATCTACGATCAGGAGACGCAGGACCGGGTTTTCGTCAGCGCCGTGGCAGGGTATTACCTGATTCCGGAGACTGTCGAGCAGCCCTCCGATATTATGGACAATGCGAGCATTGCGTTTAATCTCGCCAAAAATGTGAACAATGAGCCGTATATGATTTACAGCGACGAACTTGCGGAGACCATCAAGGAGAACAAAAACATTGAGGATCTCTTTACGGAGGCGCTGCAGAACGGTGAGTTTGAGGTATATTATCAGCCCAAGGTGGCATTGAAGGATTATTCGCTGGCCGGAGCAGAGGCGCTCTGCCGCTGGATTCATGACGGTCAGATGATGATGCCGGGCAAGTTTATTCCGGTATTTGAGCAGAGCAAGGCGGTGACGCTGCTGGATTTTTATATATTGGAGCATGTATGCAGGGATTTGCGGCGGTGGATGGCGGCGGGCAAGAAAGTCGTGAAGGTGTCCGTGAATTTTTCCAGAAGGCATCTGGGCAATCAGGATCTGGTCAAGCATATTCTCAGTGTGGTGGATCGGTATGAAGTTCCCCACGAATATATTGAGGTGGAGTTGACGGAGACGACTACGGATGTGGACTTTAAAGCGCTGAGGGAGATTGTGACCCAGCTGCAGAGTGCGGGAATCAACACTTCCGTGGACGATTTCGGCGTGGGGTATTCCTCGTTGAACCTGATCAAGGAGCTGCCGTGGAATGTGCTTAAGATCGACAAGAGTTTTCTGGATCCGGTGGCGGCGGGCGATAAGGCGGGCAGCATCATGTTGAGCCACGTCATCGCCATGGCGCAGGAGATGGGGCTGGAGTGTATTGTGGAAGGCGTGGAGACGGCGGAACAGGTCAAATATTTAAAACAGCATAATTGTTATCTGGCGCAGGGCTACTTCTTTGACAGACCGCTGCCCAAGGCGGACTTTGAGAGCCGGTTGAATATGGCCTCGGAAAGTTTCGGGAAGCCCGCGCGGCAGATTGAGGTAATAAAATAATTTACAAAATAGTTTATAAAACAGTTTATAAAACAGTTTATAAAACAGTTTGTAAAATAGGTAATCAAATTGTTTGTAAAATCGTTTAGAAATCACAAAATTGCATATAATGTCCCTGTGACATGTTGGAGCGGCAGATAGAAGGGAGAAGAAGGTGCGCAGCATATTTTTGGCAGTCGTGGGGACAAGCTTTGGGCTTTTGGCGGCAGCAGGCGTATTTACCGTGTTGGTAGCGGTGGGTCTGGTGCCGCGTTTTGCGGGGAAAATGCATCTTGCGGACAAAGTGGTCCTGTTCGAGGAGATGGTGATCTTCGGATCGATCGCGGGCGGATTCGTCAGCCTCTTTCCCGAGTACAGCCAGTTGGGGACATGGCTTCGCGGAAGCTTTCCCGCGGCGGCCGGATGGTGGTCTGCGTTGGGAACCGCGGCACAGGGAGTGTTCGGGCTGTTCTCGGGAATGTTCATCGGGTGTCTGGCGCTGGCGATCGCGGAGATGCTGGACTCCGTACCGATTTTTGCCAGACGGATTTCTTTCCGCCACGGCCTTGGATTTGCGGTTCTGGGGATGGCGGCGGGGAAGCTGTGCGGTTCGCTCTTCTATTTCTGGAAAGAGCTGCATCTGGTTGTGCGGTAAAAGGAGGCGGCGGAGATGGCAAATCACGCGACGGTGTATTTAAAATGCGACCGCAATGTGGAAGTGCAGAGCGAGGATGTGCTGATAAAGGATCTGGGGGACGTGTACTGCGCGGACAAAAACGTACAGGCAAAGTGCAACTCTCTCCGGGCGTACCACTTTGGAAAAGAGGATCGGAAACGCTATGTCTTGAGCAGCCTGAAACTGGTGGAACTGATGGAAGAGTCCTGCCCGGGCATCAGCGTGGAAGTGGTGGGCGAGACGGACGTGCTGGTGGAATGGGTGGACGTAAACCGGCATAAGGGTGCGGGACAGTGGCTGAAAACGGCGCTGGTCTGTCTGGTGAGTTTCTTTGGGACGGCGTTCACCATCATGGCCTACCACAATGACGTGGGGATCAACGAGGTGTTCACGGAGGTGTACCGCATCGTGATGGCCAGAGAACCGGCAGGCCTCAATGTGCTGGAGGTATCGTATTCCATCGGTCTGGCGGCCGGGATTATCCTCTTTTTCAACCATGTGGGCGGGAGACGCCTGACCAAGGATCCCACGCCTTTGGAGGTGGCTATGCGCAATTATGAGGAGGATGTGGACAAAGCCCTGATCGAGACTGCGGGGAGGGAAGGAAAAGAAGAAAACCCTTCTTAAGAGGAAACCCTTCTTAAGAGGAAACCCCGTCTTAAGAAGAAAACCCTTCTTAAGAGGCTTCATTTCTCTTGCGGATTTTGGCCGGAGGAGTATAATGGAATAGGGAAGCATTCCCCCGAAAAGGATGGAACGTATGAAAAAACGAAAGCGAAAAATTTATCCGCTGTTGATCATTGCAGTGGGTTTGGTTACGGTATTTGTCGCCGTCGCCGTGTGTTCCGTTGAAATCCGCAGGAATCTTGTCAACGAGATGGAGAGAACCCTGCAGGATGTGGCGGCGCAGAACGTGTTGGTCATCAATAACGAAATCAAGACACAGTGCAGGCTTTTATCGGGATTTGCAGAGGAACTCTCCGAACACCCGGAGCGGGAAGAGGAAATTCTGGAGCATATGGGCGCTTTTGTGCAGCCCTACGATTTCAAGCGCATGGGAATCGCCCACGGGAACGGCATTGCGCATACCACGGACGGCCATGAGGTTAAAATGGGAGACCGGAATTTCCTGCAGAGGGGCATGGAGGGGAAAATCTGGATTACCGCGCCCTTGGAGGACCGCGTGGACTCCGGAGAGTTCATCAATATCCTCAGTGTGCCGTTTTATCAAAGCGGGACGCAGGAGCCGGAGGGCGTGCTGTTTGCGGTATACCGGAGCGAGCGTTTTCAGGATATGCTGGACGTGGATTTTTTTGACGGACAGGGATTCAGCTGTGTCATTACCATGTCGGGGGATGTGATGGTTCATTCCCAGAATTCCCCGATAAGCGGCGAGGAGAATTTTTTCGAGCATCTGGCGGCGGAGGGGCAGGGAGAGGACGCGGCGCAGGAGATGAAAGCCGTCATGCAGGGAGCGGGAAGCGCTTTCGGGCATTGCGGGAGCAGTCACGGCGACGGCGATGCGACGCTCTATTATTACATGCCCTTAAATGAAAATATTTACGACGCGCAATGGTATATGCTTGCCATTGTGCCAGATACCGTGCTGGATCAGCGTATGAAACCGGTGATCCGGAACGTTCAGGCGCTGGCGGCGGTTCTGGTGGTCATCGCGGTGATCGGCGTCAGTTTTTATGTCTACATAGAGCGGAAGCGCAGGGAGGAGCTGGTGAGTCTGGCATACAAGGACCGGCTCACGGGAGGATATAACTTTGCCAGCTTCCGGGAACACGCCAAGCTGCGGGAGAATCTGGCGGGATATGTGATCGCCATGGATCTGGCGGAATTTAAACTGGTCAATAACAATTTCGGCGTACAAAAGGGTGACGAGACGCTGTTGGAGCTGTGGAAGACGCTGCGCAGGGAGGTGTCCGACACGGAGATGGTGGCCCGCGCCAATGCAGACCGCTTTGTGTTGTTCTGGCAGGCAGAGGACAGAGAGGCGTTAGAGGAGCGTCTCAAGCGGTTGATTGCGGACATTGAGGGGATTTCCGACAGATTAAATATTCCTGCGGTTTTCCCGGTGTTTGGTATTTACTATACAGACACGCTGGACGAGCCGGACAAGTATTACAGCTATGCGGTGCAGGCAAAGCATCTGGTGAAGGGGCGGAGAGACCGCCAGTATGCGTTCTATGACGAGATCGATTACAATCAGCTGGTGGCAAACCGGAAGCTGGAGGACGATTTCCGGGAGGATCTGCAGCAGGAACGTTTCGAGGTCTGGTATCAGCCCAAGTACAGCGCGCAGGAGGAGAAAGTGATCGGCGCGGAAGCGCTGGTGCGCTGGCGCAGACGGGACGGAAAAATTCTTTCGCCGGGGCTGTTCATACCGCTCTTTGAGAAAAACGGAAATATTGCGGTTCTGGACGAGTATATTTTCCGCAAAGTCTGTGAACAGCAGAAACGCTGGCTGGAGGAGGGACGCAGGGTGGTACCCGTGTCGGTGAATATCTCCAGAGTGAGTCTTTATTTCGGCAATATTGTGGAACGCTATGAATCGATTCTCCGTTCGTATGGGCTGGATTCCAAATATGTACAGCTGGAGATTACGGAGAGCGCCACGGTGGATAAGGCGGGGATCGGCGATTTGATCGAGCGGTTCCATCAGGCGGGCTTCGTCATGCTGCTGGATGATTTTGGCAGCGGTTATTCCTCGCTGGCGTCGCTGAATACCATGCATTTTGACACCTTGAAGCTGGACAAGAGCCTGATCGATTATATCGGGGACGAAAAAGGGGAAAAGCTGTTAAAATACATTACCAAACTGGGGCAGAGCCTTGGGCTGCAGATCACCGCGGAGGGCGTGGAGACCGAGAGACAGCTGGTATTCATGCGGAATCTCAAATGCGATGACATACAGGGGTATTATTTCTCCAAACCGCTGGCGCTGGCGGAATACGAGCCGCTGCTCGGCGCTTAACGGTTCGGACGTCTGATCTGTTTGGGTCTTGGCTGAATCACGTTTACATATTTGAAGCTTCTTCGGGCAATATTATCAATAAGGCGGCTGCCTGACGGAGAATTTTATCAATAAGGCGGCTGCCTGACGGAGAATTTGAGTCAGAGTTTCAAATTGCCTTGGTCGCAGTAAACGGCTCTGACATGGAGGATGAGTATGGCGGATGTGAGCGAGAGACAAAAACAGGCTTATAACGATTATGTGAAGGAGATTACGCCGACCCACAATCTGGGACTGCAGATGCTGAAGGCATTTATCATGGGTGGCGTCATATGCTGTGTCGGACAGTTGATTCTGAATACGGCGGGCAATCTGGGGCTGGACAAACAGACGGCGGGAAGCTGGTGCAGTCTGCTTCTGGTGTTGGCCAGCGCGGTTTTGACCGGACTGGGAATCTATTCCAAACTTGCAAAATGGGGCGGCGCGGGGGCGCTGGTGCCGATCACCGGATTTGCCAACAGCGTGGCGTCCTGCGCCGTGGAGTTTTCTGTGGAAGGACAGGTATTCGGTGTGGGATGCAAGATCTTTACGATCGCCGGGCCGGTGATTCTATACGGGATCTTTACGAGCTGGGTGCTGGGAGGCTGCTATTGGCTGGCCGGACTATTGGGGATCCTTTAAGACGAAATGTAAATTTGAAATAAAATCCTTTTCTCTGTGCATACTACAAAGTAGGCGATTGCGAAACAACATTTTCGGAATCCAAATTGTGCAGATTGTATATTCATAAGCAGACCCTAGCGAACCGTTGGCACTTAGGCGCTGTATTTTAGCGCCTTATGTGCCACTACGGTGAGGTTGGAGCGAAAGCGCGTCTGCGTTGGAATATACAATTTGCACAATGACTCTTTACGAAACGTAGTGTTTCGCGAACGCCTATACTACAAAGCAAAGAGAGGAGGATTTTTTATGTCGTTAATCGAAAAGGAAATCAGTGATTTTACCGTGCAGGCGTTCCACAAGGATGCGTTTGTCACAGTCAGCAAGAAGGATGTTCTCGGGAAATGGGCGGTATTTTTCTTTTATCCCGCAGACTTTACTTTTGTCTGCCCAACGGAGCTGGAAGACCTGCAGGACAAGTATGCAGAGTTCAAGAAGATCAACTGCGAGATCTATGCGGTATCCACGGATTCCCATTTTGTGCATAAGGCGTGGAAGGACGCGTCGGAGCGCATTCAGAAACTGGAATATCCCATGTTGGCGGATCCCACCCATGCCTTGAGCATCGACTTCGAGGTGCTGATTGAGGCGGCGGGACAGGCGGAGAGAGGGACGTTCATCGTCAATCCGCAGGGACGGATCGTCGCTTATGAGGTCAATGCCGGAAATGTGGGACGCAACGCCGAGGAGCTTCTGCGCAAGGTGCAGGCGCTGCAGTTCGTGGCGGAGCATGGAGACGAAGTCTGTCCCGCAAAATGGCAGCCCGGCGGCGAGACTTTAAAGCCCAGTCTGGATCTGGTGGGACTGCTGTAAGCGGATCCGGATGGTTGATGCAGGAAGAGCGGAGAGGAAACGAAATGGAAGACTTATATGATGTGATTGTGGTGGGAGGCGGGCCGGCCGGGCTTACCTCCGCCATTTACTTGGCGCGTGCCAAATACCGGGTGCTGGTGCTGGAGAAAGAGAAGTTCGGCGGGCAGATCACGATCACCGAGGAGATTGTGAATTATCCGGGGGTGGAGCGCGCCAGCGGTGCGAGCCTCACGGAGGGAATGCGCAGACAGGCGGAACATTTCGGAGCCGCATTCAAGCTGGCGCATGTGGAGGACGTCGAACCGGACGAGGAGTTTTGGCAGGTTCGCACGGACGGGGAGACTCTATACCGGACGCTGGGCGTTGTGCTGGCTGTGGGGGCAAGTCCCAGAAAGATCGGATTTACCGGAGAAAAGGAATTTCAGGGACGGGGCGTGGCCTATTGCGCCACCTGCGACGGCGAGTTTTTCACGGACCGGGAAGTGCTGGTGGTGGGCGGCGGATTTGCGGCCGTGGAGGAGGCCGTCTTTCTCACGAAGTATGCCTCCAAGATTACCATGATTGTGCGGGGAGCGGATTTTACCTGTGCGGCGGGTGTGGCGGACAAGCTGAAAAGTTATCCCCAAATCCGGATTCATTTTCATACGGAGGTGAAGGGCGTTTTCGGGGAGCGGTTTCTAAACCGTGCGGTTCTTTGGAACAACGAGACCGGGGAGGAATGGGAATATACCGCGGAGGACGGCGAAAATTTCGGCGTTTTTGTGTTTGCGGGGTATGAACCTGCCACCAACTGGCTTGCGGGGCGGGTTGCGCTGAACGAACAGGGATATATCCTCACGGACAGGGAGCAGAGTACGGACAGGGCGGGAATCTATGCGGCCGGGGACGTATGCGTGAAAGGACTCCGGCAGGTAGTCACCGCCGTGGGGGACGGTGCGGTGGCAGCCACCTCGCTGGAGCATTATGTATCCAAGCTGCGGGAGAAGCTGGGGATGCCCAAGGCAGATTGGCAGCCGTCCGGGAAGGCAGATGCGGATCCGGGAACCGCCGCCTCCACGGAAGCTGCCGCAGCAAATGGCTTCCGGCAGGAGGGCGGTTTCCGGAGCGCGGGCAGTTCGTCAGAAGGCGGGCTGATTGACGACAGTATGCGGCAGAACCTGAAAGGGATCTTCGACAAGTTTGAGCGGCAAGTGACGGTGGCGGCTGTGACAGACGGAAGCGGAGCCTCCAAAGAGCTGGAAGCGTTCGCCGGGGAACTGCAGGGGATCTCCGAGCATGTGGCGGTGGCAGCGGAGCGGAAGCCCAAAGAAAAGAAGACGCAGGAGATGGGGGCGGAAGCGGAGACGGACGCCCCGTATCTGGAGATCCGTCTGGGGGAGCTTGGCACGGGCATTCGGTTTTACAGTGTGCCGGGTGGGCATGAATTTAATTCCTTCGTGCTGGCGCTCTATCAAACGGCAGGGCCGGGAAGGGAGATGGATGAGGGACTCCGCCGCCGGGTGGAGGCGTTTAAGCATCCCCATACCGTGCAGATTATGACCACACTCTCCTGCACGAACTGTCCGGACGTGGTGGCAGGCGTGCAGCAGATTGCATCAATTTCCGGCAAAATTTCCGCGTGGATGTATGATCTGGCGAAATTCCCGGAATATAAAGAGCGGTACGGCATCATGGCGGTGCCTTGTATGGTGGTGGACGGGGAGCAGACCTATTTTGGCAAAAAGAGCATGGAGGAGCTGGTGGAGATCTTGGAGCAGGCGTGACGCAGGGCATCCGGCGAAGGCAATCGAAAGTTTGACTTGCTTGTGGAGCAGAGAAATCTGCTCCTGTTTTTCCGTTTAGTTGTTTTCTTATAAAGAGAAGTTTGGTATAATGGTGGTACAAAGATCTTATTGATCTTATTCAAAAGCGCGGCTGATAAGGAGGAGCGGGTATGGGGAATCTATCTACGGTGCCGGGCGCGAATATCGCCGCTATGGCCGTCACATTGGGAATCTGCGTCTGTTTTCCCGTGATTTTGTGCATTGTCTGGAAAATCAAGACCAAGGCGAAGCTCTCTGCATTCTGGATCGGTTGCGGAACTTTCTTCCTGTTTGCACTGGTGCTGGAGCAGATTCTGCATACGGTGGTCTTTGCGGCGGCAGGGCAGGTCATTCAAAACAATATCTGGCTGTATGCGCTCTATGGCGGACTGGCAGCAGGCCTTTTCGAGGAGACGGGGCGTTTTCTGGCGATGCGCTTCTTAATGAAGAAGAGCCTAAACCGTGAGAACGCTATTTTGTACGGCATCGGCCATGGCGGCGTTGAGGCGGTTCTGATCACCGGGATGGCTTACATTTCCAATCTGGTGATGGCGGTCGTCATCAACGCAGGCGGTCTGGACGCGATGCTGGCGGCCTATGATGAAAGTACGGCGCAAGCCGTATACGGGCAGTTGTCCCAGCTTTGGCTGCTTCCTCCGGCCACGTTCCTGCTGGCAGGGGTGGAGCGCATATCCGCAATCCTGCTGCACATTGCGCTGTCATGGCTGGTCTACCGGGCGGTCAAGGGGGGAAAGGCGGGATATTACCTGCTGGCGGTGGGAATCCATTTTCTGGTGGACGCCGGGACGATTCTCTTGATACAAGTCATTCCGACAGCAGCGCTGGAGGGGATTTTGCTGGTGTTTACGGCGGCGCTGATCGCCTGTGCGGCGGCAGATTACAGGCGGGAAGGCCGGTCCGGACAGATCGTCTGAGCCGTCCGGCGGGGAGATGCCGGGATCGGAACTCCTTTATAAAGATAAACTGGAAGTTGTGGAGGAAATCATAAAATGTTACGAAAATATTTATCAGTTACCGGCGTCATCATCTGTATGCTTTTATCAGGCTGCGGAGCGCAGGATGATTCGGTGAAAGATAGCGGTACCGTGTTACAAGGTGATGAAGAAATACAAAGTCCAAATGAAGTGATTGAAGATTTGAACGGACAGGAGACCGGCGATACGCTTCCGGCGTTTTTTGTGGACATAGAAGACGAGTATCCAAAAGGGGTGCGAATAAGCGATCAGACTTTTGATGTAGACTTGAATCCCTTTGGAAAGGTGACATTTGTTTCTTATACGCCGGATAGATGGGACAGTGATTACGCTGATGCGGTGTTTCTTGTAGAACAAGACGGACTTAGTCTTTCCCAGCTTCCGGCAGCTTTTGAAAATAATGTCGGTACAGAGGTGTTTCATTCGGTAGATGCAGTGTCTTTTCTTGATTATAACAAGGATGGTTTTGACGACGTCATCATCATTTTAAGCTACATCCCCAATGAGGGACAGGAGGATTTGCACAATGTGGTCCGCTATTACAGGGGAGCCGAAAATGGGATTTTCACTTATGAACAGGAAATGTCAGAGAGTGCCTCCTCCACTTTGACAGACATAACGATTGCTTCCGCCAAAGATTTTATTAAAAATAGATTCTTTTACTGAGACAGCCCATCTTGAAGGAGATGCGCCCGTATTTGACTATTTGCAGAATGGCAATGAAATAACAGAGGATGAATATAATGCCGGCATTCAAAGCTATGAAATTGCCCTTGCAAGGGGATTGCATTGGATACGGATTCAGTAATCGTGTATCACTTCCTAGAATGAATAATGAAGAATCATGAAGATAGAAAGGACGGAGAAGATGAAGAAAAAATTATTGGCATTTTTCTTGGCGGGGATCATGCTTTGCGCTGCGTGCGCCAAGACGGGGGAGGACGTCTCCCCGAGCGGCGATTCGCAGGAATCGCAGACCGATACGGCTGTGCAGACGGATGCGGATCAGCCGGGTACGGGACAGGAGGAATCACAGCCGTCCCCAGAGCGCATTCCGGTCGTTACGGTTGACAACATCCGATTACAGCGTTGGACGCCGGACAATGAGACTCTGTTGGCGGAGGTGAGCTGGGACAATCTGTCGCTGGAGGGAGAGGGATATGAGAAAGCGGCGGAGACCGTAAGACGTATCTTATATACCCAAGAGGAGGAGTTGAGAGGTACATTGGACTCTTATGCCGATATGGCGGCGGAACAGTATGAGGAGCAGGAGGATAAGACGTGGTTTTCCGATTATTTTTATTCCCGCTCTTATCAAATCACTCGTCTGGACACCCGTATTCTCAGCGTAAACGCAAATGATTATGATTATTCGGGCGGCGCACACGGTTATGGCTCTATGTGGGGCAGCACCATTGATCTGCAGAGCGGTGTGGAGCTGGAATTGTCGCGCATGATGGAGGACGCTCCCGGTTTTTGGAATATGGCGTTGGAGACGGCGCTCTCGGAATTGAGGAACAGTGAGGATGAGCTGTTTGCGGATTATGAAACGTATGTAAAAGAGAATCTGGAGTCCGCAAACTGGTATCTGGACGCTGTGGGTATTGAATTTGTGTTCAATCCTTATGAGATTGGCCCCTATGCCTCGGGATACATAAAGGTGTGCATACCCTACGAGGATGCGGCGGATTATATGAAACCGGAGTATTTAAGATTTGAGGGAGAATATATCATGCCGGTTCCCATAGACAGGGAAATCTCCGATGCGGACGGCGCTTATCATGTGCTGTTTGAGCATCGCCAGCTGCAGGAATATATGTGGGAGATGGTGCTTCGTGTAAACGGGCAGGAGACGTCTCTGGGGGATGTGTTCGTACAGAGCGCATATCTGATGCGCAGAGCCGACGGCAGGATCTTTTTGATTTTTGATATTGACTGGGCGTCGGACGATTATGAGACCTTTGTGTACGAACTGACGGCAGGCGGCGCGGTGGAGAAGGAAAGCGTATGGGCGAAATTGGACGGCCGTAATATCCGTACCGACAGGGTGAATTTGATTTTTACGGTGGATGCTCTGGGGACTTACACGTCGCAGATGTATTACACGCTGGGCGAGGAGGGGACTCTTACGCCGCAGGAGGATATCTATCGGATTGAGGTCCGTTCGGAGTGGAAAGGGCTGACGGTGATCAGGGCGCTTCCCGTGACGGTGCAGGGGCAGGAGACGACGCTGGCGGAGGGTTCTACAATGCATGTGACGGCGGTGAATCAGAAGGACACCATATGGTTCGAGGCGGTGAATCCCGCGGGAGAGACCGTCGTCGGGGAAATCCATTACGAGTGGCGGGAGGAGGAATATGAACACTACATCGGAGGCATAAGCGAGTACGAGTATTTTGAGATGCTTCCCTACGCAGGGTAGGACGGATTTGGAATGCATTTTGGGGAATTTATCGGATGAAATATAGATTTTAGATTTCTTTTATTGATTTATAAATTTTATTGGGATATGATGGTAGTTAGTTTAACTGGCATCATATCCCATTTTTGGCAAAGGAGTGAACGGACAGGATGATTCAGACATTATTAAAGCAGGTGAAGGAGTTTAAGAGAGCTTCCCTTCTGACGCCGGTTTTCATGGTGCTGGAGGTACTCATGGAGACTTTGATTCCCTTCCTCATGGCGTCCATGATCGACAATGGCGTGGAGGTGGGCAATCAGCCCTATATTTTCAAGGTGGGCGCATTCATGCTGGTGCTGGCGGCGGTAGGACTGTGGGCCGGCATCATGGGCGGCACCTACGGAGCCAAAGCTTCCACAGGATTCGGAAGGAATCTGCGGGAGGCTATGTACACCAATATTCAGACGTTTTCGTTTTCCAACATTGACAAATTCTCCACCGCGGGACTGGTGACGCGGCTCACCACGGATGTGACCAATATCCAGAATGCCTACCAGATGATTCTGCGCATGTGTGTGCGCGCGCCCATCAGCCTGATCTGCGCTATGGCCATGGCGTTCTTCATCAATGCGAGGGTGGCGAGCATCTATCTGATTGCGGTGATGATTCTGACCGTGTTTCTGGCGTTAATCATCAAGTTTGCCATGCGGTATTTCACGCAGGTGTTCCAGAAATATGACGACCTGAACGCCAGCGTACAGGAGAATGTGACGGCGCAGCGCGTGGTCAAGGCCTTTGTGCGGGAAGAGTACGAGATCGATAAATTTCACAAGGCCAGCGGCAATATTTACAATATGTTTGTGAGGGCGGAGAAGGTACTGGCCTTCAACTCGCCGTTGATGCAGATTACGGTGTATTCGTGCATCCTTTTGATCAGCTGGGTGGGCGCCAAGATGATCGTGGGAAGCGCGCTGACTACCGGAGAACTTACCAGCCTTTTGAGCTATTGCATGAATATCCTCATGAACTTGATGATGCTCTCCATGGTGTTCGTCATGATTACCATGAGCGCGGCCAGCGCCAGACGAATCTGTGAGGTGCTGAATGAGAAAGCGGATCTGAGCAATCCGGAGCATCCCGTCTATGAGGTGCCGGACGGCAGCATCCGTTTTGAGGACGTGACCTTCCGCTATAATCAAAACAGCGAGAGTCCCGTGCTGGATCATATCAATCTGGAAATCCGCTCCGGTGAGACCATCGGCATTCTGGGCGGAACGGGCAGTTCCAAGACCAGTCTGGTGAATCTGATCAGCCGCCTGTATGACGTATCCGAAGGCACGGTGTATGTGGGCGGCCGGGATGTGCGGGAATACGATATGGAGAGTCTGCGCAATCAGGTGTCCGTGGTATTGCAGAAGAATGTGTTGTTCTCCGGGACGATTCTGGAGAACCTGCGCTGGGGCGACGAGCAGGCCACCGAGGAAGACTGCAGACGGGCGTGCAGACTGGCCTGTGCGGATGAATTTATCGAGCGTATGCCGGAGGGGTATCAGACCTATATCGAACAGGGCGGCACGAATGTGTCCGGCGGACAGAAACAGAGACTGTGTATCGCAAGGGCGCTTTTGAAGAAGCCTAAGGTATTGGTTCTGGACGACAGTACCAGCGCGGTGGACACCGCCACGGATGCGAAGATCAGAAAGGCGTTCGCCACGGAGATTCCCGGCACCACCAAGCTGATTATCGCCCAGCGGATCTCCAGCATTGAGGATGCGGACCGCATCGTCGTCATGGACAACGGGCGCATAGACGGCGTGGGTACGCACGAAGAACTGTTGGAGAACAATGTGATCTACCGGGAAGTGTATGAGGCGCAGACCGGAGGAAGCGGCGATTTTGATGAGAAGGGAGGAGAACTCTGATGGCGGGAGGAAATGTAAAAGGTCCGGCATTCGGACCGGGAAGGCGCGCACCCATGGGAGCCGGGCCCAAGATCGAAAACCCCGGGAAAGTGTTTCGGCGCATTTTGGGATATGTGTTCCAGAATTACGGTATTCACTGTATTGCAGTTTTGGTTTGTCTGGTGGGGAGCGTGCTGGCGAACGTGCAGGGGACGCTGTTTCTAAAGACGTTGATCGACGACTATATCAAGCCGATGCTGGAACAGCCGATTCCGGATTTTGCGCCTCTGCTGCAGGCCATGAGCCGGGTGGCAGTCTTTTATCTGTTAGGCGCAGTCTGCACCTACACGCAGGCGAGGCTGATGCTGACCGTGACGCAGGGTACCATGAAGCGTCTCAGGGATGACCTGTTCGCCCATATGTCCAGGCTGCCCATCAAATATTTTGACACGCATACCCACGGGGATATCATGTCGGTGTATACCAACGATATCGACACCCTGCGGCAGATGATCAGCCAGAGCATTCCGCAGATGATCAGCAGCGTGATCACCGTTGTCAGTGTGCTGGCGAGCATGATCAGCCTGAACATTCCGCTGACGCTGCTGACGCTGGTGATGGTGTGCATCATGATGTTTACCACCAAGAATGTGGTGGGCAGGAGCGGCAAGTATTTCAGGGTGCAGCAGGAGGCGCTGGGAAAGATCAACGGCTTTATCGAGGAGCGCATGGAAGGGCAGAAGGTGGTGAAGGTCTTCTGCCACGAGGAGAAGAGCAAGGAGGAGTTCAAGGAGCTGAACGACGCTTTGTTTGACTGTTCCTACAATGCCAATAAGTTCGCAAACCTGATGGGACCCATCAACGCGCAGATCGGCAATCTGAGCTATGTGGTGGTGGCCTGTGCGGGTAGCGTGCTGGCTTTGAACGAGATCGGCGGCTTTACGTTGGGCGGTCTGGTGAGCTTTCTGACGTTCAACAAGAGCTTTAATATGCCCATCAATCAAGTGAGTCAGCAGCTCAACAGTATCGTTATGGCGCTGGCGGGCGGCAAGAGAGTCTTCGACCTTCTGGACGAGGCGGAGGAGACGGACGAGGGGTATGTGACGCTGGTCCGCGTCCGCAAGGAGAACGGACAGCTGGTGGAATGCGCGGAGCGCACCGGCATGTGGGCGTGGAAGCACACCCATCAGGCGGACGGTTCCGTGGACTATGTGGAGTTACAGGGCGATGTGGTGTTCGACGGCGTGGATTTCGGCTATACGGACGAGAAGATGGTGCTGCATGACATCCGCATGTATGCCCAGCCCGGCCAGAAGATTGCGTTCGTGGGTTCCACGGGTGCGGGCAAGACGACCATCACCAATCTTATCAACCGGTTTTATGATATTCAGGACGGGAAGATCCGCTATGACGGCATCAATATCAATAAGATCAAGAAGGCGGATCTGCGTCGGTCGCTCGGAATCGTGCTGCAGGACACGCATCTGTTCACGGACACGGTGATGGAAAATATCCGCTTCGGCAAGTTGGACGCCACGGACGAGGAGGTCATTGCGGCGGCGAAGCTGGCCAATGCGGACGGTTTTATCAGGCAGCTTCCCGATGGTTATAACACGGTACTCACCGGGGACGGCGCCAATCTGAGTCAGGGGCAGCGGCAGCTTCTGGCCATCGCAAGGGCGGCGGTGGCGGATCCTCCCGTACTGATTCTCGACGAGGCCACCAGCTCCATTGATACCCGCACGGAGAAAATCGTGCAGGACGGCATGGATAAGCTCATGAGCGGCAGAACCACCTTTGTCATTGCTCACAGGCTCTCCACGGTCAAAAACAGCGATTGTATCATGGTGCTGGAGCAGGGGCGCATCATCGAGCGCGGCACCCACGACGAACTGCTGGAGGAGAAGGGCAGATACTATCAACTCTACACAGGCAATGCCATTGCGGAAGGTTAAAACATGATTTCATCAGGAGAATATTCTATGGACGAGGTAAACATGCTGATTTCCGGTGTGGTGATGAAGGACGGACGAAAGATTGTCCGGGTGTCTTTCCTGCGGGGGAAGGATTATGCGGAAGGGATTCTGCCGGACGGGCTGATCGAGAAATCGGGAGGCTTCACGGAGGAGGAAGTTCTCAAGTTGGAGAATTATATGCGGGTCAACAGGCAGGAGATCTTAAAGCAGGCGAAAGAAGTGAACCCGCTCAAGAGCTGGCTGAGGCAGTAGCACGAAATTGACGTGTAAAAGGGATTGTACGGATAAAAAAACTTGCAATCGCGGTTTGATATGGTACAATGAGGGTGACAATAGAATAATGAGAGATTTGTTTGACGAAGAGGAGAAGCGAAAGTATGAAAAAGCGGATTAGCGTTTACTTCATGGCGGCACTTCTGATCATGACTGCACTGGGCGGATGCGCAGGCGGTACAGGAGAGTCTTCGGAGGATGAGTCCTCAACAGCTTTATCTGTTTCAGAGCCTTCCGGTTCCGAACCTTCCCAGACGGAATCTGCGGAGGGAGGCTCCATTGTTGTAGGAATACAGCAGGATATTGATAGTCTTGACCCACACAAAGCAACTGCGGCAGGAACTAAGGAAATTCTTTTCAACATCTTTGAAGGGCTTTTGAAGCCCGATCCAAACGGTAATCTGATGAATGCAGTAGCCAGTGATTACAGCGTTTCCGAGGATGGACTGGTATACACCTTCACATTGCGCGAGGGTGTGAAGTTCCACAACGGAGATGTGGTGACAGCGGAAGACGTCAAATATTCTCTGGAGCGCGTCGCAGGCATTCTGGACGGCACTGCACTCATTTCCACTTTGAGCGCCGAAAGGGGCGGTATTACAAGTGTGGATATTCTGGACGAAAAGACGGTTCAGGTATCGGTGGGCAGTGCGAATCTGGAGCTGATTTACAGTTTCACGGCGGCAGTCATTCCCGCAGGCAGCGGAGAGGACGCCGAGGCGCAGCCTGTCGGCACCGGACCGTTTTCTTTTGTGTCCTACAAACCGCAGGAGGGCGTGGTGCTGGCGAAAAACCCGGAGTATTGGCAGGAGGGGCTTCCGTATGTGGATGAGGTGCAGTTCAAAATTGTGAACAGCCCCGACACGGCGCTCCTGAATCTGCAGGGCGGTTCCATCGACATCTATCCCTATCTGACCGATTCGCAGGCGACGGAGCTGGCGGGCAGCTTTCAGGTGATGGCTGCTCCCTCCAATGTGGTGCAGGCGCTGTTTCTGAACAATGCGGATGAAACCTTAAGCGACGTCAGAGTGCGTCAGGCCATCTGTTACGCGCTGGACAAAGATTCCGTCAACGAGTTTGTGTTCGGCGGCAACGGGGCGGTCATCAGCTCGGCCATGCTTCCCACGCTGCAGGACTTTTATCTGGATCTGAACGATCTCTACGGGACGGGAGCCAACATCGAGAAGGCCAAGGAGCTTTTGGCAGATGCGGGCTATGCGGATGGAATGGATTTGGAGATCAAGGTGCCTTCCAACTATGAAGTACACATGCAGACTGCGGAAGTGGTGGCGGAGCAGTTGAAAGCGGTCGGCATCAATGTCTCTATCGTGCCTGTGGAATGGGCCACATGGCTGGATGAGGTCTATAACGGACGCCAGTATCAGGCCACGATCAGCGGCATCACCTGCGATCAGACCCCCGGATACCTGCTGAACAGATTCCAGACGAATTCCTCCAAGAACTTCATCAATTATGCCAACGAGGCGTATGATGAGACGTATCTGAAAGCGGCGGCCAGTCTGGATCTCGACGAGAAAGCGGCGTACTACAAGGAACTGCAGCAGATGCTGACGGAGGATGCGGGTACGGCATTTTTGTCCGCACCGCCCATCACGGTGGCAGTGAAGCCGGGGATTTCCGGCTATACCTTCTATCCCGTGTATGTGCAGGATATGAGCGTCGTACATTATGAATGACCTAAAATAACGAACAGATAATTGCGGAACTCTATGTTCCAAAATGCGAATTGTGCAGATTGTATATTCATAAGCAGACCCTAGCGAACCGTTGGCACTTA
>JAMPGV010000041.1 GCA_023663735.1 Muribaculum sp. | reverse complement strand
AATTTTCAAGGTACAAATTTATATCAAAGGTTGGTGACCTTTTGACACCCGAATCCTACCGTTATTTAAGCCAAAAGGAGCCGCGCACTCCTTGCCGAGCGCGCAGCCCCTTCCTCCGACGCCGTCCGCAAACCGTCCGACGGCGTTAATTTGAAATGACAATCTTTGTGGTATCCGGAGTCTCCGCCGTTGCGGCGGCGTTATTCGTATGTACTCTCAGATATATCACATCTCCTGCCGCCACATGCACTTGTGCTCCGCTGCTTAGGGCAACACAGAGGTCGCCATGATGCACATAGTAGAGGCTCGCATACCCCGGATCATCTTGCAGCAGGGACAACTGAATATAACCATCCTCTGCAGCCGTGAAGGAATACCACTGATACTCTCCGGCCACCAGACCGGTAATCTCCTTCGTACCCACGGACAGGTTCTCCAGCGCCTCAATCTTGCTCACATAAAACTTCAGCGTCACCGGGGCCTCGTTGGTTGCATCCCGAGCATCCACGCTGATATAAACCACTTCCCCCGCTTCCATCTCTTTAAATACTTCACAGTCAGGATGATTGTAATAACCGTTCCTAGAATCCTGATAGTTTTTGTCTGCAAGGCTTGTATAATAAGACACAGATGCGGTAGCGGTAGCGTCCGAGGAGTAGAACCGATACAGACCCGCCTCATCCGCGGTAAACTTGAACCACTTCTCCTCGCCCGTCAGCGTCAGCGCAAGACCCTCCGGCCCTAAGGTCTCCTCCTGCACGATGCGCTTGCTCGCGTGAAGTTTCAGCGTCACCGGAGCCTCCGCCGTTGCGTTAGGAGCGGTCAGGCGGACATAAAACGCCCCCCCGGCCTCCTGTGCTTCCTTGCTGACCGAAAAATCAGGTTCGCCAAAATAATCCCAATCACCCATATCATCCATCGTTGATACTATCAGACTGTCAAACTGAGCCGCATACACCTTGCCTGTGGTTTCGGTAGAGTATACCGTATAGCAATTGACCTCATCCACGGGAATCTTAAACCATTGCTCTTCCTTCGGATCCGGCAGCGTCACCGCAAGACCTTCTCCCCCGACAGTCAAATCCTGCGCCACGCGCTTGCTCACGTGAAGTTTCAGCGTCACCGGAGCCTCCGCCGTTGCGTCAGGGGCGGTCAGGCGGACATAGAGTACCTTTCCGTCATCCAGCTTCTCATCGCTCTTCGAGAAGTTAGGATCACCCGTATAAGGACTCCCAGACCATGTGTCGAGCAAATTCTGATACAGTCTCATCTGTACGGTTCCCGTAGCTGCGGTGGAATATATCCGATACACGTTCGTCTCATCCGCAGTGAGCTTGAACCACTTTTCCTCGCCCGCATTCAACGTCACCGCAAGGCCTTCTCCCCCGATAACCGCATCCTGCGGCTCACGTTTGCCCGCATAAAGTTTCAGCGTCACCGGAGCCTCCGCCGTTGCGTCAGGGGCGGTCAGGCGGACATAGATCGCCCCCCCGGCCTGTGTCATTCTGAGATCGCTGAACGTAAAATCAGGGCTGCCGGAACGAGAGTCAGACGAACCGGAAGCTACAAGGCTCGTATACCGTTCCGCTCTCACATTGCCCGTGGCTTCGGCGGAGTATATCTGATACACGTTCGCCTCATCCACAGCGATCTTGAACCACTTCTCCTCGCCCGCATTCAGCGTGACTGCGAGGCCTTCCGCCCCCACAGCCACATCCTGCGTCTCACGTCTGGTCACCCGGACGGTGTACTCTTTCCCGGTCGTTCCGGACAGCGTCGTCGTATATTCACCATCTTTATACAGTCCCCGCGTGTAAAGAATCGTCTCCGAATCGCCGTCGATTCTGGTAAAGGTATAATAATTATCCTCCGGCGCTCTGAACACAATCTGCTTGCCTGCTTTCACCTGATTATCGCCCAGCGCAAGCTCCTGATACTGGGTGAAGTTCACCTTCACATAGCCGCTTCGGCTGCTGCTGGTGTTGTTCCGGACGCGGATATAACGCTTTTCGCCCTTCTGCAGCATCGTACTGCTATATGTCGAAAGCATATTCCCGAGTTCATCATATATATTGTAGGTCAAGCTGCTGACCCGGCTATAGCTGAATTGTCCGTATGCGGGCGCCGTGAACACATACCACTGTTCCTCGTATGGGTTCAGCCCCACGGAAATCGCATTGTCCGCGGTCACCTCCAGAACATCTCTGCCGTTGACTGTGCCGTTTGCGATGACCGCCTTGCCGTTATACGGCTCATTGTCGCCGAAATAGCCGTTGGCCTCGCCTGTGGCGTTGACTTTGACCGTCCATCTTGCAATGACTTTCTTTGTGATCTTGGAAGTCACTTCAATTCTGGTCTCGCCCTGATTCACCGCCTTGAGCTGCGCGGTGTAGGAACCCGCATTCGCCTTGACGGAAGCCACCTTCGTGTTGGTACTCTTCCAGGTCAGGGTATCCGTCAGCCTATATTGTGCCGCCGTATTGTCCACATTGATGTTGAGCGTATAGGTGTTGCCGGTCTTCAGCACAGGGCCATTTGACAGATTGATAGCGCTATTACCCGCATTCACGATAATCGGACAGCCGTCATTCACCACGCTTGCACCCAGATTGCGATAGCTTGCCGGGATGTTCGTGGTCTTTACCTTCGTCTTTACCTCCTTGGAGGATACGCCGTCGCAGACCGCCGTCACGGACACGGTATAGTTGGACAGCCGGGCAATGACCTCAGCGTCGTCGAAATCATCGTCGTCAAAACTCAGCGAATACACATATTTCTTCGTCTTTGTGTCATAGTAGTCGCAATCAAGCTCACTCAGCGCATTATAAATCACCCTGCCTCTGGCGTCCCTCAAGTCCACCCGGAAATCATAAGAAGATTCCGGATAATTGAAAGTCACCGTAAAGTGATCGTCATAGACTGTGCCGGCTTTGAGGTTCTTCACCGGTTCCACTGCGGAAGTGGTGATTTTCACCTTCACCGGTTTTCCGCCGTTGGCCGCAACCTCTGCATCCGCCACCTCAAATTCCAGCTTTGCGCCGGGCTTGAGCGCCGTGATTGCGTATCTCTTGTAGCCGTAAGCGCTCCAAAACTCGTCAATCTTAAAATTCTCATCGGAAAGCTGCGCCGTCTCAAGGTCGGCATATCTCGCTCCGTAATCGACGATCTTCGTCTTCCCCTCCTGATAGTTCAGGTAGTCGGAGAGTACAATGGTCTGTCCCGGGATCATCTTGATTGCCTTGCAGGTCACTGCGGTAGGACTCGCCGTGATAAACAGCTGAATCATATCGCTCAGTCCTGTATTGGTATCCACCGCGATGATATAAATCTTGCCCTTCCCTTTGAGAGAAACCTTGCCCTTCTTATCCACGGATGCGATCACGGTCTTCTCATAATAATATCCGTCTGCGCAGGAGAAATAGTTCGCCCTGTCAGCCGTAGAAAGAGCAAGCCACTCAGAGTAGGTCTTTCTCCCGGAGTAATTCTCGGTGACATAATACGCCATCTTCGGAAGCGTGTAATTGCTCTTCACATCCTTGGTATCCGACAGGTCTCTCCAGATATAATCCGCCTGATCCGAATAATCCTTGCTGTAGCGCTCAAGAAATTTCGCCTTCACGGACACGGTTGCGGACTTCTTGGCAAGGGGTACACCGTAACCGTAAATATAATCCTGACTGCTGTCATCATAATAAAGACCGTAGGCAGCCGTCTGTCCCTTGAGGGCTGTGTTGAAGTAAACGTCCACTGCCGTAGCTTGAGACTTGATGGTCTTAAAGGTCTTCACGGTACCCGCATGGGAGACCGCTACCTGATCGCCGTTGTCGAGTCTGCGCAATCCGGCCACATTCCGCACATACACGGTGTACTCGGACGCTTTGTTCGTCGTCGGCAGCAGATTGGTCACAGAACAGGTCGCGATGCCCTTTTTGTCCGCGTACTCCGAGGTCACGAACTGCGTGTAGACAAAGGCGCTCAGATCGCCGTTCTTCACATCTGCAATAGCGCTCTCAAACTGCTGTACGGTCTTCTTGCCTTCCAGCACATAGATCTCTCTCCTGTAACCGTCGGCCGGTTTCTTGTAGCTGACGATCGCCGTGGTGTCCTTCGCCGCCACCTTGGAAACTTTGGGCGCCGTCACCTCGGATACCTTAATATTGACTTTCGCATGTTTGGCGCCGGAGATGGGCGTCTTGACGCCATCCACCATCTGGCAGGGATACACCTCTATGGTCACGGCGCTCTTGGAAGCGGCCAGAGCCGTCACAAAGCCGCTCTCGCTCACCTGCAGCACCTGCTCGTTGCTGCTGGAATATCCGAGCAGAATCGTATCGTTCATCTGCGCCTTGGTCAGCTTCACATCCAGCTGCTGGGTCTCGCCCACGGCCATCTTGGTGGAAGCTTTGTTGAACGCTATGGACTTGGGCGCAACCGCCTTGCGGAAATCAGCCTCCAGAATGCAGTTCTTCAGATCAATCGTATAGCTCTCCACATAGTCCTCGCCCCATACGACCTCGAAAGTGGACGCCTTTTTCTTGGAGGCGTCAAAAGCCGCTGTGATGTACGGACGATAACATGCGTTATTATAGTCGTATTCCCATCCTGTATCCAGAACAAATCCTTCCGCCTGTTCGATGCGGTTCCGGTAGACAAAGCCCAGATCCTCTATGGATACGCCAGTGTAATAAATCTCCCAGAAATCGCCGGGCGCATAGAGCTTGAACAGGAAGTAATTGCCCTCTTTTCCCGCAGCGTTAAATGCCGCTCCGCTATAGCTGTAAGGGATTCCCTCCTCCGCGGTAACGGTATGGCTGTATCCGCCCTCCGCAGCCTTCGCCTGATCCTTCAGCGCAATCCCCGCGCTGCCGACCTCGGCCGCCTGCCGCACCGGCACAAAGGACATCTGTCCGGATTTGATTTTATAATCGTTCCCATAGCTGACCCACTCATACGGATAGCCCTCGTCCTGACGGGAATAAATGTCACAGTCACCGCCCAGAACATAATAAACCTCCGTACTCTTTAGAATTCCATAGTAATCCGTCGTCCCGGAAGCCGTGCGCTCATGGATCTTCCAAGAGGTCATCTCCAGCACTTTGCCCTGCTCAACGGCCTCCCGATCGCACTCGGCATACCCTGTCACCCGATAGGATTCCACGATATCACCGATCCCGGGCGTGGTTCCGTACAGTCTCATGCCCGCCGGAATCTCCTCCCGGAGCGTGGGCGTAACCGTCAGAGCCGCCTGCTCGATCACATAGGGCGTCGTCAGCACACACTGCGCGTGCCGATAGGTTTCATCTGTCTGCAGCACAATGTAAACGGTATAGCTTCCCGCATGGACTGCACCGTCTTCCAGATAGAACAGATTCAAATCCTCATTGCAGAACAAGTACTGCAGACGATCCTTCACCTGTTCGGTCACATCCGTATTGTCCGCCACTGCCGTAACCTTCACAAGCTCTTTCAGCGCATCCAGACTCTCAAACGTCTTGCCGTCATAAGTCTTTTCATTGCCTGTGATCCTGCTCTCGTCCAGACTGATCGTCACTTCCTTCGCGTCTGTGGCCATGCAGGTAAACTCAAGACTTTCGTTCGGATAGTAATAGTCTTTCACGTCGCGGCCATACAGATCCCGGTTCCGACCCATACTGTAATTCTTAGTATTGTCGATAAACTTATCGCTCGCGACGCAGAGCCTATACTGCACATCTTTCTCAAGCACATCTTCCAGATCGCAGCGCACCCAAGTACCCGCCTTCGCTCCCTCGGTCACCTGACGCTCCACATAAAAGTAGGTAGTCGGTTTCTCGTAGGCGTTGTCAATCCATGTGTTGATATAACTGGTCCGGATAGGGGTCTCGCCCTTCTCGACAGACACAGTCCCGTCCGCAGCCTCGGTCACTGTGGCCGGATAAACCTCCAGATTCGCATAGTTCGGCACGGCTGTGCCATCGGTGAAGTAGAGATCTTCGAGCAAATCTTCCACCGTGTTCCGGCCGTCTGCATAGATCGCGGGTTCGCCGTTTACCACTGCCACCACATACTGCGGCTGGATCACATAATAGCGGTACACCGGCTCCGCATGGAACGCGTTAGTCGGATCCTTCAGACTGATCTTTAGTCTGTAGATAGAAGCCTTATAAGGCGAAGCGATATTCTCCACATCATTGTAGACATAGGTATACCAACGGGACTCCTCCATATAGAGTCCGCCCTGCTCATCCGTCTTCAAGTCGTTGGGATAAGCTTGCTGCCAAGTGTAAACCAGCAGGGAATCGGCGTTCTCCGGCACGTTTCCGCCCTCGGCAGCCGCCTTTACCACCGCTTTCTTGTACTCGCCCTTGTTGGCATACAGCCCTTTTTCGTTGTAAACCCGCACCATCGGCTTGGTGAGGTCGGAGCCGTCGTTCGTGCCGTCCTCCACTACTCCCTCGGGCGCAGGAATGCCGCTCGGATCAATGACCACCAGCGTGGAGGGGAGTACCTCAACGGTCTCTGCGTCTCTCGCAATGGCGGCTTCCGTGGTATCGACACAGTAATTCCCCTGCGCATTGTTGATATCCAGCAGGGTTCCGGCATTTCCGCTTCTGTCGTAGAGCGTCTTCTGTCCGGCGAACACGATCCGGTAAGAGATCTCGTCGCTGCTTGGCTCCAGTGTCTCGTTATTGCCAAGTTCTCTCCAAGTAATCGTTCCGTCCGCAGCCTTCGTGCCTTGCTCCATGGCAAACACAGGCTGATAGGACTGCGCTTTCCCGGAGTTCTGGGAATAAGCCGTCCCCCAGAAATATTCGTCAATCTGCTCTGCTTCCGTGCTGACCACACCGTTCTCTACACGGTATACTTTATAAGACACATTCTTCAACACTTCCGCAGGGGTCATTCCCTCGTACACCTTCTGCTCTTCCGTCAGAGGCTGGGGATCTACCACGACGTCAACCATGCGGATCTCCACATCCACATACTCTTCAGCATCCGCATAGCTTCCGTTCTCATCCGTATAAAAAAGCTTGTAGTAATACCTGCCCGCATTCGTGGGTACGAATTTCGGATCCTCATATTCCTGCTTCGCCGCATTGCACCAACTTGCCTGAATCTCGGCTCCCTCAAGCTCCTGCTTGGTGCCGTCGGCTGCGGTGTAGACTACCTTTGCGGTATATTCCGGCGTCTCGGCGTTGAAGGCAAATCCGCTGCCGTCATAAACCTTGCCGATCGCCCCCCCGGCCGCCGCGTAGGTCACAACGATCTCGGTATCTACGGCATCTCCCAAGAAAATCTGGAAGCGGTTCTGCTTCAGCTCATAATTGGCCGCATCTTTCAGCGCAGCGTCCGCCACCAGCACATAGTCTCTATTCTTCTGGAGCTTCGCGGTGTCTGCCGCAAGCTCCGCACTATCCTCGTCCGCATGGGCGTACTCCACCTTCCACGTCACGGACTGCACATAATCGGCCAAATCTGCCCTTGCACCATGCACGTTAATGCCAATCGCTTTGTTGGCGTCCTTGACTTCCTTCACAGTGGAACCGGGAGCAAAGCGATCCTCCACATCCAGAGAAATCTGTGCAGGTTTTACCTCCAGAGCCACCAACAGGGGGTCTGCCGCGTCATATTTTCCGTCCGCCGCATCCAGAGAAACCTCCAGCGCGTACAGTCCGGCGTCATGAGGCTCTGCGCCTGCCGCCAGATCGGTAAATGCTTCGCCCGCAAACTTTTTCCATTGATATTTCAGCTGGGCTTTGAGTGAATTGTCCGCCTCGCCGTCCACATATATGGTCATGGCGTTAGTAATCGCCGTCTTCACCGCATCTCCATAGGCAGGATTCTCTTTCACATATTCAGCCTCGGCGATGGAGGTCGTATAATCAAATGCATAACCGTACAAACCGTTTGCATAGGCATCCAGATTCACCTGAAACCACACATACGGCAGGGTGGTCTGATCCTCCCCTTCTTCTGCCTGCGCCGTCCCCGGGTCTTCAGTCGTCTCTGTCCCGTCAGAGGCCATATCCTCTGCAAAGTCCAAAGTCTCACCGTCCGGCATACCGACGTCCCCGCCGCCGTCTACGTCTTCCGCCGCGCCGTCAAGAACCGCAGCATCGGACTGTTCTGTCTCCGCCACCGTACCCGGCTCTGCCGCATACGCCGTGGCCGGCATCGTCTGGAATACCATGGCCATGCTCAACAGCATCGGCATCACGCGTTTAAACAGCTTTTGTCTAAACATTTTCATAATCTCCTCTCTTTTTGAGAAATCTGCCACCTATAAAACGTTACATTCACCACTATACTCCTATTTTTGCATGAAAGCAAGCAATATTTTGAATAAATCGTGATGTATTTTCAAACCAATATTCAATTAATATTCAAGTCCCGGCGGCATGGACTTTTCTTCGGAAATGGGATATACTACATAATAGATGCAGGAGGAAGCCTCCTACAAATACCATTCGATTACAGGAGTGTACCATGGATTTTTTACGCGATTTTTCCGGCAATGTCATCTTTCTCACCGCCGCGTCCGGCTGGTTTGTGGCACAGGTACTCAAGACGATCATCCACATGTGCTTCACCAAGCGCTTCGTGGCGGAACGTCTGGTGGGAAGCGGCGGTATGCCCAGCTCCCACTCCGCCACCGTCTGTGCGCTTGCCACGGCGACGGCGCTCGAATACGGGGCGGGCAGTTTTGAATTTACCATCTCCCTGATTCTGGCCATCATCGTCATGTACGACGCTATGGGCGTGCGCCGGGAGACGGGGATTCAGGCCAAACTTTTGAACGACATTCTGGAAACTTTTTCAGAGATGGGCAGAAGCGAGCTGTCGGCCTATGAGAAATTGAAGGAATTTGTGGGACATACCCCGCTGCAGGTATTGGTCGGCGCGATTCTGGGCATTCTGATTGCTGTGGGGATTCATGCGGTGGTGTGAGAGCGTCAGGCATTTGCAAAGGGTCATTGTGCAGATGGGATATTCCAACGCAGATGTCCAACCTTCACCGTAAGCGGCAAGGTGAGAAGCACTTCTAAGGCTTGCACCATAGGGTGCTTCGCCAAGAAGTGCTAAACCTCACCTCAAGGCGCTAAAATACAGCGTCAATCGTAACGAAGTTACGTTGTGTGCCAACGGTTCGCTAGGGTCTGCTTATGGGATATACCATCTGCACAATTTGGATAACAGAAATTTGGGATTACCGAAATGAAGATTTTGCAGTATAAAATATGGATGTAAATCGAAATCTCAGAAAGGATTTGGTATCATGTGTTATTTTAATGAGATCAGAATACGGCGAGCAGATGCAGCGGAGCCAGCTCTGTTGGCACGGCTGGCTCCGCTTGTGCTGGCGGGGCTTTTGTTCCTCGGCGGATGCGGCGGCAGGGATAATCCGCAAAGCCCGATTCTGCCGGAATACGAGAGCGGCGCGACGGGAAACATGCCCAGCACAAGCGTCCGGCCGACCACCGACGTTCAGGTGATCGTCGAGGACGACACGCAGCCGCCGCGGGAGGGAATGATCCGCAGCCTGCTCACCAATGAATGGATCGACGAGGAGGCGGCCGCAAAGCGCCCCATCGCGGTCATGATTCCCAACGAGAACGCGGCGGTTCCTCATTACAATCTCTCCAAGGCCTCCGTGCTGTACGAGGCCAATGTGGAGAGCCGCATCACCCGCCTCATGGCGGTCTATGAGGACTGGGAAGATCTGGTGCGGATCGGCAATATCCGCAGCGCGCGCACCTATTACGCCTATTGGGCCTTCGAGTGGGACGCCTTTTTCGTGCATTTCGGCGGACCCTACTATATCAACGATCTGATGGCGGAGGAGACCACGGAGAACATTGACGGCCTTGCCGGGGACGGCGGCGCTTTCTATCGTTCCAAGGATCGTCCCGAGCCGCACAATGTCTATACCGACGGCGCCAAGCTGCTGCAGCGCATCGAGAAAGACGGTTACAGCCTTTCCTACCGCGGCCTGACGGACGAGTCCCATTTCCGCTTTACCGCCAAGGCCGAGCCGAACGCGCTGACCCAATACGGAAGCGACGCCCGCAATGCGGCTTATATCGACATGTCCGGCTGCTATCCGCTGACCCGCTGTTATTTTGAATACAACGAGGAGGACGGCCTGTATTACCGCTCCCAGCATCTTTCCGGCGGTTCCGACGCGCCGCATACGGATGCGTCCGGCGAACAGCTCTCCTTCAAGAATATTCTGGTGCAGTATACCAAGCACGAGACGCTGGACGACAAGGGCTATCTGGTTCTTCAATGCCACGACGACACCCGGGACGGGTGGTTCTTTACCAACGGCAAGGGGATTCATGTAAATTGGGAGAAAAACAGCGACTACGGCGCTACCAGATACTATGACGACAACGGCGAAGAGATTACTTTGAACACGGGCAAGACCATGATCTGCATCGTAAATGAAAATGATTCCTTCACATTCCGGTAAAATCCGATCTAATTCATTCCGGCAAGATCTGTTCCGGCAGAATCCATTCCAACAAAAAATCAGACGGACGTTAATTGAATAACGCCCGTCTTTTATTTTTATAAACAATCCTGCAAACAGTCCTGCTTGCAATTTTCTGACTGCGTGCTTTGCAGATTTAGAACTTCTTCCCACGCTCCCCGAGTCCCAATCTGTTCACCGCGGAAAAGATCGCCCGAACGGACGCCCGCGTGATATTGGAACTTACGCCCACGCCGTAGGTCACATGGCCTGTGTCGGAATCCAGCAGGTGGATATAGGCCGCCGCCTGCGAATTGGAGCCGCTCTGCAGAGCATGTTCCTCGTAGTCGAGTACCTTGATGCGGATCTCCAGCTCCTCCGCCAGCCCCCGCTTCACCGCGTCGATGGGTCCGTTGCCCACCGCCTCAAAGTATTTCTCCTGTCCGTGGTCGGTGTAGACCACGGACACTCTCGTGTCAAATTCCGACTTCACGGAACCGCTCAGATCATCCATGCGCAGTTTCTTGAAGTGAATCGGCTCTTTCCTGTCCAGATATTCCTCCCGGAAACTCTCCATGATCCGGTCGGGGGAGACTTCTCCCTGCTTCTCGGAGATGGCCTGAATCACATTGGCAAACTCCTTGTGCATAGCCTTCGGAAGTTTGAATCCGAAATAAGTGTCCATGATAAAGGCCACGCCGCCCTTGCCGGACTGTGAATTAATGCGTACAATCGGCTCATAATCCCGGCCGATGTCGGAAGGGTCGATGGGCAGATAGGGAACCTGCCAGATCTCGCTCTGACGCTCCTTCATGGCCTGCACACCTTTGTTGATGGCGTCCTGATGAGAGCCGGAAAACGCCGTAAACACCAGCTTGCCCGCATAGGGATGTCTGGGGTGGATGGGCAGTTTACAGCAGCGCTCATAAATCTCTATGATATCGTTCACCCGCTCGATGTTCAGCTTGGGGTCAATCCCCTGAGAGAACATATTGTAGGCGATGTTCAGCACATCCACGTTGCCGGTCCGCTCGCCGTTGCCAAACAGCGTTCCCTCGATGCGGTCCGCGCCGGCTAACAGGGACAGCTCCGCCGTGGCCACGCCGGTTCCCCGGTCATTGTGGGGATGGACGCTGATAATCAGGCTCTCCCGGTTGTCCAGATGCTTAATCATCCACTCGATGCGGTCGGCGAACACATTGGGAGTCGTCATCTCCACGGTGGAGGGCAGATTGATAATCATGGGATTCTCCGGCGTCGGCCCCCACTCCTTGATCACCGCGTTGCAGATTTCAGCCGCATATTCCGGCTCCGTCCCCGTGAAACTCTCCGGGGAATACTCCAGAATGATCTTGCCGGGGAATTTGGCGGCGCGCTCCTTCACCATCCGGGTGCCGTCCAGCGCAATCTCCGTGATCTCGGGCATATCCTTGTGGAATACCACGTCCCTCTGCAGGGTGGACGTGGAATTGTAAATATGTACGATGGCCTGTTTGCAGCCCTCGATGGACTCAAAGGTTCGGTCGATCAGCTCCTCCCGGCACTGGGTCAGCACCTGCACTACCACGTCATCCGGAATCAGCTTCCTGTCCACCAGCTGCCGCAGGAAATCAAATTCAATCTGGCTGGCCGCTGGGAACCCGATCTCCACCTCCTTGAACCCCAGTTTTAACAGAAACTGGAACATCTCAATCTTCTCGTCCACCACCATGGGATCGATCAGCGCCTGATTGCCGTCCCGCAGATCCACGCTGCACCAGATAGGCGCTTTGGTGATCTCCTTGTTCGGCCATTCTCTCTCGGGATAATCCATCACCGGATTCTTGCGATATCTCTGATAATTTAACATGTTTCTACCTCTTCTCTCCTTCTATTCGCCATTGATCATTGCAAAACTGATTGTTCGGAATCTCCAAAAAAACAGCTCATCCGGCGGATGAGCTGTCAATCATTCTCCCAGACCGTTTTCCACGGCTGCAACCAAAGCCTGCAAGGCTTCCGCCTCGTCGTCTCCCTCACACACAAATTCAATCTCATCGCCGCATTTGACACATGCGCCCAACACGCTCAACACACTCTTGGCATTCGCCGTATTTTCTCGAAATGTAAAGGTGATTAGCGATTTAAACTGCATAGCTTCTTTGCATAGGATACCTGCCGGTCTCAGATGCAATCCGGTAGGATTTTTGATGACTACTCTCTGACTTACCATATTGCCTACCCTCCAATTTTATGCCGTTCGAGCCATGCCGCACAGGCGTCTCCCGCTCGTTTTCTCCGTGGCACATGCTCGTTCTATACATAAATATAGCATGATTAAAATGGATACACAAGTCATTTTTTGCGCTTAAACGATTACGTTCCTATTATTCAAAACAAAATGTCCTGAATCAATCCCGCCAGACGCTCCGCCTCTTCCCGGATGACCTCCTGATCTTTGCCCTCGATCATGACGCGCACCAGAGGCTCCGTCCCCGAAGGGCGGATCAGCACCCTGCCCTCGCCCGCAAATTTCCGCTCCAGCTCGGCAATCGCCTCCGCAATCTCCGGATACTCCATATATTTGTCCTTCTTGTGGCTGGCCACCTTGGCATTGACAAGCGCCTGCGGCAACACCTCCATCACCGAGGCCAGCTCCGAGAGGGTTTTTCCCGTGTCCGTGATGACCTGCAGCAGATGCAGCGCACTGAGCAGCCCGTCTCCCGTGGTATTTTCATCCAGAAAAATAATATGACCCGACTGTTCGCCGCCCAGATTGGCGTGGATCTCCTTCATGCGCTCCAGCACATACCGGTCTCCCACCTTGGTCTGCTCCATGGTGATCCCGTGCTTCTGCGCCATCAGGAAAAATCCCAGATTGCTCATGACGGTGGCCACAATCGTGTTGTTGGCCAGCTTCCCCTGCTGTTTCATATGGTTCCCGATAATAGCCATAATCTGGTCGCCGTCCACCTTCCGGCCGTTCTCGTCCACCGCCAGCAGTCTGTCCGCATCCCCGTCAAAGGCAAGCCCGATATCCGCTTTCTCGTAGACCACTCTGGCCTGCAGCTCCTCCATATGCGTAGAACCGCAGTTGGCGTTGATGTTGGTGCCGTCCGGACTGTTGTGGATGGCAACCACATTGCCGCCAAGCTCTTTCAAAGTCTCCACCGACGTATAAAAAGCCGCTCCCTCGGCACAGTCCACCACAATCTTGAGTCCCGTCAGATCCACGTTCACGGCATTCATCGCATGGTTGATGTACTCTTCCCGGGCGTCGGTGCGGTATTTGATTTTGCCCACGCCGGGTCCGATGGGAAATTTGATGCCGGGCATATTGTTTTGGATCATCGCCTCGATCTCGTCTTCCATCGCGTCGGGAAGCTTGTAACCGTCGCCATCGAAAAATTTGATGCCGTTGAACTCCACGGGATTGTGCGATGCGGAGATCACCACCCCCGCATCCACCTTATACTTCTGGGTGAGATACGCCACCGCCGGGGTGGGAAGCACTCCCACATAGATGCAGTTGGCTCCCACGGAACATGCTCCCGCCATCAGTGCGTTCGCCAGCATGTCGCCCGATATTCTGGTGTCACATCCCACCATCAGCGTGGGTTTGTGTTCTTTCTCCTTGGTCAGCACATAAGCGCCCGCCTGCCCGAGCTGCATGGCCAGCATCGGGGTCAGCTCCTCGTTGGCAATCCCCCTCACGCCATCCGTTCCAAACAATCTAGCCATAAATACCTCTATTCCGGTGCCGCGCACCTGCCGTTTTAAATAACTACCGATATTTATATTTTCCGTCCACGGCTCCTATGAATCGGGCAATGCCCTCACGGAAATTTTCACGCTGGGCGCATTCTTGATTCTGATCGACTCATCCAACAGGAACGTAATGGGAACCGTATAAGTGCCGACGCGCAGGCGCTCCATGTTCTGCCTCTCCATCCAAGCCCCGATATCCACCACGCCGGTCACATTGTCCTGCCTAAGCGGCTCGATCTGCGCCCGAAGCCCCGACACATCCAGCGTAACCGTATCCTCCGCCGACTCGCTGATCTCCACTTCCACGCGCTCCGTATCGGGTACGTTGGCCACCGCGATATCCCGCATCGAGATCTCCAGCGACTTCTCCATGACAGGTTCAATATAGACCGTCACCGTCACCCTGCCGCCAAAGCTCACATCCGCAAGCTTCACATTGTCCGGCAGATACTTTCTCAAATCAATTATGCGGACCACATCGGCGGTCTCTCCCGTAATGTCAAGTTCTTCCTCCGGTATCAAGAGTTCGCTGATTCCGGACAAGGTGTAGACGCTCCCGGCGATCTCCACGGAGGAAGGATCACATTCGACAACCCCTGTTGCCATATAGCCCCTTCCCGGCGTCCCGGAAGTCTCGATCCGCACGGGAACCTCTTTCTTGGCAAGCACCTCCACGACCATCCGCACATAGTCTACATTTTTCGCCAGATTATTGCGCTCCACCGGTTTTCCGTCAGCGTCATACAGCGTAATGTCCACGTTCGCGATCAGGTTGGTGGTGGCGTCCGTCACGTCAATCTCCGCCCCGGCATATTTTACCTGCTCCACCGCTGATCTCGGCCCTGACACTTCAATTCGGTTCTGATCCGGCGTCAAGGACGAAATCACATATCCGTCGGCCACCGTTCCCGCCGTACTGCTCATCAGGGTTACATATTTGCTGATCTTCTCCTCCACATTCAAGCGCACCACATCATGGCTGCCCGTGATCGTGATACCGCTTGCGTTGGAAGCCCTGAACGTAATCGGCACGGTGTTGATATCCGTGAGTTTGCTCACGTCCGCCTCCGCGGTGATATCGCTGGCGCGCAGCTGCGTGAACACGCTCTTGGGCGCATAGACCGACACCCGGACGGTATCCGTGTTGTCCAGCACCTCATAGACCTTGCTCTCTTTCTCCAAAAGCTCCGTATTGATCAATTTTACCTGAATATTGCCCATATCACGGTCATCCTTGGGGTCGCCGATCTGCACCACCAAAAACCATAAAAGGAACGCCAATACAAGAGATATGATTTTCAATCCCAAGTTATTCAGCAATCGTTTCCTCATTCTTCGACTTGTTCCTTCCTTTCCGTTTGCGCTTCGTTTTATTCTCCTCATCGGTCTTGTTCAAAATCTGCTGCAGAAAGCTCTTTAACGTCTCCGGATTCAGATTGCGCCTCAGCTCTCCCTCATACGCCACGCTGATCTTGCCGGTCTCCTCGGACACGATGACCGTCAGCGAATCCGTCACCTCCGAGATACCCACGCCCGCGCGGTGTCTGGTTCCCAGCTCCTTGCTCAGCGCCAGATTATCCGACAGCGGCAGATAACAGGTCGCGGAAGTGATCCGGTTGCCCCGTATGATGACCGCCCCGTCGTGAAGCGGTGTGTTATGCTCAAAAATATTGATCAACAGCTGATTGGTCACAATCCCGTCCACATCAATTCCCGTGCGTTCATAGTCTTTCAATGACGCCTGTTGTTCTATGACGATCAGCGCCCCTGTGCGCACTTTCCCCATCTCCACGCAGGCCTTGGTGATCTCGTTGATGGTCTTCTCCGAGAAACCTTCCTCCTCTTTTCGCCCCGAGTCAAAGGGGATGACGGACGCCAGAATATTTTTCTTGCCCAGCTCCTCCAGCGCGCGCCTCAGCTCCGGCTGCAGGATCACCACCAGCGCCGTGATGGCAAAGCCCAGCACGTTCTGCGCCATCCAGAGAATGGTGTTCATCTTGAAAACCGAGGCCAGCAGCAGAAAAACGCCAATCACAATAAGGCCCTTCAAGAGCGTCCATGCTCTGGTGGCCTTCATCCATACCAAAACATAATAGAGCAAAAAGGCGATGATCAGAATCTCCAATACGTCGCCCAGATCCATTATCGTTCCGTATATACTGAAATTTCTCAGATATTCCACTAGCCTGTCAAACTGTTGCATCCCTTAAAACAGCTCCTCATAATCATCCTGCGGTTCGTCCGTTCTCCTGTCGGCCGCCGCGCTGCGTCCGCCTCTCGACGATCCGCCATAACGTTCGGAGGGTCTCCGCCCCGCTCCTGCGGACGCACTCCTCGCGGCAATCTCCCTGCCGGATCCGCCTCTGCCCGTCCCCGCAGGTACGCGTCTGGGCGTATTGATATGCTTCACCGTCTTAGTGGGCGCCGCCACCGTCATCTTGGGAACCGCCTTCACATAATAATAATATTCGTCATCCTCAAATTGTACCTTCTCCGTTCTGCTGTAATCCACGCAGAACCGGAAAAACTCAATCACTTTCGCAACTGCCAGCGCCAGCAGGTTCCCGAACACGGCTCCCACGACGGAAATATTGGTCTCGTAAATCAGATCGCCCACCAGCAGGATCACCATATTTAAAATTACACCTGTTACCATCGCAACCGTCCAAGAATAGTCGATGGACATCCTGCGCACCAGATAGACCACAACCACCGTGATGGCAAAAGCCGCCACCATCACCAGCATCCCCTTATTGCCCATCAGCGCCTCAAGGATCAGCCGGAGCTTCCCCGTGATGTCCGCCGCGCTCATAGTGTTGATGGTGGGCGCGTTGGCAGTCACAGCCAGAAGCAGGTAGTACACGACCACACCGCATCCCACGGACACCGCAGACGCCGGCGTACCCAGCAGTCCCATAACCACAGGCATAATATAAGGCACTTTCAGGAAACACAAAAAGGGCGTCAGCGCCACCACCAGAGAGTCCTTGGGGCTGAACCGGAAAAACAGCACAAACATCAGCAGATAGACAATCACTCCCACCAACGCCACTTCCAAGGAAAGGGCATACATGTGAAGCAGACTGAAAAGCGCCGCAAACAAAATGATACAGCCTCTGGGAAGGAAAGAACACATCAGCGCCACAATCAGCACCACCGCTATGTTATCCACCTTCGCCATATACCCCATTCTGCCGTTCACGGTGGACAACAGAATGAACGCCAACAGAAATTTCACCACAGGCAGAATAAACGCTTCGTTTTTGCTGTAATAATATTTCAGTTTATCTCTTAGCTCCAGTAAAGCTGTCATTCTATCCTCCAATTACCCTTCTTCATACAGGGTATTCAGTTTCTTTAAATTCTGGTAGTACAGCCGCAGACTCTTGCGCGCTTTCGCATAGCGGTAGGAACAGACGCCGTAGACCGCCGCACAGTATCCCGCCACCGTCAAGCCATAGTACATCAGGATCTTCTTCGCAAAAGCGATCAGATCCATCTTATACAGATCCTGCATGAACGTCTCAAAATCATAGGCCACATACAGCACAAACAGCAGGGCAAACGCTATGGTGGCGCAGAAAAAAGCTTTCAGCACCTGCACCGCAATGTAATCGCCCCTGAAATAATTGCCGATCTTCATATTCTGCCTGCCCTCATGCTCCTCGTAGGAAGCCATCTTGGTCATCAGAATCACGCGCTCCTCGTTTAACATATCCCTTTATACCCTTCCCGGAAACCCCTACAGGAATCTCATCTTGGGATTCTCTTTGTCCTTCTTCTGCACCACGGGCGGCGCAGGTTTGCCTTTATCAATGACGTTCTGGAAATTATTGGCCAGCGTGTTCCGGCACTTATCGCAGTACTTGCCGCTACGGATCGCCACGCCGCAGCTCTCGCAAGTCAGAAAAGGCGCGGATCCTTCCGTCAGCTCCAGCCTCTCCTCTCTGAGCCACTGGCGGATCTGCTGGATGTCCACATCGCACACCTCCGCCACCTCGTGCATACCGACGCCGCGGTGTTCCTCGATGTACGCCTTTACCTCCTGAAACTTTTCTTCCAGTTTTTCTTTACATGCAGGACATATGGTCGGTCCGTTCAAATAGTTGAAAATCTTTCTGCAATGTCTACATGTTCTTACATCCATAAGAAAACCTCCGTTTCGTTATGCGCCTTGTTACGCTTCGTTATACGCCCGCGCCACATGCAAGCGTGACGAAACAGACTTCTTCCACCCCGCCCGCCAGAAGCGTCTCCGCCGCCTCGTCTATGGTGCTGCCAGTCGTATAAATATCATCCACTACAAGTACTCTCTTCAATTTTACATCATTTCGTGGAATATTAAAAGCCTTTTTCAAATTATTTTGTCTTTCTTTCGGATTTAAATATTTGCAGGGTACGGTGTCCCGCACCCGCGTCAGATAATGCTCCGCCACAGGCAGCTCCAGCCGCCTCCCCAGCGCCTCCGCAAGCAGCGCCGCCTGATTATAGCCCCTCGCCCGCCTGCGCCTCGCGTGGAGCGGTATGGGAATTAGCGCCTCCGCCCCGGTCTCCCGGATAAAGCCGCCGAGGTAAAAGGCCAGCTCCTCCCCCAGAAAGTCCGCATACTCCCGTCGGTTTCCGTATTTAAAGCGATAGATAACACTTGCTATGTTTTCGTACTCATAGAGCGCCCGCCCACGGGCGAAGACATGCTCCTTTCTCCGGCAGTCCCCGCAGAATTCACCCTCTTCCAAGAGCTTCTTGCCGCATTTCATGCAATAGGGCGGCACAAGCGGCGCAAGTCTGCCAAGACACCCCGGACAGATGTTCTCCCCATAGGGCGCGGCGTCGTCGCAGACGGGACACCGCAGGGGAAACAAAAGCTGCGCGGCGCTCCCTGCCAGCCGTGCAGGAAATCCCCTCCTCTTTATTTTCAACAGATTTTTCAATAAAATTCCTCCTCCCCGGCGGTCTCGCGAAGCCGCTGGGCCAGCCCGGTGAAGCGTTTGTTCTCACTCTCATTGGCGATCATGCTCCTGACGGTGTCGCTGCGGCCCAGAATCGTGACGCAGCTCTTGGCGCGGGTGATGGCCGTGTACAGCAGATTTCGGTTAAACAGCATCCGCGGACCCGCAAGCAAGGGCAGGATCACCGCCGGGTACTCGCTTCCCTGCGACTTGTGGATCGTCACCGCATAGGAAAGTTCCAGCTCCTCCAGAAGCCCGAACGGATAAGTCACGCGCCTTCCCTCGTCATATTCCACCACAAGGGATTCCGCCGCCTCATGGATCTGTACGATCTTCCCCATATCGCCGTTAAAAACTCCCGTCCCACGGTCTATGGGTATGCCGTATCCGCCCAGAATTTCCCATTCCAGCTGATAATTGTTCCGAATCTGCATCACCTTGTCGCCCTCGCGGTAGACCATGTCCCCCACCGCATGTTCCCGTTTGCCCGCATCCGGCGGATTTAAATACCGCTGCAGGATCCCATTCAGGGTCTCGCACCCTAAGCTCCCTTTCCGCATGGGCGTCAGCACTTGGATATCCATGGGCGTCGCCTGCACATACCGGGGGATTTTGTCCTGAATCAGCTGGATCATATGCTTATAAATGACATTTACATCGTTTCTTTCCAAGAGAAAGAAATCCCGGGACTTATTGTCCAGAGCAATCTGCTCCCCGCGGTTGATTTTATGTGCGTTGACAACGATGTCACTCTCCCCGGCCTGCCGGAAAATCCGGCGCAGCACCACCATGGGAAACTGCCCGCTCTCGATCAAGTCTCGCAGCACCTGCCCGGGTCCCACGCTGGGCAGCTGGTTCATATCCCCCACCAGAATCAGCCGGGTTCCCGGAACCACCGCCTTCAAGAGCGCCTGAAAGAGATTCAGGTCTACCATGGACATCTCGTCGATAATAATCACATCCGCCTCGAGGGGCGTCTGCTCATTGCGCTCAAACCGCACCTTCCTGCCGTCCTCCCCGGAGAGCGCCCCGTTCAGCTCTAACAGCCGATGGATAGTACGCGCCTCAAATCCCGTGGCTTCCGTCATCCGCTTCGCCGCCCGCCCCGTGGGAGCCGCCAGAAAAATATCCAGCCCCTCCGCTTCAAAATACCGGAGCATCATGTTGATCGTCGTGGTCTTGCCCGTACCCGGCCCGCCTGACAGAATAAACACGCCGTTCCTGATACTGCTCAACACCGCCTCCATCTGCAGCTCGTCCAGATCCATGGAAAGCTCCGCCGTCATCTTCTCCAGCATCTTACGCCAAGCCGCCTCCTGCGCAGGCAGGCTCTCCGCCTCCCACATGGGAAGATTCAGCCGATGCAGCAGTACCGCGCAGTTTAACTCTGCATAATAAGAGGCGGACGCATACACCTTCTCCCCTTTGATGACCAGTTTTTTCTCCACGGCCAGATTCTCCACCTGCGGCCGAATCCGTTCCTCCTCCACCCCCAAAAGCGCATGGGCGCGGTCCAGCAGAAGATACAAGGGCAGATAGCAATGCCCCTCCCCCGAAGACTGTGAGAGCGCATAGAGGACGCCGCTGCGGATGCGGTAATCCGAATCCGTGTGAATGCCGATCCGCGCCGCAATCTCGTCCGCAATCTTAAATCCCACGCCGCTTATGTCCTCCGCCAGACGATAGGGGTTCTCCCGCATCACGCCGTACAGCTCCGCTCCGTACTCATTGTAAATCTTCACCGCCAGCGCATTGGAGACGCCAAACTGCTGCAGATAGAGCAGCGCCTCCCGCAGTTCCCTTTTTTCCTCCATCTGCAAAGCAATCTCCTGTGCCTTCCGCTCGCTGATGCCCTTAATTTCCGCCAGACGCTCCGGCTCCTCCTCGATGATCCGGAAGGTATCGTCCCCGAATTTCTTGACGATGCGCCGCGCCAAGGCCTGTCCCACGCCCTTTATGGCGCCGCTTCCCAGATATCGCTCCATGCTGGCGCTGTCCTTCGGAGCCACCGTTTGATAACGGGCGATCTTGAATTGTCTCCCATAGACGGGATGCTCCGTATATTCCCCCTCCGCAGAGACGGTTTCCCCCTGTGACAGCCCCTTGCAGGATCCCACACAGGTAATCTCCTCCCCCTCCGCCACAAGAGCCATGACCGTATAACCATTTTCGCTGTTCTGGAAAATGATGTGATCCACATATCCGCTTATTTTTTCCATATGATTTTGACCTTTTGTGTATGATTCCGAATCGGAAAGAAATGGTTGTCTGACGAAAAGAACGATTGCGGACAAACCTAAGAAAGGCTGTCCGCATTCACACCATAATTAATTTTCATCTGTTCGTAAAGCATCTGCGCAAGCCCCAGACTGTTCTGCTCCGTGGAGGTCGCCGCAATGTTCTGTATCATCTCATCCTGAAAATAATCCAGCATATTGGCATTCGGCCCGCTGCTGTCCTCGCTCTTGGGGATGGTCTTCATCATCTCCTTGAACATCTGCTCCAGAAAATACGCCTCAAACTGTTTACAGGCATCCATCAATTCGTCATCGGTTGCCTTGGAGTAGTCGGATTTCAACTGGTTTTCCAGTTTGGAGGCCGTCGCGTTGGCCGAACTATACAAATCCTTATAGTCGGTAAGATTATTGATATCCATAAATTATGCGCTCCTTTCACCCTTTGCCGTGTTATCTTCTGAGGTTATTGGCCTGCTGCAGCATCTCGTCGGATGCAGTGACCGCCTTGGAATTCAGCTCATACGCCCTCTGTGCCACGATCATATTGACCATTTCGTCCACGACCTGTACGCCGGAACCCTCCAGATAGCCCTGAATCACCTTTGTCTTCTCCACATTATCGTTCGTCGCCTCATTGATGGGCGCTCCGCTCGCCACCGTCTCCGCATAGCGGCTCTCGCTGAGTTTATCCAATCCGTTGGGATTGTTAAACTGGAAGACGCCGATCTGGATCCCCAGCGGCTGCAGGTTCTCGTTCTCATCCGGATAGCAGAGGCTGCCGTCCGAGGTCACTTCGATTCTGCTGACCACATACTCTTCCCCCAGCACGATGGGTTCGCCGGTCGTGTCCAGCACGGGGAGTCCCTCTGTGGTAGCCAGCATATTGCCGTCTGTGGCAAGCGTGAACGCAAAGTTACCGTTTCTGGTATAATACACATTGCCGTCTCCGCCGTCTACCGCGAAGAAGCCTTTGCCGTCCAGCGCAAACGCCGTGTCGCTGTCGGACGCCAGCATAGGACCCGTCTTGAAAATGGACGTGATCGAGGCGTTGCGCACGCCAAGACCCACCTGTGCGCTGCTGGGTTTGCGCGCGCCGTTAGCCGACGTAGTTCTCGTCTGGATATCCTGATAGAGCAGGCTCTTGAACTCGTTCACCTGCGCTTTGTATCCCGTTGTGTTGACGTTTGACAGATTGTGCGCAATGGTGTCGATATTTGTCTGCTGTGCAATCATTCCTGTCGCCGCCGTCCATAAACTTCTTACCATAATCGTAATCCAGTCCTTTCCTAAATTTGATTCCTGAAACCTATTCCCAAAACAATCTTGAAATCGATTCTGAAAACCGATTCCTAAAATTTATTTACGAAAGCCGTCCCAACTGCGACACCGCAATCTCCAGCGAATCGTCATAGGTCTGTATGATCTTCTGATTCGACTCGTAAGCTCTGGTGATGGCGATCAGATTCACCATCTCAGAGACCACCTGCACATTGGCCATCTCCAGCCAACCGGAATGAATGGTGGCGGAACCGTCGATCTCGATCCGCTCCGGCGACTCCAGACGGCGGTAATAGGTCTCGCCGTATTTCTCCAGATAATTGTAATCCGTGAAATCCACGACCTTGATCTGGGCAATCTCCACACCGTCCTGACTGATCCGTCCGTCGGTGGAGATCTCGGTATCCTTCAAGGTGTCCAGCTGAATATGCCTATCCCGCACATCCAGAAGGTAATCGCCCTCCTCCGTCACCAGATACCCCTCTCTATTCAAGGTAAACTGACCCGCACGGGTATACATGGTGCTGGACTCGTTCGCCTTATTCGTAAAATCAATGGCAAAAAAGCCATCTCCGGAGAGCGCCAGATCATAGGTGTTCCCGGTTTCCCGGAAGGAGCCCTGCTTGAAATCCGTGTAATTCTCGCCGATCTTCACGCCGGGATTCCGGATTCCGGTGCGCTGCACATTGGCAAGTCCCACGGAAGCATCCTTGATCTTCACCGTCAGCACATCCTTGAAAGCCTGACTGGTCGTGCCTTCTTTCTTATAACCCACGGTGGACACATTGGCCAGATTGTTGGTCATGACGTCCATTCTGTTCTGCTCGTTCACGAGGCCCGTCCAGGCCGTGTATAAACCTCTTAACACGTTCTACCTCCTGCTGCTCTCTAAACCCGCTGCTCTAAACTTACTGCTTTCTATCACTTACTGCTCTCTATAACCTGCCAAAAATTCCACATACTGTCCCGTGCCAATGGCAACCGCAGTCATGGGATCTTCCGCGGTCATGGTATTGATTCCGGTCTTGGCGGAGATCAGATCCTCCAGCCCTCTCAACAGGCTGCCGCCGCCCGTCAGGACGATTCCCCTGTCCGCGATATCCGCCGCAAGCTCGGGGGGCGTTTTCTCCAGCACGCTGTGGATGGTCTCCACGATCTGCGCGGTGGTCTCCCGCAGGGCTTCTTCCGTCTCCTCCGAGGAAACCTTCACCGTCTTGGGAAGACCCGTCACCAGATTACGGCCTCTCACATCCATGTAGTCCACCTCGGGCCGCCTGTAGGCGGAACCGATTTTGATCTTGATATCCTCCGCGGTTCTCTCACCGATCAAAAGATTATGTTTTTTCCGCATATACCGGACAATCGCCTCGTCAAAATCATCGCCCGCGATTTTGATGGACGCGCTGACAACCGTTCCTCCCAGAGAAATCACCGCGATATCGGAAGTTCCTCCGCCGATATCCACGATCATATTTCCGCAGGGCTTGGAGATGTCGATTCCGGCGCCGATTGCGGCGGCGATAGGCTCCTCGATGATGGACACTTCTCTGGCTCCCGCCTGATAAGTCGCATCTTCAACGGCCTTCTTCTCCACCTCGGTGACGCCGCTGGGTACACACACCGCAATGCGGGGTTTGCGGAATGTCCGCTTGCCCAACGCCTTCTGGATGAAATATTTCATCATCTTCTCTGTGACCGTATAATCGGAGATCACCCCTTGACGCAGGGGGCGTACTGCGACAATATTGCCGGGCGTCCGGCCGAGCATCAGCCGGGCATCCTCTCCGATCGCCTTGATCTTATTGGTATCTCTATCGAAAGCCACAACAGAAGGCTCTTTCAGAACTACTCCTTTTCCTCTGATGTAGACAAGTATGCTGGCCGTTCCCAAATCAATTCCGATATCCGTACACTGCATGTATTCCTACCCCTTTCCGGTAACTTTGTTCGTCCCAATCTTACTAAGTATCTATTATAACCGAAAATTTACCAAATTCATAGGGGTTTATTAAATTTTAAAAAATTTGCATAAAACAGACGCAGAAAGCGAATGGTTCCTTCCATTTCAATTCTGCGTCCATGCATGTCTTATTACAATTACAATTCTGTCTCTTCGTCTGAGATGTATATCGGCAGCCCGGCGCAGATACTTTAGAGCCGGATGCAAAATTTTTCTGCCTGATTTTTCCTCCTGTCGTCCTAGTTCTCCAGATACTTGTCGATGGCGCTCACGGTCTGCACCAGACTCTCCATCAGCTGCTCCGCCTTGGCCGCCCGCTCTCTGGTCTCCGCACTCTTCTCAGAAGTCTGCTGCGTGCTGGCCGCAACCTCCTCGCTGATTGCGGAAATCTGGCTGATACTGTCCACGATCTCATTGTTGGACGCCATGATCTGTTCGATCTTCTGGTAGATCTGCCGCACGTTACCGTTCAGGCCGTCCATGCTCTTACCGATCTCGTTAAAGCGCGCATGGGCGTTTCCGATCAACATATGCTCTTTCTCTGCCGCATTCAGCACATTGTCCACCGTGGCAACCGCCTCGTCCGCATTGCCCTGCAGCACCGTCACGATCTCGCCGATCTTCTCCGTCAGCACTCTGGTCTCTTCCGCCAGCTTGCGGATCTCCTCCGCCACCACGGAAAAGCCTCTCCCGGCCTCCCCGGCTCTTGCGCTCTCAATGGAAGCGTTCAGCGCCAACAGATCCGTCTGATCGGAAATCTCATAAATCTGAGAGATAATCTCATGCACTTCGTTGACATTCTGGATAAAGTTCTTGACGGATTTCTCCACCCGTCTGTTGGCCTTCTCCATCTCTCCGGAACTCTCCTCCAGATTCCGGATACTTTCCCGGCCTCCCTCCACCGCCTGCGCGGACTGTCCGGACAGATTCAGCATCGCGTCGGACATCTGCTTGGTCTCCTCAATCATGCTCTGGATACTGCTCGTCATAACGGTCTGCCGCTCAATATTCTGGGCATTGTTGTTATTGCCCTCCGCAATCTCCGCCATAGCGCCGGTGGTCAGATCTACATCCCTGCCCAGCTCCTGAATATAGCTGGATGCCTCCTTGGAATTCTCCCGCACCGCAACCGCCAGCCGCAGGACATCCTGCAGGAGGGAAGCATTCTTCTCCTTCTCCTCGTTGACGCTGTCGATCTTCATACTGTTGTTGCGATTGGAAATTCTGGTGGTATTGCAGATCACGAACATATACATCAAAATACAAGCGCCCTGAATCAGAAGGGAAGTCGTGTTCAGGGGTACGCCGGAGCGGTGCGTCTTTAAGATCAACGACACATAAACCAGATCCACCACGTTAATCGCGGAAAATGCGATGGCGCCCCGCACGATCATTCCATAATCAAAATACAGAATATAGAGAACCGTGATGGGAAACGCGATACAATATACCATATCGTTGTGCGCTCCCAGCACACACAGCGCATATACGATAATGTATCCCGTGAGGGAAACATTCTTAAAAGCTTTGCTGTCCTTCTTCCTAAAATAAACGGCATAGTTGGCTATCAGAGAACCCAGCACCGCCGCAATGACGGCGAGCAGAAACAAAAGGCCGATATTTTCCTTCTTGTAATCTGAAACATAGCCCGCAAACATAATTAAATCAATGATTGTAACAATCACCAGCACAAACGAGTTGACCGCCCTTTCCATATTATAGCCCTGACCGTCTTTGTTCCCGTTCATCCCCATGCTCCTCCTATCTGCTCTTTTTCGTCTGCTTTTTATCCCTCTCCAGCATCCTGCGGACATAGATTCCCGTATAGGACTTCCGATTCTTTGCAATTTCCTCGGGTGTCCCGTGTGCAATCACCGTCCCGCCCCTGTCTCCGCCTTCAGGTCCTATATCTATAATATAATCCGCCGCTTTAATTACGTCAAGATTGTGTTCAATAACCACCACCGTGTTGCCTCCGTCCGCAAGCCTGTGCAGAATCTCCACCAGCTTGTGTACATCCGCAAAATGAAGTCCCGTGGTCGGCTCGTCCAGAATATAAATCGTCTTGCCCGTGCTGCGTCTGGAAAGCTCCGTGGCCAGTTTGATCCGCTGAGCTTCGCCGCCGGAGAGCGTGGTGGAGGGCTGTCCCAGTTTTACATAAGAAAGTCCCACGTCATACAAAGTCTCGATCTTGCGGCGGATGGAGGGCAGGTGTTCAAAAAACGGCATGGCCTCCTCCACCGTCATATCCAGCACGTCATAAATACTCTTCCCCTTGTATTTCACTTCCAGCGTCTCCCGGTTATAACGCTTGCCGCCGCACACCTCGCAGGGTACATAGACGTCTGGCAGAAAATGCATCTCGATCTTGATGATCCCGTCTCCGCCGCAGGCCTCGCACCGCCCACCCTTTACGTTAAAACTAAAGCGCCCCTTCCCGTAGCCTCTGGCTTTCGCGTCCGCCGTGGAAGCGAACAGATCCCGGATCTGATCGAACACGCCCGTGTAGGTGGCGGGATTGGAACGGGGCGTCCGCCCGATGGGCGACTGGTCGATCGCAATCACCTTGTCAAGCTGTTCCATCCCCACGATCTCTTTATGTTTTCCGGGAATACATCTGGCGCGGTTCAAATCTCTGGCCAGACGCTTATATAAAATCTCGTTTACCAGAGAACTCTTCCCGGAACCTGACACGCCTGTCACACACGTCATAACCCCCAGCGGGAACTCCACATTGATGTTTTTGAGATTGTTCTCCTGCGCTCCCACCACCTTCAGCCAGCCCACAGGCTTTCTTCTGACGGCGGGAACGGGAATCCGCAGTTCGCCGCTCAAATACTTTCCGGTGACGGACTCCGGCACTTTCATGACGTCCTCCGCCGTCCCGCAAGCCACCACCTCTCCGCCGTGGGATCCTGCACCCGGCCCGATATCCACCACATAATCCGCAGCCAGCATGGTGTCCTCGTCGTGTTCCACCACGATCAAGGTATTGCCCAGATCACGCAGACTCTTTAAGGTATTGAGCAGCTTGTCGTTGTCCCGCTGGTGCAGGCCGATGCTCGGCTCGTCCAGAATATAGCACACGCCCACCAGCCCGGAGCCAATCTGGGTCGCCAGACGGATCCGTTGAGCCTCGCCGCCGGAGAGCGTCGCCGTGCCTCTGGCAAGGGAGAGATACTCCAATCCCACATCCACAAGGAACTGCACCCTCGCCCGAATCTCCCGGAGGATCTGTTTCCCGATCAGCTCCTGCTGCGGGCTTAACTCCATGTTCCCCAGAAAAGCATGGAGATCGCAGACAGACATGGATGTGATTTCGTAAATGTTTTTATCGCATACCGTCACCGCGAGGGACTCTTTTTTCAAGCGCATCCCCCGGCATTCCTTACAGGGCGTGATCCGCATGAAGGATTCGTATTCCTGCTTCATGGTCTCCGAAAAAGTCTCTTTGTATTTGCGCTCCACATTGCGGATCAGCCCCTCAAAGGCCACGGGATAGACGCCCCGGCCGCGCTGTCCCACATAATACACCTCCACCTCTTTGCCTCCCGTGCCGTGGATCAGCACATTTTGAACCTTCTCCGGATAATCCTGAAAAGGCGTCTCCAAGTCAAAATGATACTCCTTGCAGAGCGCCTGCAACACCGCATTGGTGAAACTCGACTTGTCCGCGCAGGACTGCCAGCCCGTCACCGTGATCGCACCTTCCTTGATGCTCAGGCTCCGATCCGGTATCATCAGGTCAATGTCGAACTCCATCTTATAGCCCAGTCCCAGACAGGCCGGACAGGCTCCGAAAGGGTTGTTGAAGGAAAAGCTTCTCGGCTCCACCTCGCTGATGCTGATGCCGCAGTCCGGACAGGAAAAACTCTGACTGAACGTCAGGCTCTCCCCGTCTATGATATCCACGATCAGGAGTCCCTCCGCCAGCCCCAGCGCGTTCTCCACGGAATCCGTCAGTCTCCGCTCGATTCCCTCTTTCACCACCAGCCGATCCACCACAATCTCAATATTGTGCTTAATGTTCTTCTCCAATTTGATCTCTTCCGTAAGCTCATAGAGACTGCCGTCAATGCGCACGCGCACATAACCGCTTCTTCTCGCGCGCTCCAGCACTTTCTCATGTTCCCCTTTTCTCCCGCGCACCACCGGGGCAAGCAGCTGGATCCGGACGCCTTCACCCAGAGCCATCACCTGATCCACCATCTGATCCACGCTCTGCTTGGCGATCTCCCTGCCGCATTTGGGACAGTGGGGGATGCCAATGCGCGCGTAGAGCAGACGGAAATAATCATAGATCTCCGTCACCGTCCCCACCGTGGAGCGGGGATTTCGGTTGGTAGATTTCTGATCGATGGAGATGGCCGGAGAGAGACCGTCGATCCGCTCCACATTGGGCTTCTCCATCTGCCCCAGAAACATTCTTGCATAGGAGGAGAGCGACTCCATATAACGCCTCTGACCCTCCGCATAAATCGTGTCAAACGCCAGCGAAGATTTGCCGGAACCTGACATCCCTGTCAGAACTACCAGCTCGTTTCTCGGGATGTCCACGTCTATATTTTTCAGATTATGCTCGTTGGCTCCCCGCACCTTGATATATTCGCGGGGACGCATTTTCTTGATCTCTTCCACCGTCTTTCTCCTTGTCGTATACAGCTGTCTGATTCCGTTTTGCCGAGAGTTTTTCCTCTTCTTCTATCTTTTATCCGGTCTCTATTCTATCTCGTTCAGGTTTTTCTTCAGCTCCAGCATCTTGTCCCGCAGCTCCGCAGCCGCCTCGAAATTCAGCTCCGCAGCCGCCCTCTGCATCTTTTTCTGCACGTCCGCAATGAGCTTCTCCAGCTCCTCCCTGCTCATGGACTCGGGATCTTTCTCGAAACGCATCTCCTCCTTGGCGATGACTTTCGAGATGCTGATGAGATCCCGCACCGCCTTGCGGATCGTCTGGGGCGTGATGCCGTGTTCCTCGTTATACCGCATCTGAATCTCCCGGCGGCGATTGGTCTCGTCGATGGCCGTCCGCATAGAATCCGTCACCGTGTCCGCATACATGATCACATGGCCGTCCGCATTTCGCGCCGCGCGTCCGATAGTCTGAATCAGAGATGTGGCGCTCCTTAGAAACCCCTCCTTGTCCGCATCCAGAATCGCAACCAGCGAAATCTCCGGAATATCCAATCCCTCCCTGAGCAGATTGATTCCCACCAGCACGTCAAACACATCCAGACGCATATCCCGGATGATCTCCGCCCGCTCCAGCGTGTCAATGTCCGAGTGCAGATATTTTACCCGGATGCCCACTTCCTTCATGTAATCCGTCAAATCCTCGGCCATGCGCTTCGTGAGCGTGGTGACCAGCACCTTATTGTGCCGTTCCACCTCTTTGTTCACTGCCCCGATCAGATCGTCGATCTGCCCCTCCACGGGCCGCACGTCCACCTCGGGATCCAACAGCCCCGTGGGACGGATGATCTGTTCCGTGCGAAGCAGTTCATGCTCTTCCTCATAGTCCGAAGGCGTGGCCGACACGAACAGCATCTGGTCGATATGAGACTCGAACTCCTCAAAATTCAAAGGTCGATTGTCCAACGCCGAGGGAAGACGAAAGCCGTAATCCACCAGCGTACTCTTGCGGGAGCGGT
>JAMPGV010000040.1:8154-31343 GCA_023663735.1 Muribaculum sp. | reverse complement strand
GAATATACAATCTGCACAATTCGGATTACCTAAATTGGAGTTTTGCAATCGCCTACTTCAAGAATGCGGTCAGTTCAGAACCTTCTTCAACTCATCCATAAAGGTGTTGATATCCTTAAACTCCCTATAGACGGATGCGAAACGCACGTATGCCACCGCATCCAGCGACTTGAGCTTGTTCATCACCAGCTCGCCGATGGCCTGACTGGGAATCTCATGCTCCTCCTTATTGAAGACCTCCGTCTCCACCTCGTCCACCAGCGCCGTGATCTGCTGTACGCTGACCGGCCGCTTGTGACAGGCTCTGAGTACGCCGGCCTCTATCTTGGAGCGGTCGTAGGTCTCGCGGTTATTGTCCTTTTTAATGATAATCAAAGGAATGGTCTCGATTTTCTCATAAGTCGTAAACCGCTTGCTGCATTCATCGCACACCCGGCGGCGGCGGATGGAATTATTATCCTCCGCAGGTCTGGAATCGATCACTCTGGTATTTTCATGGCTGCAAAAAGGACATTTCATCTGTTTCCTATCTGCGCGTTGCGGCGCGCACTCACACGGCAGGTCTCTGCCGCGGCACATCATTCGTTGAATACGCATTTTTTATCCAACTGCCCAATGCAACATTTGAGAGCATATGTTATTTATTATTATACCGATTGCAATCCTTTATGTCAACCAAAATTACCTCCGGCCCGATCTGGCAGATATCCCGGTAGGGGATCTCGATATCCGGCTCGCAGCGCAGAAAATTCATGATTTTATTGCCCCCGGGGACAATGATTTTGCAGATACAGCCCTTGCACTCGTCGAACTCCAGATCGCACACCCTGCCCAGCTTCCTGCAGTCCTTTACATTGATGACGTCCTTACACCGAAGTTCCGAAAAAAGCATGTTTTCCTTCCCCTTTATAATATCAGTTGTCATTTTTATGATATGCGCCCTGTGCAAAATGGTTTTTGTCCGTCACACACAAATTTTCCGAAAAATCTTTTTTCAAATTTTACCAAGAATATCGCAGCCGCTCCCGGTACATACTTGTTAATACCAAACGGAGAACAAATTCCGGAAAAGAAATTCCATGAAAGAATTCCGTCATCGGAATCGATCAGACAGGGAGGAACGGAACATGGCACAGGGAAGAGTTGAAATCTGCGGCGTCAACACGTCCAGACTGCCGCTTCTGAAAAATGGAGAGAAGGAGGAGCTGTTCGCCCGGATTCGGAGCGGAGACGCACAGGCAAGGGAAGCCTATATCGAGGGCAACCTGCGTCTGGTACTCAGCGTCATCAAGCGCTTCTCCTCCAGCAACGAGAACGTGGATGATCTGTTCCAGATCGGCTGCATCGGCCTGATCAAAGCCATCGACAATTTTGACACCAGCTTGAACGTGAAGTTTTCGACTTACGCCGTCCCCATGATCATCGGGGAAATCCGGCGCTTTCTCCGGGACAATTCCAGCTCCATCCGGGTCTCCCGCTCCCTAAAGGATACCGCCTATAAGGCCATCTACGCCCGAGAGGCTCTCACCCGGCAGAACCTGAAAGAGCCTACCATCGAGGAAATCGCCACGGAAGTGGGCATCTCCAAGGAAGATATCGTCTACGCCATGGACGCTATCCAGAATCCCATGAGTCTCTACGAGCCGGTCTTCACCGACGGCGGCGACACCCTCTATGTCATGGATCAGATTTCCGACAAAAAAAATAAGGAAGAGACTTGGGTGGAACATCTCTCCCTCAGCGACGCCATGAAAAATTTGAGCGACCGCGAACACGAAATCATTACCCTGCGCTTCTTCGAGGGCAAAACCCAGATGGAAGTGGCGGATCTCATCGGCATCTCACAGGCGCAAGTCTCCCGTCTGGAGAAAAACGCCCTGCGCACCATGCGGACTTACCTGACGGCATAGGCATTGGCACAAATACCGGCATGAAAATTCCGCTTTTTGCCTGTCAAGTTTTTCTTCCGGCGGATGCCGCGTCCCAATTCTGCGGCGCCTGCTCCCAGCGCGCCCGCTCCTCGAAATATCTGTCGTTCATCCAATCCACGGCGTCCGACACGCCGTCCTCGTCAAACGCAAAAAGTGCGCTGGTTTTCTCCTCCTCGGGCGTGCTGAAAAAATTGAAGGGTTCCGGCCAGACGGTAGCCTTGAGTTTCACGCCGTCTTCGCCGTCCGCGCGCTCCAGACGGTAGCGCATCCCCCGGAAACTTCCGGTAAACTCCGTCATCTTCAGATATTCCATGGACAAAATATCGCTCTTTTGTATCATTCCGCTTCTCCTCCGCACGCCAAAGCCTTCGCTTCTGTTCTTTCTCTCCTTATCTTCCTTTTCTTATCTTCCTTTTCTTATCTTCCTTTTCTTATTTTTCTCTTCTTATTCTTCCCTTTCTTACTATACCGCCCTTCCCGTATTTGCGCAAGCATTTATCTTCAGCGCCTCGCCGGCCGTCGTCAGGTACTCATCTCACGCTTTAACTGCCGCATGATCTTTTTCTCCAGTCTGGATATGTAGGATTGGGAGATGCCGAGCCTTGTGGCCACCTCCTTCTGAGTCATCTCCTCCCCGTCCGCCCTGCCCAGACCGAAGCGGAGATTGATGATGGTGCGCTCCCTGTCGGAGAGTTTCTCCACCGCCTGCATGAGAAGCCCCCTCTCCACCTCATTCTCGATTCCTTTATAAATCACATCCTCGTCCGTTCCCAGAATATCGGACAACAGCAGTTCATTTCCGTCCCAGTCCACATTCAGAGGCTCGTCGATGGAGACCTCCATGCGGGTCTTATTGTTGCGGCGCAGATACATCAGAATCTCGTTTTCGATACAGCGGGACGCATAGGTCGCCAACTTGATATTCTTATCCGGCTTAAAGGTGTTGATGGACTTGATCAAACCGATGGTGCCGATGGAGATCAGATCCTCCACCCCCACATTGGTATTGTCAAACTTCTTGGCGATATAGACCACCAGCCGCAGATTATGTTCGATGAGAATGGCCTTCGCCTCATCCTCGTATTCCGTCCCCAGATCGCCGATCACCTCATTTTCCCGCACGGCGTCCAGCGGCGCGGGAAGCACTTCCGCTCCCCCGATATAATGAATTTCCCCCTGTCTGCGCGTAAAAAACTGATCCCAGCAGATCATTTTAAACTGCCGTCTGCCCGGCATTGCCACTTTCAGAATCATTGTTATTCTCCATTCCTGTTTGATGTTTTTGAGTATTCCATGCTGCCATGTCCGCCCTGCGCCCGCTCATGCCTCTTCCAGAAGCGCGGGGTTTAAGATCAGCTCCGCACAGCCCTCCTCCTCGCAGACGGCCAGATAGACGTCGCAGAAGCGCTTTGTCATGCCGTCCAACTCCAGCTCCAGCCCGGGCAGAAGGTAGCCGCGCATGATGCCTCTCTGCCTGCCCACGCTGCGATAGGGAACGGCGCGGTAAGGCGTCTGTATCCCCTTCCACAACACCTGATAGAGCCTGCTGTCAATGACGGACACCGGCTTGCCGCTGATGGGTTCCCGCAGACTGTTGCCGGAATCCAAAAGCGCGGATACACACACTCTGGTCTCCCCGTTGATCAGGACGGCACGGCAGACGCCGCTGCGCCTCCTTTGATCCGCTTCCTGCCAATATCCTATGAGAAGGAACCCCAAAGCTCCCGCTCCCAGCACGCCGCAGATTTCCGTCAGAAACCGCCTCGTCCAAGGCAGGGCATTTCCTGCGGCCAGAAACAGGCCGCCCATGAGAAAAGAGTACCGAAACATCTGCCTGATAATTGCGCCGAAAGCGCGGAAGCTTCCGGGGCGGAAAGCGATCCCCGCCATAAGCCCCGTTCCGGCCAAAAACGCCAGCATCCACTTCAGCCATGCGGGCAGCGCCAGACAAAAAGGCAGCAGATAGACCAACGCTCCTGCACAGGCTCCCAAAATCATTCCTCTGCGCGTGGCAGTACGCAGGGCGCTTCGGTTCACCAGTATCAGAAGGTATAGGTTCATCACAAAATTTACCAGAAACAGACTGTCTACATAAAGTTCATAAACCATATTATGCCTCTTTTCATAATCATTATAAAGGCGGCGCGCCGTGTAATTTGTCAAATACCGTACCGGGAACCTCTTTTTTATTCGACAAGTCTTGGCCCGTCCACACATGTCCAAGACCGCCTGCGCACACAAAAAAGACACATGTCCGAAAACATGTGTCCGCATTATTCTTTTGATGCCTTTTCTATTTTATCCTGTAGTACTTGTAATTCCATCCTCCGGTTCTATCTTCCTCTTTATTTCTTCTGAAGGAAATCGGGAATCTTCAAGGTCTGGTCTTTCACGGAGCTTCTGATGTCCGCAGGTTTCTGAAGCCCCGGGAGAGGCTGCAGATTCGGTTTGGAGGAAGACCCCTGTAAACCGCCGGGCTGCAGGTTGAAGCCCTTTAAAGAACTGGGCGTGATATGGGAGGTCGGCTGTCTGTAGGGAACTCCTGCCCCGATCCTGTTCTGCACGGTATTCTCCACGACGTCCAACCCGGTGGCAATCACCGTAATCCGGCAGCTGTCCGTCTCGGACGCATCATACATGGCGCCGAAGATGACATTGACTTCCTCACCGGTCAGATTGCGCACATAATCCGCCGCATCCGCCGCGTCCGCCAGCGTGATATCGCCGGACACATTGAGGATCACATGGCTTGCCCCGGAGATCGTAGTCTCCAGAAGCGGGCTTTCCACGGCCATCTTCACGGCCTCCAAAGCCTTGTCGTCGCCCTTGCCCTGACCGATGCCGATGTGGGCGATTCCTTTATCCTTCATGACGGTCTGCACATCCGCAAAGTCCAGATTGATGACCGCAGGCACATTGATCAGATCCGTGATGCCCTGCACCGCCTGTTGTAACACTTCATCCGCTTTCTTGAGAGCTTCCGGCATGGTGGTACGCCTGTCCACAATCTCCAGAAGCTTATCGTTGGGAATCACAATCAGCGTGTCCACGTTTTCCTTGATGCGCTCGATGCCGCCGATGGCATTGTTCATGCGCGCCTTCGCCTCAAAACGAAAAGGTTTGGTCACAACGCCCACCGTGAGGATCCCCAGATCCTTGGCAATCTTGGCCACCACCGGAGCCGCTCCGGTTCCCGTGCCGCCTCCCATGCCGCAGGTGACGAACACCATATCCGCGCCCCTGAGAGCGCCCTCGATCTCTTCCATGCTCTCCTCGGCGGCCTTCTCGCCCACCTCGGGTTTGGCGCCCGCTCCCAGTCCCTTGGTAAGCTTCTCACCGATCTGCAGAAGCCTGGGAGCCTTACAGAGCTGCAGAGCCTGCTTGTCCGTATTTACACCGATAAAATCCACACCGTCAATCTGTTCGTCGATCATTCTATTTACAGCGTTATTACCCGCGCCGCCCACACCGACCACAATGATCTTGGCTGCGGATTCCGCATCGTTCGTCTTAATCTCCAGCAAAGGTGCATCCTCCTTTTCCAAAAGGCATCCTATTACATCATCCTTCTAAACTCCATATAGACTATCATATAATTATTTCACAAATTAATCAACACATTTTTTGAGAAATTTTCAACTTCAATCCGGTTTAAAGGTATAATCACCCTTTTCACTGTATGTCTGCATCTGAAGAGTCCCTCCTTTCCCCGCAAGCCCGGGCAGCATCTTGGGAAGGCGCATGAGCTTGTCTTCCAGCCTGTCCTTCTCGTCTCCCAGCGCCACTTTCACATCCCCGAAATAGATGGTGATCTCCGAATCGGAGTGAAAATAAATCCGGTCCGCCGACAATTCATATTTATTCAGAAGCTTGGTCAGCTCCAGAATCGTCCCAAACACTTCCCCGTATTCCTCCTGCACGGGAAGAGGCTGTCCCAATACGATATAGTCAAAAGAAAGCCCCGTCACCTGCGGGATTCCCGCCGTGCGGATGGACGAACTCTCCACCACATAACCATCCTTGTCAAAATACAGATAAGCGCCCATGTATTTGACATAACCCGCCAGCGCTTTCTCATACACCGTGATCTTAATGGTGTCGGGCGTCAGGATGTCCACATCCATGGCGTCCAGAAACGGAATGTCCTCCACCCCGCGGTTTTTATACCGCATGGAGAGATACAGGGAATTGTTCCCGAGCGCGCCGTCCATCACAAGCGCCTTGATCTCCTCCTCCGTGTAATGGACGTTCCCCACCACATACACGGTCTGGACGGTATGCAGATCCCACACATACCATCCCAGACCGCCGATTCCCACGGATATCCCGGCGATAACGAACATCACTATCACTGTTTTTCTCATACCTTGTAATTTATACACCGACAATACGCGCTCCCAAATCTCTCAAATCTTTTCCGATATTTTCATAACCGCGCTCAATATAGCCGCAGCCTGTGATCTCGCTCTCTCCCTCGGCCATCAGTCCCGCCAGCACAAGCGCAGCGCCGCCCCGCAGTTCTCCGGCCTCCACCTTCGCGCCCCGCAGCGTCTCGACGCCCCGCACAAGCGCGATGTTCGGCGTGTAAAGCGCCACGTCCGCCCCCATGCGGTTCAACGGTTCCACCACCCGGAAGCGGTTTTCAAAAATGGTTTCCTCAATACAGCTTTTCCCCTCCGCGCGCGTCAGCACCGCCAGCGCCATAGACTGGAGATCCGTGGGAAACCCGGGATATACCGCCGTGCGCAGTCTTGCCACCGCCTTCGGGCGTTTGGGTCCCTGCACATAGATCCCGCTCTCATGTCCGTAATCCGCCCCATAGACGCCGCTTTCCCCGACACAGTCCATCTGGCATTTCGCTCCCATCAGCTCCGCCGTATGCACCACGGCCTGCAATTCCCCGCAGGGCGCGTTCTCCAAAAGCACGCTGCCGCCGCATCCCACACAGGCGAACAGATAAGTCCCCGCCACAATGCGATCCGCGGGAACAGTAAACGCCGCGCCGTGCAGAGGTTCCCCGCCGCGCACGAGGAGAATGGAAGTGCCGATTCCCTCAATCCGTGCGCCACATGCCGTAAGATAGCGGCACAGCGCCTCCACCTCCGGCTCTTTCGCAGCACCCGTTATGGTTGTATCGCCCTCGGCGCACACCGCCGCCAGCAGAATATTTTCCGTCGCCCCCACACTGGAGACAGAGAGCCTAAGATCGGCTCCCCGGAGCTTTTCCACGGTTCCGGTCAGCCTTCCGCCCTCTTCCCGGAAGACGACGCCCATCCGTTCCAGCGCTTTCAGATGCAGGTCGATAGGACGCCTTCCGATCACGCAGCCGCCCGGATAGGCCATTTCCACCTCTCCGAACCGCCCCAGCATAGCCCCCAGAAGACACAGGGAAGAACGCATTCCGGTGATAGCCTCCCCTGACATATCACAGGCTCCCGCACGCCTGCTGTCCACCACATACCCGTCCCCTGCGCGCCGCACCCGGCATCCCAGACTGCCCAAGATACTGACCATGGACTGCACGTCGGAAATCTGCGGACAATTTCTGATTTCAGAAACGTCCGCCGCAAGCAGGGAGGCCGCCAAGATTGGCAGCGCCGCATTTTTGGATCCCTGAATACGTACTTTTCCCTGCAAGGGAATGCCGCCGTGAATATGAAGTGTCGTCATACAATACCACCCTGTTTTCTCTGTTTGAGGGACTTTTTGTATTGTATGTCGAAGCTTCACAAAATGTGCCTGACGGGTTCGTCCGCCCCGCGGCCGGGTTTAGAGTTCCCTGAGCTGGATGCGTTTGGCCACGCTCAAGACCAGCCCGATCTCTATCAAAAGAAACATGACGGAAGTCCCTCCGTAACTGATAAACGGCAGAGAGATTCCCGTGTTGGGTATGGTGTTGGTCACAACGGCGATGTTCAAAATCGCCTGTACCGCAATATGACCGATGACTCCCACCACCAGCATGGCGCCGAACAAGTCGGAGGCATTGTTGGCAATCACCATCATGCGCCAGATCAGCAGGATGAACATGATAATGACGGCGATCGCACCGAACAGTCCCAGCTCCTCGCAGATAATGGAGAAAATCATATCGTTCTGAGACTCCGGGAGAAATTTGAGCTTCTGCATACTCTGCCCCAGCCCCTTGCCCCAGATGCCGCCGCTGCCGATGGCGTAAAGCCCCTGAATGGTCTGGAATCCCTTATCCTGCGCCTGACTCTCGGGATCGAGCCACGCCACGATCCGCTCGCTTCGGAAAGTGCCGCCCTCGCCGCCGCTGGACACCACCACAAAGACCAGAAGCGCCACCGCGGCCGCCCCGGCCAATCCCATAATCACGAATTTCTTGTAATCGGGGCTTGCCACAAACACCATCAGAAACGAGATCGCCATCACAATCAGCGCCGAGCTGAGATTCTTAGTCACAATGTAAAGCTCCAGCGCGATGGGCAGAGGCATCGCCATCATGATGGCAAAGCCTTTAAGCGTGCGCACGCTCTTTCCCATTTTACACACCATCACCGCAAGGAACAGGATCATACAGACCTTGGCAATCTCCGCGGGCTGCACCTGCAGCGGCGTCCCCGGAATTTTAAACCACCTTCTGGCATGGTGGGACTCGATGCCCAAAGGCGTCAGCACCACAAGGATGGAGGCCGCCGTGACGATATAGCCCAGCATATAAAACCGCGCCCAGAAATGATAGTCGATGTTGGCCACCACGATCATCATCACCAGACCGATGATGATGGCAAGGAGCTGACGCTTCATGAAATGGCCGGAATCCCCCTTGTAATCCTGAAACGCCGTGTAGGAGCTGGCCGAATAGATCATGATCAGGCCGAACCCCAGCAGAAAAAGCACGATGAACAAGAGACTGTAGTCGAAAAAATATTCTGTTTGTTCTCTTCTCTTCCTGCGCGTTTTACCTGCCATTGACATACTCCTTAAACTGCCGTCCTCTCACCTCATAGTTGGGGAACATCCCCCAGCTTGCGCAGGCCGGGGACAAAAGCACCGCATCCCCCGCCTCTGCCAGACCGGTGCAGAGCTGCAGACACTCCTCGAACGTGTCCGCAAAACGGATTCGGTCCGACGGAAATCCATGCCCGATGGCGCAGTCCGCAATCTTTTCCCGAGTCTGGCCGATCAGCACCAGATATTTGACCTTGCCGTCAAAGCTCTCTATCCATTCGTCATATGCGCTCTCCTTGTCATACCCGCCGCCGATGAGAACGGTGGGTCTGCTCATGGCCTTGATGCCCTGAATGGCCGCGTCGGGATTGGTGGCCTTGGAATCGTTGTAATACTCCACACCGTCCTTGGCGCGGACAAACTCGATGCGGTGTTCCACCGCCCGAAACTCCCGAACCGCCCCTAGAATCGTCTCCATGGGAACGCCCATGCCCTCGGCAATGGCGATGGCCGCCATCACGTTCTCCACATTGCAAAGTCCCACAAGGCGCATATCGCGGTGGATGTCCAGAAGAACCTCCTCCCCGCCTCCGGCGGCCTTCACAATCTGATCTCCCTTGAGATAATACCCCTCCTCCAGCGCTCCCGCCGACGAAAAGAGAACCGGCCGCGCCGGGCAGCGGGCCGCAAATGCGGCCGTATAAGGATTCTCCGCATTCAGCACACAGATATCCTCCGGTCCCTGATTTCGGGCGATGGCTTCCTTGGCCGCCACATAGGCCTCCATGGTGTGATGGCGGTTCAGATGATCCGGCGTGATGTTCAAAATAGCCGACACATGCGGCCGAAACTGCTGCACGGTCTCCAACTGGAAAGAGCTGATCTCCCCCACCGTCACCGTGTCAGAACCGGTGAGAGGTGCGCTGAGCGTATAGGGATTGCCGATATTGCCCACCACAAACACCTTCTGCGGACCCAGATGCGCCTTCAGGATCTCTCCCACCAACGTGGTGGTCGTAGTCTTGCCATTGGTTCCGGTAATGGCCGCCACGCGTCCTTTCTCCGCCAGAAATCCCAATTCAATCTCTCCCAGAATCGGAATGCCTCTTCCCCTAAGCCGCTCCACCAAAGGGATATCCGTGGGTACGCCGGGGCTGAGTACGGCCGCCTCCACCTGCGCTTCCATCTCGTCGGACAATTCGCCCGCGATACAGCACACAGGAAGCCCGGACGTTTCCCCGCCGGATTCCTGCCCCAGTTTTTTCCGCAGATCGTCTGCGGTGAGCTGGTCGCTGCTGTCATAGAGAACGATATCCGCTCCCATGCGTCCCAGCAGATCCACCGCCCCCATGCCGCTGATGCCGGATCCAATCACCAATGTCTTCACATTCCGAAATTCCATAATTCCTCTCATTCCGCCGCACAAGCGGCATTCCAATCAGAACTTTCAATCAAAACTTCCAATCGGCATTTTCTCACATGCACAGAAGCGCCGCCAGACACATCAGTGCGGTCAATATGGTAAACAAAGCTACGATGGCCGTCTCCGACCAGCCGCAGAGTTCAAAGTGATGATGCAGCGGCGCCATCCGAAACAGCCGCCTGCCGCCGCTTATTTTAAAATACAACACCTGCAGAATCACACTAGCCGCCTCGGCCAGATAGACCAGTCCCACAATCGCTATGTATAAGGGCATCTGCATCAGATAGCCGCAGGCCGCCACGAAGCCGCCCAGCGCCAGTGAACCCGTGTCGCCCATAAACACCGCGGCCGGATGTGCGTTGAACAGCAAAAATCCCAACAGTGCGCCTACCACCGCACAGGTTGCGGGTGCGATCCCGCTGCCGCGCCCGATGGCCGCCACCGTGAAAAACACCGCCACGATCACCGTCACGCTGCCCGCCAATCCGTCCAAGCCGTCCGTGAGGTTGATCCCGTTCACCGTACCCAGCACGATAAAGAACAGCACAAACAGGTTTCCCTTTCCGAAATCCAGCCACACCCCGGGAAATCCCGGCACTTCCATGGCAAGCGTCACATCCGTATAATGAAGCAGATAGTAGGCGAAAATCCCCGTCACAACCATCTGCAGAGCCAGCTTCTGCCATGCCCGCAGTCCCAGCGAACGCCTGCATACCACTTTGATATAATCGTCGATGAAGCCCACCATTCCAAACCCCAGCGTCAGGAAGACCACGGGCATCACTTCCGGACTGCGCTCTACGAAATACAGGGATACGGCCACCGCGCTAAAGAGGATGAGAATCCCTCCCATCGTCGGCGTTCCGTCTTTTTTTAGATGGCTTGCCGGCCCGTCGTCCCGCACGGTCTGCCCGCATTTCAGCTTTCTGAGGAACGGGATGACCACCGGGCCGCCCGCGGCGGTGATGACAAAAGACGCAAGAACGGCTCCCGCAAGGCTTAACATACTTTCCCTCATTGATTATACTCCATTATTCCCAAATACGGAAGGATATTTTCAAAAAGCTGCCGGACGATGGGTGCGGACACCTGACCGCCGTAATAAACGCCCTGCGGATTGTTCACGATGGCGATGGCGATGACCTGCGGATCGTCCGCCGGCGCAAAGCCGATAAACGAAGCGATATAACGCCCACTCCCCCGGGGGAGCGTCTGGCTGGTGGCGGTTTTGCCGCCGATGCGGTACCCCTCCACCTGACCGTTTTTGCCGCCACCCTCGCTGACCACTTTCTCCAGAATCTCCCGCATGATGGCGCTGGTCTCCTCGGACACGATCCCCTCCGTCACCGGATACGCGAAACGCTCCGTCACATTCCCCTCGCCGTCCACGGACTCTATGCCAAAATGGGGCGTGATGCGTCTGCCGCCGTTTATGATGGAGGACGCCGTGGTGAGCAGCTGGATGGGCGTGATCTGGAAAGACTGCCCGAAGGACACCGTGGCCAGTTCCACATTTCCCATATCCTCCATTTTATGCATGATGGTTCCGGCCTCCCCGGGCAGATCCACCCCGGTCTTGTTCTTCAGACCGAACCGTTCGAAATAACCGTAATACTGTTCCACCCCCAGACGCAGCCCCACGGTAATAAACACCGGATTGCAGGAGTTCATGGTGGCGTGGACAAAATCCTCGCTGCCGTGGCCCGCCACTTTATGACACCGGATTTTCCGGTCGTCCACGACGATAAATCCCGGACAGGAAAAAGTGCTTTCGGGCGTCACCACACCGGATTCAAGCCCCGCGGCAGCCGTGATGATCTTAAAAGTGGAACCGGGTTCATAGGTATCGTTGATGCAGCCGTTCCGCCACATCTGATTGAGCGCATCCTGTTTCTGTTCTGCGGTCAGCTCCCCCAGCCCCTCCGGCAGTTCATAGGGATTGTTCAAATCAAACTCCGGCACGTTCACCATGGCATAGATCTCGCCCGTCTGCGGATTCATCACCAGAATCGACACGCTGTCGGCTTCCTTGGTCTCCATGGCCTGATAGGCGAGCTGCGCCGCGTAAGCCTGAATGTTTCTGTCCATACTGATGCGCAGGTCGTTTCCGGGAACCGGTTCGATGCGCCTCTCGCCCATCCGTTCCACTTCGATCCCCGCCGCGTCCGTCACCGTGAGAATGGTTCCGGCTGTTCCCTGCAGATACTCTTCGTAAATGACCTCCAGTCCCACAATCCCCTGATTGTCCGCCCCGGTGAAGCCCAGCACCTTGCTCCCCAGTTCCCCGTAGGGATAATAACGCTTGTAATCTTCATCGACTTTCACGCCGGGCAGATCATATTCCCGAATGCGGTCTCCCACTGCTTTGTCTACATTGCTCTTGACGCGCTCCATGGCGGAATACTTCTCCACCCGTTTCCGGACTTCCTCCTCCGACAGCTCCAGCTCTTTCGAGAGAACCGCGATCACCTCCTCCGGATCTTCAATCTGGTTATAAATCACTGACACAGTACAGACCGTCTTGTTATCCGCCAGAACCGTGCCGTTGCGGTCTAAGATCCTGCCTCTGGCCGCCTTGATGCTGCGCTCCCTCTCATGCAGCTTCGTAGCCTGCTCCGAGTAATGCCCAGAACGCCACACCATCAGATAGACCAGCCTGCCGAACAGGAATACAAACAAGGCTGTCAGGATCAAAAACAGCGTCATAATCTTCCTTCGGTGAAAAATGCGGTTGTACTCCATACGGAAACCCCATCACACAGGTTTGGTATACTCTATTCTTTTTTTAATGAGGTTATGCCTTTTAATGAGGTTCTAGCTTTTTATGAAGTTCTAGCTTTTTATGAGGTTCTGCCCGTATCCGGCTTACGGCGCGCTGCCGGAAGGTTCCTGCACCTGATTGTCGCCGGACAGATTCGGATTGTTCGGACTGTCCCCCAGCACGGCCCCCACGCCCGGGTCGTCTCCCAGATTGGGATCCAGCCCCTCGTCCCTCGCCGCCATGTCCGCCTGCGCCTGCGCCAAGGCAGCCCGCTTTTCCTCCTCGATCTGCTCCGCATACATGGTGGTGATGGCCAGCTGTTTCTGCGCCAGTTCAGCCTGCTCATCATCCGAAAGCTCCTCCGTCATATAAATATTCAGATAGGGAAGCGCCTCTGTCAGAATGCTCCGCACAATTCCCGTGGCATACTTGGCGTCGTCCTGACGGCTCACATTGGGTCTGTCCACCACCACATAAATTGCAACCTGCGGGTCATCCGCCGGCGCGTACCCCATGAAGGACACCACATACTGATCGTTGTCCCGGGGCAGAGTCTCCGCGGTTCCCGTCTTGCCGCCGATGGCGTATCCCGCGGGTCTGGCCGTCTTGCCTGTCCGCCGGACGCCGCCCTCCTCCATCACAACCGCCCTGCAGTACTGCCGGATCAGCTCCGAGGTGGACGCCGACACCGTCTGCTTTAACACGCGGGGTTCAATGTTCTCCACCACCGCGCCGTTAGCGTTGGTCACTTTATTCACCAGATGAGGCTCATAGTAATACCCGCCATTGATCAAGGAGCAGTACCCCGTAATCATCTGAATCATCGTCACATTAAAATTCTGTCCGAAACTGTTGGTCGCCAAATCCGCCGGAACCATTTTCTCCGGCTCAAACAGGAGATTCACGGTTCTCGCCTCCCCCGCCAGATCCACATTGGTCTTAAGTCCGAAGTTGAAAATATTCTGGAATCTCGCAAACTCTTCCTTCCCCAGCTTGGCGCCGATCTTCATCAAGGCCACATTGCAGGACCAAGCCACGGAATCTTGAACCGTCACGACGCCCTCGCCGCCGGAGCTATAGCTGTGGCATTTGATATCGTGGCCGCCCACCTCCATGATGCCGTGACACTCGAAAGAGTCCGTGGGCAAAACCGCCCCTGTCTCCAGCGCCGCCGCCACGGTGAAAGGTTTCGCCGTGGAACCGGGTTCATACGTGTTGGAGATACAAAAGTTCTTCCAGAGATTATTCAGATTTAATAACACCTGTTCCGAATCCATGGAATCCAGCAGTTCCTGCGTGATCGGCGTATGCGTGTTCCGGTAGACGATATAGCCGTTCTCGTTGGTGTACTGCTCGATTAGGGGGCTTCCCAACAGGGCTTCCCGGTTTCTGGTATCGTTCAGGTCAAAGGTGGGATAGCTGGCCATGCCGATGATCTCCCCCGTGTTGACCATCATCATAATCGCGCCGACATTCTCCGCTCCGTTGCCCTCATGGGCGCCGTCCTTGTAAGTCTCGTTGAACTCCCACAGAGCCTTTTCAATCATGCTCTGCACATTGAGATCGATCGTGGAATGCAGTTTGTTGCCGTTGATCGGCTGTTTCACCGTCCGCTCCACCTCGTAACTCTCGTTGAGATACCCGTACTCCCGCCCGGGAGTGCCGTTGAGCGTATCGTTATAATACTCTTCCAGCCCATACTGTCCCTCATTGTCGGAGCGCGTAAATCCGATCACATCCGCGGCAAGAGAACCGTTGGGATAAAACCGCTTATACTCTTCCTCAAAATAGACGCCCTGAATATTGCCGCTCTTGTCCGCCGACTGCGCCTCTTTAAATCCGCTGATCTCATCGTAAGAAAGCTGGCGCAGGGCGATATAATAGCGCGACTCCGGGTGGCTGAGTACATAGGATCGGATCTCGCTCATGTCAAGCTGGGGGAAATGCTCCCCCAAGGCCTGCAGGGTGGGTTCCAGATAAGCGCTTCGCTCCTGCATGATATAGGCGTCAATCTGCAGATTATATACCTTCTCGCTGGTAGCCAGCGTCGTCCCCTTGGCGTCCACGATATCCCCCCGCCTGTAGGGAATTGTCTTGGAATCCGTAATCTGCTGGGACAGCACCTCTTTCTGATACTTAGTCTCGTTCTCCTTCACCAGCGAAAATAAATTGACGCTTAATCCCGCAAAAGCCAGCAGTACCAACAAGAACAGTACCACCAGCTTTTTCTGCATCCGGGATGTAAATTTCTTGGTATTTTCCTCTCTCATCGGTATCCTCTGCCTTTCTACTCGCTCACCCGCCGCATATAATCGTACCCCGCGCTCTCATAGGTGATGATCTGCCCCTCTCCGGCATACGTCATACCCAGTTCGCCGATGGCGATCTTGCGGATTTCCTCCAGATTGACATTGCTGATAATCCGATTGTATTCCTCCTCATTGGCAAGCTGTTTGGTATTCAGACTGCTCTCCAGACGGGAGATGTTTTTCGCCTTGGTCGTGATGTCGGACTGCAGCTGCAGGTAATTCAGCAAAACCACCGCGCAGACGCAGAGCGCTCCCATCAGGAAGAACACATAGCCGAGATTCATGTGCCGCGCCTTGTCCCGGTTCTTTCTCGTCTCATTGCTGAGCTGCTTTCTCGGCTCCTCTTCCAGCTGTCTGCGCACATTCAAATCCCGCGCCACATTGTCATAAATATAAACGTTCCCTCTCGGGATATTCTGTTTTCTGCTCGTCGTGCCGCGGGGTGTCCCGCCCCTTCTTGTCTGTGCCATACTCGTTCCCCATGTCTTTCTAAAATGATGCCCCTCTGATCATGTTTTTCTAAATTTATGCCTTTCCAATTACGTCTCTCTGATTATGCCTCTCTAAATTATGCCCTTTTGATTATGTCTCTTTGGTTATACCGTTCTGATTAAACCCTTCTAACATTTCTCAAATACCCTGAGTTTCGCGCTCTTGGAACGGCTGTTCTCTGAAAGCTCCCGTTCGGAGGGCAGAATCGGCTTTCTCACCGCACTCCTGCCGAGGGGCTTCTTCCCGCATACACAGACCGGAAATTCCGGCGGGCAAGTGCATGGATGCTCCGCCTGCCTGAACGCGTTTTTCACCAGCCTGTCCTCCAGAGAATGGAAAGTGATGATGCAGAGCCTTCCCCCGGGATTCAACAGTCCGATAAAATCCTCCAGAGAATTGCTCAGTACCTCCAGCTCCCTGTTGCACGCTATGCGGATCGCTTGAAACGTCCGCTTTGACGGATGGCCGTTCTGGCGCATCTTCGCCGGAATGGCGGCCTTGATAATCTCGTTCAACTCAAATGTGGTCTCGATAGGCTTGTCCGCCCGCTCCCGCACAATGTGCTTCGCTATGTTCTTGGCGAAAGGATCTTCGCCGTAATCCCGAATGATATGAAAAAGTTCCGCCTCGGAAAACTGATTGACAATCTCCTTGGCCGTCAAGCTCTGCCTGCGGTCCATCCGCATGTCCAGCGGTGCGTCATAGCGGTAGGAAAATCCCCGCTCTTCCGTGTCCAGCTGATAGGAGGAAACCCCCAGATCCAACACTATGCCGTCCACGCCGTCCACGCCCAGACTGTGAAGTGCAGCCTTCGCATTGCAGTAATTGTCCCGGATGACTGTCGCTTTCTCCCCGAAATCCGCCAGACGTTTCCCGGCAGCCGCGATGGCAGCGTCGTCCTGATCGAATCCGTAAAGTCTGCCTGTGTCCAGCCTTTTTACCACTTCCAAGGCATGTCCCGCCCCGCCTAACGTGCCGTCCACATAAACGCCGTCCGGTTTGATATGCAGTTGCTCAATTGTCTCCGAAAGGAGAACGGAGTAATGTTCAAATTCCATCTATGCATCCCCGCTTCCGGAGCCCTGCCCCGCACATACCTACCGCCCGGATACTTGCTGTTCCCGCGCAGATATCAGATACTCAGCCCCAGCTCTTCCATGGAAGCCGCGATATCGTCCATATCCACATCGTCGCTCTCCGCCTCGTAGTTTTCTCTGCTCCAGATCTCAATGCGGCTGCCCACGCCTACCAGCACCACATCTTTATCCAATCCGGCAAACTCACGCAGCGCTGCCGGTAAAAGTATTCTTCCCTGTTTGTCCAGTTCCACCTGTGCGGCTCCCGCCAGAAAGAATCTGGCAAACTTTCTCGCTTCCTTGTTCGTCATGGGCAGTGAGGTCAGTTTCTGTTCAAATGCAGCCCAATCATCGTTTGCATAGACAAATAAACAGCCGTCCATTCCCTTGGAAATCACAAACTCCTCGCCGAGAACCTCTCTGAACTTGGAGGGAATAATCAACCTGCCTTTCGTGTCTACCGTATGATTGTACTCGCTCATGAACATAACAATCACCACCTTAAAGCCGGGTCTGCCACGGAAGGGGCTTGTGTGCCGCCGCGGGTCTGCCACTCATTTCTCCCACTTTGTGACACTTCACTCCACTTCCACCCACTTTTGTATTGATTTTAATACAAAATACACGGTTTGGCAAGCAAAATCAAGCATGTTTTTTTGACCGGAAGGCGCAAAAAAGCCCTTCGGAAGCGGCTTCCGGAGAGCTTTTTTGTCAAAATGCACAAGATATGGTGGGGTGGGGATTTAACCCATACCACATTTATTTTTATAAATTTCAAAAATTTTTTTCTAAAAACTTAAATTTTTTCAAAATTTCTTAAGATATTGACTGTAGAGATTGCTTGTTTACCCCCGCAGAACTATTTCCACCACCACAATAAAGATTTTTTCCTAATGCGAAACTTAACCGTTTTCGTACCGCCATAATCTCCCATGCCTTGCAGCACTACCGTTGCAGTCCCGGCTTTCACATTATTTTGGTAACTCACAATTTCATAATCACTGCATTCCAATAACGTTGTGCCATATTGTACAGTAAGATCGCTCTTATTGAGTGTTACAGGTCTGCCGGTATATTCCTTGGGCGCAATTTTCACCTTGACCTTTGCAAACGATATCGGAGTGATCCGATAAACCGCAGATAAGGCGCCTGTATAATTTTCTTTCCCGTCCACATATACTTTAACCATACTTCCGGCCTTTAATATGGTATCCGGATGCAGCTGCGTCTCCGTTCCGTCAGCGTTCACAAGGAAGTAACGATACTCTCTCTCATAGTCTTTCCCTTTCGCCAGCCTCTTGCCATTAGCATCCGTCAAAACAGGCTCCGCTTTATAATTGCCCTTTTTCTCTGCGTAGACTTTGTCAGCCACTGCCATGGTAACATTCTCATCCATATGACTTACACAGATTTGAAAATTCTTAGATATCTTTCCCGTAAAATTTCCTTTACCTGATATGATGACGACGGCAGGACTCCCTCCACTGGTAACTGCGGTATGTTTTTGATAAGACAACGCATAGTCCTTATTCCTCTCCAAACGTTTCCCGTCAAAATAAATCGCAATATCCGGTTTGACTCCTCCTTTTTCATACACAAACGCATGATCCGGCTCCTCAATCTGCAATAAATGCTCCGGATCGGACGCCATATCATATTTATTGATTTTAAAAGTCTTGCGAATCGTTCCGGTATATTTATTGATTCCGCTAATCACCACAGATGCAGTTCCCGCATTTTTATTATTGTTATAAGCGACTGTATAGTCTATTCCTCTGGTTAAAGGCACTCCGTCCGGCGTCATGACGGTTAATTCCTTCTGCACTTTACTCCGTCCGTCATATTGCATATCCTCTATACCGTTGACATTCGCTGATCGAATAGAAATTCCGCCGATTTTGAAAGTAACCCTCTTCTGTCCGCTATACTCATGAATACCTTTTATGATTGCGGTTGCCGTCCCCACTTCAATATTGTTTTCATAAGTCACCACATAATCTTCATTTTCAATTAACAGGCGATCATTATACCGCACCGTAAGCAATGGCATTATTTCACTGCCCGTATAAGTCTGCATCGGTATTGTGGATACTTTCGCCCGCGAAATCAGACTGTTGGTACTGATCGTATAACATATCTGTCTCTTTCCCGTATAATTCCCTGTTCCTATAAGTGTCAGGGTATAAGTACCGGGACTGTCATACGTTGCATTTTCCTGAATATAGTAGTCTCTTCCCGCTTTCAAGGTCTGTTTGTTATCTTTCACAACAGTTTTGGGCGGCTGCACTTTTCCGTTGGACACCACAAAGATATCGTCCGCTGAAATAGAATCATCCGCCAGATCCTTCTGTAAAATTGCAAACGCCGCGCTCTCTTTTCCCGTATAATTTCCTTTACCTGTCACAATCACAGTCGGTGCATTCGAAGCTGTAACATCTGCATTTGCCTTTATGTTATTCTTATATTTGACGGAATAATCCTTACCTTTTACTAATTTGACATCATCATGATATACGCAGATCTCCGGCTTTATTGCCTTTCCTGTAAATCTCTGAGCCGGAATATTTACAATCCACAATCCCTCATGTTCTTTGGCCCATCCTGCATACAAGGTTAAATCACCGTTTACCACATCCTTTTGCGCATCCCATAATATTGTACATGCGGCATCCTGATACCAGCCGGTGAATGCATATCCCTCCTTTGTCGGCGTCTCATTCAACGCCAAATGCTCACCCTTCGCACACTCTATCGCGGCAACACCGGTTCCGCCATTCGTCTCAAAAGAAACAAGACAGTTTTTTACCGTCACTGCGCAGACAGCTTTCAGATTGCGATTGTCTGCCAGCGCGACTGATATTTCTGTTGTTCCCGCCGAATATGCCGTAACTCTCCCGAAATTGTTTACATCCGCCACATGCGGATCCGAACTTTCCCAGACAAACCTGCCCTCTTCGGTCGCATCTTCCGGATAAATACCGGCTGTCAACCGGCAGGTCTCGCCGCTAAACAAACTTTTTGAGTCCTGTGTTAAAATAATTCCCTTGATTGGCACGACTACCGTTACGGTACAGAAAGCCGTCTTCCCTTCACATTCCGCCCATATTTTTGTTGTTCCCGCCCCGATTCCGGTTACTTTTCCGTCTTCCACCACGGCGACGTCTTCATTCTCGCTGCTCCAATTTACCAAAGCCGGATAGCCGCTCTCGGAACTGACAATCGCACTGATTTCCTTTCTATCTCCCTTATTGAGACTTATGTTGTTTTCCGATAAATCAATACCTGTCACTTTAACTGTTTCAAACTCACAAATATAACCATACCCCGGCTGCGTCCCTACAATATCATTCCACCACCCGGCACATGCTCCGCCATATGCATCGGTACACATCACATATGCCGTCTCCGCCTCTGTTCCGTTCCATCCGTCCGGCTGCCCGCTTATCCAATGCGAATAGCTGAACGGTTCATCCGTCACCCACTTAGACTGTCCATGTTCCGTATATCCGCCAATAAAGTACCCGTTACTTGTCGTCGCAGCCGGCAGAAGACCCTGCACTTTTTCCTGCTCTTCCTTCGACGTAATCGTCACCAGATGTCCGCCTTTATCCTCACATGCCTGCTTTGCTTCTGTCCATGTCAGTTTATCATCAAAAAGTTGGTATATATGCCCGTTATAGGATATCTCCTTGACTGCCGCACTATCTTTCTTAAGTGTAAGCATTACACCCGTATATGACGAATAATTTCCAGCCGCATCATACGCATAAATATGAGTAATATAGTCTCCTCCCTCATAATTATGATCGCTGTTTTTAACTTTGAAACTGAAACGATTACCTGAACGGGTGCCTCTGACACTCTCGCTTGTAGTCCAATTTGAGTCTAAATCATCCTGCCCCTTATAGTCTGTCCATGTGGGAAACTGTACCCTGTCCACTCCATTATTATCGGTTACTGTACAGCTAACGGTATACCCGTTTGCATCCATATCTGAAATCTGGATATCCGATATAACAGGAGGCGTAGTGTCAACATACTGTCTTACCTCTCCTCCAAATGTCGAGTTTCCTGCCGCATCATACGCATACACATGCGTCTGATAAGTATAATCCACACTGTCAAAATCACTTACCTTGACTCTGTAAGAATAACTGCCATCCGCCTGACGGGTTCCCTGATGCCACTGCCATTTATCGGTTCCCTGATTCAATCGTTTGGTTAAAAAATCTATACTGGTCACACCTATATTATCAGTCGCTTTAGCCGTCACAGTATATCCGGTATTGTCCACATCAGAAATTACGATACTTGTAACAACAGGAGGTTCTACATCGCTTATCGGCTCAAATATCCATAATTGGTTATCCCCACCATGAAATGAGTATTGTTCAAGCTTAGCTCCGTCGGTTTTATCACTGCCGTAAACGTCCACCGCAAGATTAGAACACACAGCAATCATTCCGTATCTTCCGTTTCCCTTGTCTATTAATTTAAAACGCTGCGCGTCAGATGCATTATAATCATATTGCGTAACTTTTGCCGACTCTGCCAAAGAGCCATCAGCAATATCCAGAGCTTTACCTGTATGCACATTGATGAAAGAATACCCGTCACTGTGCTGCACCGCTTTCCATTGCATCCATGCGGAATTGTCATATGTCCACAGATTGATTTGTTTGGAATTCTGGGAGGAACCTGTGGAAACCTCCATCACCTTCCCGGAGAGAGCGCTGGTTATTTTGTATGTCGCATTGTTTTTGAGCGGGAAGGAGGAAGTGTAGGCAGGGGCAGGGGATGTATTACCAAAATCCGGTCTGATTGCACATGCTATCGCATCCGTGTACCAATACGAAGGATCCGTCCTTACTGTGCAAGGGACATTTCCCCTTTGGTCTACATAAGTCATATTTGTCGAATCCATAGATATAAGAATTTGAATGTGTCCTGCAGCACTAGTCCAACAATAAGGACCATTTAAATTACTTTTTATAACCAAAATATCCCCTGATTGATAATCTCCATATACCCGTTTCCAGCCTGTTGGTAGTTCATTACTGGCATAATTTATTGCATCACCGTGAGGTGTTGATGCCCCTAAATACCAATAATAATACACAATAAGGTCAACGCACCATACACCATTGCCATCATAATCTAAGGCTTTACCATTTTGAGCCGTTGCCCAAGCCACTGCCTCTTCTTTTGTATGCGCAGTTGCCGCCTCTACATTTGCTATCTTCAATCCAATCAACTCTGTGGGCATAATTCCTATCAGCATTGTGACTATAACACAAGTTGCAAGCACTTTTCTAAGTTGTTTCTTTATGTATCGCATCATCTGTCCTCCTCCTTTTAACATTGTAAACAATTAAGAATCCACAAAACTTCAGTTTGGGCAATCTAAATTGTACCCCAATGACACTTTGTTGTAGAAAAGTTTTGTAGCTACCCATTGTGAACAATACTTGTCTCCCAAAGCATCTTACTTTCACATTTTAGCCCAAATTGTTCTAAAAGTCAACGGTCACTTCCGCTTGCCTTATCATAGTTTTACAATTTACTTTTTGCATGAAAACTCTATTGATCCCCGTATAAATGGCTGCATCAATACCAACTTTTCAACATATAATCTACATCAATAAACAAAAATAGGAGGAACCTATGAAATATGGAAGACTGCGGGATTTACGCGAAGACAAAGATTTGACACAGGAAAAAATCAGCAAATATTTAAATATCTCCCAGCGCGCCTATTCCCATTTTGAAAATGGTTCCCGGGGCATTCCAATCGAAATACTATGCGCTCTTGCCGATTTTCATAACGTAAGCGTTGACTATCTCTTAAATAGAACCGATGTAAAAATTCCGTATCCATCCTCTAACCCAACGACACTCTGATAAACAAATTATGGATGATTGAATGGAGCATTTACTGAATAGAATTCCTCTGCTGTTGATCGTCTTTTAATATTGGGATATCTCTGTTGACATCTCGCCCGAACGGGCCTCATGATAATATGGATATGACAATGACACTCGAATTTTCCGCATATAGGCTTTTATGCCAACTTGTGGACAAAATCCTGCAATGACTCCGCCTTTGCTGCATACTGTAGATACATGTTTAACACGGCAGGATTCTTTTCGTTCATGATTTTTTCCGCCAGTTCATCCGGCACGGTTCCCAACTCCTGCAATAACAGAAGAATACTCTCTGCTTTTCCCTCTGCTTTTCCCTCTGCTTTTCCCTCTGCTTTTCCCTCTGCTTTTCCCTCTGCT
>JAMPGV010000040.1:0-8054 GCA_023663735.1 Muribaculum sp. | reverse complement strand
TTTCCCTCTGCCCTGCCTTCCGTGCGTTCATCTCTTAACATTTCTTCCAAAATCATAAAACGTTCCTCCATTTCCCGGCTGCTCTTAATCCGGCGAATCGTGTCTTGAAGCCGCTGAATATACACATCTTCAAAATTTTTTGCACCCTCCGTGTCAGCCCTCACAAAATCCAAAAACCTAGCCAGCGCCTCCGGCACCTCTGTCCGATTTTCTCCCCTTGTGCTGAGAAAAATTGTGATGCTTCCATCCCGCAGGCCAAGGTTCTGGTTTTCCTGACATAAGTGCCGAAACGTGTATCGGTACTTCCTCTCTCCAAATGGGTCAAAGTCGCAGATAAATATAACATAGACATCCGAAAGCTCCGCATAATCCGTCCCGCTCAGCATCAGTTCCATATCAATCTGACTGTGATAATACCGGGAACGTCTGCCCAATTCTTGCTTTCTCGCCACCTGCATCTCCACATTATAGTGGGTATGCTGCTCATCCTCCGCATAGACATCCAGCCGAACGCCCTTATACTCGGGATGATATACAATGCTTTTTTCTTTGCTGACTTTCACGGTTTTAATAGGGATGTCTAACACCAGCTCCAGCAGTCCACGGCAATTCTCCTCATCGTTCATGACTGCGCCGAACATAAAATTATCCTTGATGGTAAGTTCCTGCAATTGTCTCTTGCGTTTCATCTCTCCTCCACTTCCGCAGAGGAATTCTATGGACAGATTATAACATCAAACGATGCTGATCGCAATCACAATTTTTCCATCACATATAGCCGGACGCGGTTCTGTATAATCTCCGCCACATCTTCCACAGACTTCTGGCCTTTGTAATAAGCTGCCGCCTCTTCGCTGATGATCCGGATAACGGCGTCCTCCTCCGCCTGATAATACGGAATTGCCTCCGGCACCAATGCCATCATTTCATTCACTTCCTCCCACGTGACGGCGTGAAAGTCAAAAAACCACCCGTCCTCCCATGTCCGACGCCCAAACAGAAACTCCCTGTCGCCGTGCTTGGCCGCCCACTCCGCATCTTCTTTTATCGCCGCACCCACTTTTGCATTGAGATCCGCTTTCATCGCCGGAAAATACCCCATATTCATATTGTGAAACTGATTCTTGGGGCGTGTCAGAACCGCCTCCACAAATGCCCATGCGCCGTCTTTGTGTTCCGACACGGCGGTAATTCCGAACGCATTGCCGGGAAAAAGCAACGTCCCGCCGCTTCCGTCCACAGTCGGAAAACCGATGCACTCCGCCCCCTCGCCAACCATTCCCATAAAAGGCTGGAGACTGTTCAAAGTTCCCAGATCAGCTATGGCAAAAAGCACCTCGCCGTTTTGGATCCTGCTTGGCACGGAAACCTCTTCCTGCTCTTCCTTGATTTCATCCGGAAAGCGGTTGACCAATTCCAATACATTCCGAAAAGTCCCCGAATCAAAATGACATTCGCCCTTGTCCCAATCAATAAAAGCATCCTCGTTAAACATCAGCAGATACCGCATCATGTCTTCCTTGGTCAACTCACCGAAAGGCGTCGCCCTCTGGTCATCGCATACGGCAAGAAATTGCTCCAGTGTGAGTCCTCTGCCGTTTCCGAATCTCCTCCCGTCTCCCACGACGGTTTGAAGCCTGAACGTTTCCGGTATGCCCGCCAGCGTTCCCTCAAACGAATATACGTTTAACAGTCCGTCCACAAAATCAGAAGCGCCAAATGCGGCGCTTTGCTCTACATACGGAGTCAAATCCTCAAAAAATCCCTGTCTGCAAAGGTTTTCCACATCCACTCCAGACAAATCCACCAAATCCATGGGTTCTTTCGCCAACATGGCATTATACAGATCCGTCATGGAATCATAATATTTCACATCCACATGCCACTGATTGCTGTTTCGGTTGAACCGCATGGTCATGCCCACCAAGTCGCTTCCCCCGCCCACGGTGGCAAGCGTCAGATTGACACGCTGCGGCGCCTCCTCAGCCTTTGTTCTGGTGAGAAGCACAATACTTCTGTCCTCGCTGATCCAATCCTCCACCGTGGCATAATACCTTCCGTCTTCCAGCAAACTCAATCCCGTCACATAATATCCGTTGATATCGCTGTCCATCCATGCAAAAAGTTCCTCCGATTTTCCTCCCGCGCCTCCATTTGAGGAAGAAAAATCATATCCGTAGGCGTACTCGTCATCATACAGCAGAACATCGTACTGTTTCTTTAAATCGCCGGATTGCTCCACGGGATCCGCATCCGAACTTCTCGCCGTACACAGCCCGTTTACATTCGGAAAATTCTCCGCCGCTTCCGTCATTGTGCAGCTCTCAAAATCCACTTCCTCCAAAGCGCAGGAATCCGCACTTTCTCCTTTGCTGACGCAGACATAGAATCTGCCGTCCCCCTCCGCGCATCCCCTTATTTGAACATTATCAGCATCATAAGATATGCTTCCCCGATAACTTCCGTCCTGTCCGTACAGACAAACCGCTTCGTCGGTAAAAACATACAGCCGCCCCTTAGCGTCAGCCGCCAGACGCTCTATTATGACGCCGCTGCCGAGATGCTCCGAGACGTCCCAAGAAACCATGCATTTTCCCGCCGTGTCAAACCTGCACAGAAAACGGCTCATTCTGCCAAAATCCGCGGGATACACATTGACAATCAGCCATACGGAGGAATCCGGCAGAAACACATACGTGACGATATCCCTGTAGCTTCCTTCCATTTGCCACTCCAAAAACGCGCTCTCCAGCTCACGGGTCTGCAGGGAATATCCACAAATCCTGTGCGCCTCGGCCGAAGATTCGCCGTTCATTGAGATATAACGGACTGTATCTCCGACAAGCTGCATCTTATCATAATCCGCCCTTTCATCCTCAAGCTCAATCCTTTCGGGTACATAAACCCATTCCTGCTTGCGCTTTTCTTCGGGAACTCCGCTCGCCCCGAAACCAGACTCATCCTCCAAGGTTTCCGCTCCACATGCCGTCTGAAAAACAGCGGCGCATAGCAACAGACAGCACAGCCGGAACCTAAGATTCTTTACCCCAAAATTTCCCGTACTTCTCAAAATACTTCCGTCCATCGTATCTCTCCTCCCACAGCGTCAATCACACACTCATACCAAAAACGAGCCTCTGAATTATGGAAAAATGCATCATATACCAATCCGCCATCAGCCGCTTCGCCATTCTCCTCTAAAGTAATCCACTGAAACTCCGTATCCTCCGCATCATCTCCCAATTCGGTTTTCATTTGATTGACCGCTATTTTCTCCGCTTCATATTGACTAATGCCGCCAAGAGCCGCCACTCTCTCTCGAAGCTTCTCCTGTTCGGCCAGCATCTCCTCTCTCGCCTCCTGCGCCGCAGACCCCTGTGAAACTGCATAACTCATCTTATGTTGGAAATCAATAATTTCCAAAATCTCCTCGTCGGTCATTTCCTGATCCGGCAGCTGAAAAACGCCCGTAGACCGGATATAACAGAGCGTTCCCTCCGGCACATCCTCCGCGTTGTCCACCTGCACAAGCACATTTTGGGGAAATTTTCCCTTCTTATACGCCTTCCAAAGCTCCCTGCTGCGTTCTTCTTCGTCGTCAGAATACTCTCTCGAAAAAACGTCCGCCTCCGTCGGTTTCGCCTGAACCATATCGTTCATTTCCCGCACTTCCTCCTTGGGAATCCTTTCCATTCTCTCCTTCACCGCATTGATGACAACCGCCCGCACGGGAATACTGACAACACAGGCCAGCAGTACAAAAGCTGCCGCAGCAGTTGCCGCCCTCCTCCGCTTCTCGCCAACTCCCTTCGGCTCTCCCCAGATTCCCGCAGCATTTCGCCTCAGTTCCCTCTTTCTCCGGTTCCCTCTTTTTCCGCTCTCCGCTGTTTCGTTCATCCGTTTCAGCACATTGCGGATGATTTCCTCCTGCCTCTCTTCGGAAATATGAATCTGATCCATTACTTGCTTTATATTATTTTTATTTAGATCATTTTTCTTTATATTGATTTCCGTCCGCCCGTTCATCCGCTATATGTCTCCTTCCACATTTGCTGCATCTGCTCCCTGCCGCGACGCATCCGCATTTTCACCGCGCCCTCCGTGATCCCCAGAATCTCCGCAATCTCTTTGATGTGATACCCCTCCACATAATGCAGATAAAGGACGGTCTTCTGCTTGACCGGCAGCTCCAGAAGTTCCCTCAGCGTTTCTCTCTGTTCCGGCGCGGCAAGACTATTCTCCACCTCGTCAATCGAAACGTTCGGATGCCGGATCCTAAACCGTATCATATCTCGGCAGCGATTGGCCGCTACCCGGATCAGCCAAGCTTTTTCATGCTCCGCATCCTGAAACGCCGGTCTTTTCTCCAAATATCGGCAGAAGGTATCCTGCACGGCGTCCTGCGCATCCTGCTCGCTACATAGCATGACAATGCAGATCTTATAGAGCATATCGCTGTATTTTGCGACAGCTTCTCTTATGTCTCTCTCCCGATTCTCTTCTCTATTCATGTGATGCCCTCTGCCCCCTTTACATAAAACACGCCTAAAAACAGAAAAAGTAACGGATAGAAACTAAAAAACTCCCTTTGCCGCCAAAGGACAAAAAGATCCCCCAGACGACCGCGTAACGGACGCTGGGGGATGGTTTGTTTGTGGCATTAATCGTCTCTAAATTAAGCCATATCGTACAAAGATCTCAGTAATACTCATCGCTTGTCCTGTGTCCGGATTATAATCCGAATCACCATGCGCATTCAGAGCCAGATTATGATTCAGCAAAATCTCACGTATGGTTGACAAAACATTCTTAACAGCTTGTTTATATGTCTCTGGCGTTTCATTCTCTACCGCCTTTTGTAATGCCCTATTTACGCAATCGCTGTACTCTTCCACATGACTCCCCAAATGAACGGTAGCATTCCCTGTGTTGTCTCCCTCCCATGTGGGGAGCAATACTCCATTGATCGCCGAATTGATATGAATGCCTGCGTTGCTCAAAATATCTCTGCCGACGTCATCACCGCCGTGACTCTCCACAATATGATGCGCCTGATTGGGAATTGCATAATCAATTCCAGCATCGCTTCCCGGCACATTTGAATCAGGAACGCCGCTATCCTCCACCAAGGCGGCTCTCAAGACATCAGGAGCGGACGCTCCCAAGCGCTGTAAGGCTAGTGCGCACCCTTTCAGTCTGGACGATCTTGCATGGCGATAGCTGCGCGCTTTAAACGAGGCATGTGTTGGCTGCCTTTGAACAACGGCACCCTTGCTATAGCGTATGTTTACGTCTTGAAAACGCAAAGACTGCCCTCCGCATACAGGATTCTCCTGATTGAAATCTTGGGAGGCGCTTTGCAAAGCAGACGGCATGGAAAAAAGGGGGCTTGAATAAATGTTTTGATAAACAGCCTTCCTATTACGTCCACACTGTTTCCGCCCAGCAGTCTTCGGATTACGTTCAAGCATTGTGCGTCCAACCATAATCTGCCCTCCCTATCGCCCTGTCCTTTCACTATGATTCTATTTATTCATTATAGTGCAAAATCATAATGATTGCAACCGTTTCCTCATGCCGCATAACATTTTTGATGCATTGCCGTTGCGTTTTCTGACAAATACCCTCTATTCTTATCATGCATGGATCATCACACGTTAAATCGGAACAAAATCACATCGCCGTCCTTCACCACATAGTCCTTCCCTTCCATGCCCACGAGCCCCTTCTCCCGCGCGGCGGCTAAGGATCCCTGCTCCAGCAAGTCCTTATAGTTCACCACCTCCGCCTTGATGAAGCCTCTCTCGAAGTCGGAGTGAATCTTGCCTGCCGCCTGAGGCGCCTTGGTGCCGATCTTGATCGTCCACGCGCGGGTCTCGTCCTCCCCCGCGGTGAGGAAGCTCATCAGCCCAAGCAGCCGATAGCTCGCTGCGATCAGCTTGTCCAGACCGGACTGTGCAATCCCCAAATCCTCCAGGAACATCGCCTTCTCGTCATCATCTAACTCCGCAATCTCCTGCTCGATCTGGGCGCAGATCACAAATACCTCACTGCTCTCCCCCTCGGCAAAGCTGCGCACATCACCCACCATGGGATTGGACGCACCGTCATCCGCCAAATGCTCCTCCGCCACGTTTGCCGCATAAATCACCGGCTTTCCGGTCAACAGATTGTAGGACTTCATCAGCTCTATCTCGTCCTCGTCCTCAAGCCCCATGCTCTTTGCCATCTTACCGCTCTCCAAGTGCGCCTTGATGCGCCCAAGCAGCGCCTCCTCCTTGGCGAGCGTCTTGTCCATGCGCGCCGCCTTCACCACCTTGGAAATCCTTCTCTCCAAAATCTCCAAGTCCGAGAAAATAAGCTCGAGATTGATCGTCTCGATATCCCGCAGGGGATTCACGCTGCCGTCCACATGCACCACATTGGTATCCTCAAAGCAGCGCACCACATGCACAATTGCGTCCACCTCACGGATGTTGGAGAGGAACTGATTGCCCAACCCCTCCCCCTTGGACGCGCCCTTCACCAGTCCGGCGATGTCCACAAATTCGATCACCGCAGGGGTCACCTTCTTAGAGTGATACAGAGCCCCCAAGAGCTTTAAGCGCTCGTCCGGCACCGCCACCACCCCCACATTGGGGTCGATCGTGCAGAACGGATAGTTGGCGGATTCCGCGCCCGCCTTGGTCAGTGAATTGAAAAGGGTGCTTTTCCCCACGTTGGGAAGACCGACGATGCCGAGTTTCATTTTATCTAATCCCCATTTCTGCGCTGCTTTTGCGCATAAGCAACTTTGTGTCAAGCAACGCGCAGACACAAATTGCCGGTTGAAAAATTTATTTTTCAACCTATCTCCTTTGAATTTTCTGTTGTGTAGTATAGCATATTAGGGGTAAAAAGTAAATCGTGGGATTCTGCATATTTCCACTGTATAGCTTAAAAACCGCTCAAATTCCCTGCGTTTTACAAGTTTCTTTTTCCTGCATACAGTAAAAGCTACAGTTTGGTTTCTTTAATAATTCTTCCATCTCAGCTACCCCTTCCATAAATTTTTGCATAAATGCCTTAAATACACGAAAAGGACAGCCCAGACCGTTCCCTATGGTCTGTACTGCCCCTGCGCTGTGTAAGGAATTGCCCAAAAAATAATTTTTGACGATTTCCTATAAAAACTTATGAAGATATATAGACTTACATTTTTTCTACCTATCACCACTCGATCAGGGAATTACAAAACCGTTTCGCTTAACTGCTTTTGTATATCTCTGCCGCCATACATAATTCTGACAATATTTACCGTATTCTGAGATTCTTCCGGCAGATAGAGTATCAGATAATTATCTACAGGTAAAACCCGGATTCCCCGACTATGCCACGGTTCTTCTTCATAAAGTTGATGCCGCATGGGCATTTCTTCGAGAGAACGAATCATTTTCATAATCCGTCGGGTTTGTCCTGTCGCAGTTTCCGCAGCAAGCAGCTCTAATGCTATATATTCATAAATATCACGCAAGTCTTGTCTTGCCTGTGCTGTATATTCAATATCCCAACTCATACGCCAAAGTCTCGCTTCATTTCCGCTTCAATGGTATCTGCCGAATAAACCCTGCCCGCTTTTACATCAGCCATGCCTTTTTCCATTTCCGCATCAAACTGTTCTCTGGTAAGAGAACGATAATTCAATGGCGCCGTCTGTGGCAGCTTCATTTCAAACGGAATTCCCCTCTGCAAAACCACCTGTCTCAAAAACATACCCACAGCATTGGACATAGGGATTCCCAAACGTTCAAGCACCTGCTCCGCCTGCTCTTTGATTTCAGGTTCCACTCGTGCAAATACATTTGATGTTCTCGCCATAACAATCGCCTCCTTTTCCATTAGTATATCCATTCCGCTTGCGAAATGCAAGCGTTTTGCAAAAACCAGAGCTTAAACAGCATCACCGGAACACTAAGCGAATCAAAAAATATGATGCTTAATAGTTTATACCCCTTATGCAATTGCATTGGCATTTATCGTATCTATCACCTTCCGAATCCCCAACCAAACATTCA
>JAMPGV010000003.1 GCA_023663735.1 Muribaculum sp. | reverse complement strand
TTCTTGGCGAAGCACCCTATGGTGCAAGCCTTAGAAGTGCTTCTCACCTTGACCGCTTGCGGTGAAGGTGGGACGTCTGCGGTGAATGTGCAATTTGCACAATGACTCTTTGTAAATTAGAGCGTTTCGCAATCGCCTAAGATAGTTGCAAAATAAAGAGGATTTAGAGTTTGTTTAGAGCCGGAGAAGGTATGATACTGTTATCAGATCAACGGATGCAGATCAACTGATGCAGAATTCAAAAGGAAGAAGGAGAGAGAGATGTTGTTTACGGAATATGACAGGAAAAACATTTTGACAAAGCCGAAACGCGCGCTGGCCGCCATTCTGGCCGGATGTCTTCTGGTTTCCGCGCTGGCCGGGTGCGGCAGGCGGGAGTTGGAGGCGGACGACGCAGGCGGAGTGCCGGTGGAGCAGACGACGCAGGAAGTGCAGGCCGGAGGAGAGACTCCCGCTCTGGGGCGCTATGTGGAGTCGGAGTTCACTTACGGGGAGGACTGTTCATTGGAGCAGGCAGGGCAGATCCTGCCGTGGGACGGCGGCCTGTATCTGACGGATTCCATGGGGGCGGGCGTCAGGGCGGATCTGGAACAAAGGACGCTGACGGATGCGGACGAGCTATGTCCCGAGGTGTTGAAAAATCGTTTTGCGGCGGATGACTATCTGGCCAATATGGTCACGGCGGAAAACGGCGCGAGAATGTATACGGTGTTTTCTTTCACGGATCAGGAGGGATCCTATCAATACGAAATGTTTTATCTGAGTCCCGACGGGAAGGAGACGCCTTGGGAATATGTGCCGACGGAGAGGGGAGCCAATTTGTTTTACGGGCGGGACGGTTATTTTTACGTGACCGATTCGAGAAGGAGCGAAACCACCAAGGTCTACCGGGTCAACAGTGAAGACGGGGAGACGGAGTTCCTCTTCGAGGTGGACGGAAGCGCCGGCTATCTGGCCCGATGCGGCAATTTTATCCTGCTGGATATGGCGGAACAGCTCAAAATCTATGATCTGGAGACGCGCGCGGAGCGGGAGGAGGACAAGGTGTTGAGCGATCTGCTGGCAGGCAGTCTGGGACATGCAAACGGCACCTATTCTTATGCGTATCTGATGTATCCCGGGGAGGAGGACAGCGTCTATGTGGCGACGAAGAAGGGATTGTACCGCCATGTGCTGTACGGCAGCGTGGCGGAGCAGCTCATCGACGGTTCGCTTTGCTCGCTCAGCGACAGCACTTGGTTCGTGGATCTGTATGCGGCAGAAGAGACTGAGGAAATGCCTGTGTTCTACCTGTTATACGAGGATTATCGGCTGCTCCGGTATGAATATGACGCACAGATGCCATCCGTGCCGGAGAAGCTGCTCTCCATTTACAGCCTCTATGAAGATCAGAACATTCAGGATGTGATCAGCGCATACCGCGCGCAGTATCCCGAGGTGTATGTGCGCTATGAGGTCGGTGTGAGCGGTGAAAACGGCGTCACCAGAGAGGACGCTTTGAAGAATCTGGCGACGGCGCTTGCAGCGGGGGAGGGGCCGGATCTCTTCCTCTTGGATGACCTGCCCTATGCGTCCTATGTGGAGAAGGGGGTGCTGATGGATTTGAGTGCGCTGTATGCGGGATTGCAGGAGGAATATACCTATTTTGACAATATCATTCAGGCGCTGCGGCAGGGAGATGCGCTCTATACACTGCCTTTGGGATTTTCGATGCCTGTTCTCATGGGAGATGAGCAGAAACTGGCGGATATCCACAGTGTGGAGGATATGCTGAGGGCGTTTCGGGAGGCCAAGGCGGCAAAGGGCGGCGCGAAGGTGGGGCTTGTGTCCGAAGAGGTGGTATTGCAGACGCTGCTATTTGCCTACGGCGGAACCCTCACAAAGGAGGACGGCAGTCTGGATCGGGCGGCGGTCACCGAACTGCTGCAGCTTGGCGGAGAGATTTATGAGATCGATAGGGCAGATCTTGCACAGGAGAGGATTGAGGAGCGGCAGCGTGTGTGGAGAACCTGGGAAGATCTGGAGAGTACCCTGCGTTCCAGTCAGATGTTCTATCTGAGCAAGAATGAGAGTTCGGCGATCCAAGCAGCGATGATGTATGGGGATTGTTTTGCCATCGGAGGGCTGGGCGGCGCCGCAAAGCATGAATTTAATACGTTTCATGCCACATTGGAGGCGGGGAAGATGGACTATATGCCGCTTCCGGGGCCGGGAACGGCTGCGCTGCCCATGACGCTGTTCGGGATCAATGCGGCTTCCAATGCCTCGGAGGAGGCACAGGCTTTTGTCCGCTATGCGCTGGGAGACTGGATGAGCGAGAGTACCATGTACTGGGCGACTCCAATCAACCGGGATGCGCTTGTGAAGCTGGAGGAAAATCCCTACAAGGATGAGCAGGGCAATCCCAGCTATGAACCCTATGTGTGGATGAGCAGCAGTATGCGCAATGAAGACGGAACGGAGGGAGAGCTCATCTCAGTGGAAGTCAAATGGTGCAGACCGGAGGTGTATGAGGACTATCACCGGATGCTGGATAGCATCGATACGGTGATTCTGTATGATTATATGCTGTGGGATAGCGTGATAGAGGAGGGCGCAAAGGCGCTCGCCGGGGAACAGAGTGTGGAGGAGGCTGTGAATGCCATCGAGAGGAAACTGCAGCTGTATCTGGCGGAATAAGGGGCAAAGAAATGCTAAGCTTTGCCGCCGGGAAGGTTGGGCAAAGCGTTATTTCAGGCACGGGTGGGGAGGCTTGCGGGCAGCAGCCTTTCTGCTGCCCAGCCTGCTCGGCGTGGGGGTGTTTGTGCTGCTGCCCTTCGGGGATGTGGTGCGCCGATCGTTCACCACGGCCATGACGGGAGAGTTCTGCGGGCTGGACAATTATCAAAAAGTATTGGGAAATCAAGCGTTTCTGCTGGCGGTGAAAAATACCCTGCGGTTTGTGGGAGTGTGTCTGCCCTTGCTTCTTGCGGGCAGCCTCCTGATTGCGCTGGCCATGAACCGGATTCCGTTTCTGGAACATGCCAAGGTGTGCTATCTGTTGCCGCAGGCGATGCCCGCGGCAACCGTGGTGCTGGTGTGGCGGCTGATTTTTGAGAAGCAGGGGCTGCTGAACGGGCTGCTTGGCAGCCGGATCGATTTCATGGAGGGGACGGCTTCTTTCGGAGTCCTCGTGGGAACCTATCTATGGAAAAATCTGGGTTACACGGTGGTACTGTGGTTCGCGGCGCTAAAGACCGTACCCACGGAGATTCTGGAGGCTGCGAGAGTGGACGGGGCGGGAAGAATCCGCTGTTTTATCCATGTGACGCTGCCGAGTCTCAAAGGGGCGGCCTACACCATCAGCCTGTTGTCCCTGCTCAATACGTTTAAGGTCTTCCGGGAGGCTTATCTGATCAACGGCGCCTATCCGCCGCAGGAGATCTATCTGCTGCAGCATGTGTTCAACAACTGGTATACCAAGCTGGATCTGGACAAGATGGCCGCGGGAGCGGTACTCACGGCGCTGACGCTGGGCGCGGGCGCTTTTCTGATGGAACGCCGGATGGGGATCGGCGCGGAGAACGGGGAGAGAGGAAATCGGCCAAATGAGAAATGAGAAGACCATTCGGAGCATCAAAAGAGTCTGCGGCGGCGTCTTGACAGGATCCGCCATCCTTTCGCTGGGCGTCCTGTTCCTGCTGCCGATTTTGATTCTGGTATCGGGTTCCGCGGCGGACGCTTATGAGTGGCGGGAACGGCTGCAGCCGCTCTTGGAGAACACAAATGACACGATTGTCTGGAAATGGATACCGGATTATCCCACGGGGGAACACTTTAAGAGACTGCTGTTTTACTCGCCGGAATTTATGAAGCTGTTCTGGAATTCCGTGGGAATGGTGGCGGCGGTTCTTCTGGGGCAGCTGATTGTGTCCGTACCTGCGGCATGGGCGTTCGCCGCATTCCGGTTTCGGGGAAGACGGATTTTGTTCTTTTTGTATCTGGCGCTGATGCTCCTGCCTTTTCAGGTGACACAACTGTCACAATATCTGGCGCTGAAAAATTTCGGGCTGCTGGACACCCAATGGGCGGTAATTTTGCCCGCTGTGTTCTCCACCTTTCCGGTATTTTTGATCTACCGGAGTTTCGAGGGGATTCCGGCAGAACTCTTGGAGTCGGCCCGGGTGGACGGGGCGGGGGAATTCCGGATTTTCTGGCAGATCGGCTGTCCGCTGGCAAAAGGCGGGATTTTGGCGGCCTTTGTGCTGAGTTTTCTGGAAAACTGGAACAGGATGGAGGAGCCGCTGGCTTTTATCAAGGACAAATCGCGCTGGCCCCTGTCCTTGTATCTGCCGGAGATTTCTATTGAACAGGCAGGGTTTGCGGCATGTGCCTCCCTGATTACTTTGACATTGTCCCTGTTCGTGTTCGCCCTGTTCCGGGATTCTTTGGAGCAGGGGATCGTCGCGGGGGCGGTAAAAGGGTAGGAAGCGGATGATTGCGAAAAGATTCTATTGGCAAAGGGTCATTGTGCAGATTGCATATTCAACGCAGGCACGCTTGCGCTCCCACCTCACCGCAACGGTACATAAGGTGCTAAAGTACAGCACCTAAGTACCGGCGGTTCGCTAGGGTCTGCTTGTGAATATACAATTTGCACAATTCGGATTGCCAAAAGCGAAGTTTCGCAACGAAAAGGGTAGGAAGGATAGGGCGGAGAGAAATCTGCATGAGAGATGCGGTAACGGGAGATGTCGGGATGCGGGATCAGTGGAACGGGAAAAAGGGAATACTTGCCGGGCTTGCGGTTTTTCTGGGGTTCATGCTGGCCTGTACGGTTGCAGCCAAGGGGATCTATAGCAACGGCCTGCCCAGAGTGCAGCTGTGCCAGCCGGAGAAAAAGAGCCTGCATTATGAGATTGACGGCAGGGGAGCCGTTCTGCCGGGGATGACCTACGGTGTGTATGTACCGCAGGGAGTGCGGGTGCATACGGTGTGCGTCCGGGCGGGAGAACAGATCCGGGAGGGGGATGCGCTGCTGGAGCTGGACGCCGCGGATTTGGAGGTTCGCATACAGGAGGCCGCCTCCGAGCGGAATTACCTGAAGGCACAGCTGGACGATCTGACGAGCGGTGCGGACAGGCAGAGTCGGGAACAGAAGCGGCTTGCGGAGCGGCTGCAGGAAGATTATGAGGGGCTGCTTGCACAGCAGGATCTGCTGGTGGAAAACGCCAAGCTGGCCGTGGAGAGCGCAAGAATTCGGATGGCGGAGATCGGGGAGGATCCGTCCGGCACGGATCTGGCCTATAAGACGGCCGAGAAAGAACTGGAGCTGGCGGAGAACGCTCTGGAACAGGCTCGCTTGAACCGGATCGAGGCTCTCCAAAACTGGAGCCGCAGTCTGGAGGACGCACAGGACGGGCTGCTGCAGGCGACGGCGGAGCGGGTCAGGCTTTCGGGGGAGCTTGCGGCGCAGGATCGCACACTGGAGGAGTTCAAACAGCTGCAGGAGGACGGGGGAAAAGTCTTCGCAAAGGAGGCCGGAACCGTGCTGGAGTGCATGACAAAGACCGGCGCGCGGACGGGGGACGGCGCCTGTATTTTGTATACCAAGAGCGGGGACGGCGTGGAGATCACACTTCCGGAGACGGACGGACAGCGTCTCTCTATCGGGGACGTGGTGTCTTTACAGTGCAAAACGGTCATCGGAGAGAACAGGCGTTTTGAGGGGACGGTCGCCTATCAGGAGAGTGAAAACGGACAGCGCACGCTCCGCATCGAGGCGGATGTGTCGGGACTTCCGGCGGGACAGACAGTGTCGATGAATTATAGCTGCAACAGCGAAAGCTATGAGACGGTCATACCGGACAGCGCGCTGTATCGGGACAGTTTTTCTGCATGGGTCTATACGGTGGAGGAGGTGGAAGGAATTCTGGGGACGGAACACCGCATCCGCAGGATGCCCGTGACGGTACTGGAGGAAAACGGGCAGTATGCGGCGGTCACAGGCGCGGGACTGACGCAGGAGAGCCGGATCGTGGAGCGGAGCAATCAAGAGCTTGCGGAAAATGCGGCGGTGCGCGTGATGGAGGAGTAGCGGGCGGTTTTGCAAACTCCTAAAAAGTTTTGAAACCATACTATGCTTTTTCTAGACTTTGGCCGGGGGCTGTGTTATACTTGCGTTAGTGTGCGCAAGACACAGCCCCGCGCTTTCTGTGGCGCAAGACACAGGTCGGATAGGGGAGAACAGGAGCTTGACGGGCTTCGGAACGGAGGTATTTATGACAAAGATCAGGACGCGCTACGCGCCAAGCCCCACGGGACGTATGCATGTGGGCAACCTGCGCTCGGCGCTGTATGAATTTTTGATTGCAAAACATGACGGCGGCGATTTTATGCTGCGCATCGAGGACACGGATCAGGAGCGCTTTGTGGAGGGTGCGACGGAGATCATCTACCGCACATTGGAACAGACCGGGCTGATCCATGACGAGGGACCCGACAAGGACGGCGGCGTGGGGCCTTATGTGCAGAGTGAGCGCATGAAGACCGGCATTTATATGAAACATGCCAGAGAGCTGGTGGAGAAAGGCGAAGCCTACTATTGTTTCTGCGATAAGGAGCGGCTTGCAGGTTTGAAGACAGAGGTGGTGGAGGGCAAAGAAATCAGCATCTATGACAAGCACTGTCTGTCTCTGTCGAAAGAGGAAGTGGAGGCAAATCTTGCCGCCGGAAAGCCCTTTGTCATCCGCCAGAACATTCCCAACGAGGGAAGCACGACTTTCCACGATGAACTCTACGGGGATATCACGGTGGAGAACGCGGAGCTGGACGATATGATTTTGATCAAGTCCGACGGGTATCCCACCTACAATTTTGCCAATGTGGTGGACGATCATACCATGCGGATTACCCATGTGGTGCGGGGGAATGAATATCTCTCCTCCTCGCCCAAATACCAGAGGCTGTACGATGCGTTCGGCTGGCAGAGTCCCGTGTACATTCATCTGCCGTTGATCACCGACGAGAACCACAAGAAACTCTCCAAGAGAAGCGGACATTCCTCCTTTGAGGATCTGCTGGAGCAGGGATTTGTGACCGAGGCCATTGTCAATTACATTGCGCTTTTAGGCTGGAGTCCCGAGGACAACAGGGAGATTTTTACGCTGGAGGAACTGATCCGGGAATTCGACTACCACCGCATCAGCAAGTCCCCCGCCGTATTCGATCTGGTGAAGCTGCGCTGGATGAACGGCGAGTATATCAAGGCCATGGATTTTGACAGGTTTTATGAGATGGCGGAACCTTATTTGAAAGCGGTTCTCAAGAAAGATTTTGACTTGAGAAAAATTGCCGCCATGGTGAAGACCCGGATCGAGGTCTTTCCCGACATTGCGGGGCATGTGGATTTCTTTGAGGAGCTGCCGGAGTATGATGCGGCCATGTATACCCACAAGAAGATGAAGACCAATTCCGAGACCTCGCTGGAGGTGCTGAGAGAGCTTCTGCCGATTCTGGAAAAGCAGGAAGATTACAGTAATGACGGGCTGTATGCGGTTCTTGCGAAATATGTGGAGGAGAAGGGGGTCAAGAACGGCTATGTGATGTGGCCGGTCCGCACCGCAGTCTCCGGCAGGCAGATGACCCCTGCGGGCGCCACCGAGATCATGGAGGTACTCGGCAAGGAGGAGAGTCTGCGGCGCATCCGGAAAGGCATCGGGCTTTTGGAACATGCCGCAGAATAATCATGCAGATCATGCAGACGTCCCGCAGGAGGATTTCCTTGCGGGGCTGAATACGCCGCAGCGGCAGGCTGTGACGCACGGGGAGGGTCCTGCGCTTGTGCTGGCAGGACCCGGCTCCGGCAAAACTACCGTCATTGTCAAACGAATCTGTTATCTCATCAGGGAGCGGCACATTCCGCCGGAAGAGATTCTGGTGGTCACTTTCACCAAGGATGCCGCACTGTCCATGCAGCAGCGTTTTCTCGCGCAGGCCGGACGAACCGAAGCGGTCAACTTCGGCACCTTTCATTCCGTTTTCTATCATATGCTCAGGCAGTCCCACGCAATCCGGACCGACTCGGTCCTGCTCACCCAGACAAGGAAACAAGAGATTCTGCTTGCGCTCCTAAAGGAGCGGGAACAGGATCTGTATGAGACGTATCGAAAAGATGCGGAGCCTCTGATAAACGCCGTCTCGTATTATAAAAATACGCGGGATGGGGAGGCGGCCGCCAAATGCCTTGCAGGCGGGCTGAGGAAGCGTTTCCCGGAGTTTGTGGAGGCGTATCAAAAGCGGTGCAGGGCGAATGGCGTTATCGATTTTGACGACATGGTGTTTGAGTGCAGGAGGCTTTTGTTGGAGGAAGCGCCGCAGAGGGCATACTGGCAGAGCCGGTTTTCCCATATTTTAATCGACGAATTTCAGGATATTAATCCCTTGCAGTATGAAGTCGTCAAGCTGCTGGGAGAGCGGCACGGGAATCTGTTCGCCGTGGGCGACGACGATCAGGCCATCTATGGGTTTAGGGGGTCAAGCCCGGCCTGTCTGCGGCAGTTTGCGGAGGAACTTGGGGCGCGCCAAATTATTTTAAACGCCAATTACAGGAGCGTCAGGGAGATTGTGGAGGCGGCAGGGAAGGTGATCGGGGAGAACCGGGAACGGTTTGCCAAGGAATGCTATGCCGCGGGAGCAAACGCCCGGAAGGCGGACGGAGAGGGCGTGGCCATCCGCACTTTCGGAGACAGGCAGGAGGAGCTGCATTATCTGAAAACGGAATTGGCGCGCGCTCTCCGGGAATGTCCCGGGGAGCGATGCGGCGTGCTTTTCCGCACCAACGGCGGGATGCAGATGCTGGCGGCGCTTCTTAGACGGGAGGGGATTCCCTATCAGGCGAAAGAGCGCATCGGAAGCCCGTATGAGCATTTTATCGCAAAGGACGTCATGGCATATCTGTCGTTAGCTGCGGGCGAAAGAAGCAGAGAGCAGCTGCTGCGGATCCTAAACCGCCCCATGCGGTATCTGAGCAGGGAGTGTCTTTCTGCGGCGCCGTCCGTGGATTTCGGGAAGATGAGGGACTGGTATATGCGCAGAGGCGGGGTGCGGGACGGGCAGGCTGCGGAGAGCATCAGAAAGCTGGAAAATCATTTGAAGCGCATGGGATCCATGCCGCCGGGGCTTGCGGTTCTCTATCTGTGCAGGGCTGTGGGATATGAGGCGGCGCTTGCGGAGCGGGAGGGTGCCGGGGAACATCTGGAGGAGTGGATGGAGGTGCTGGATTTCTTAAAAGAGGACGCCAAGGGGTATGAGAGCGTGAAAGCATGGGAACAGGCTCAGAGGAGAGCCGCCGGAGCGGAGACAAGGAATGTAGGAGCGGCAGGGGGCGGAATCTGCCTGATGACCGTACACGCCTCCAAGGGATTGGAATTTGACCGGGTCTATCTGCCCGACTGCAATGAGTCGGTCTATCCCTACGGGAAGATGCCGGACGGGAAAACGGTGGAAGAAGAGCGGAGAATTTTCTATGTGGGAATGACCAGAGCCAAAAGACATCTGGAGCTTCTCTGTACCGTCGGTACCAAAGAGCGCCCCAGATTTCTTTCGCGTTTTCTGAATCCGATTTTCTCTCACTCATCCACCAGTTCGTCGAATTCGCAGTTGTCCAGATATTCGTCGAATGCGTCTGCCACCCGCTCGTATTCCTCGTCGTCTTCGATATAGTCGAGCTGCGGTTCTTCGTTCGGATTGTCGGGGTTTTCCCGATAGCGGTAGAACCATACTTCGCCGTCCGCATTCTCCCCCTTTTCATCCAGAGGCAGAAGCACGATATAATCCTTGGAGGCGACGGTGATGATGGTAATGACGGCGCAGTTTACCGTGGAACCGTCCTCCAGCTCCAATTCTACGGTCATTTCTTCGTCTTCATAGTCTTTTTGGTCTGCCATAGCTTTCTCCTTTCGATGTGTAAATGCACAAAACAATCACAATTCCATTATAATTGCTTGTGATTTTTAGCGCAATACTATATAATAAATTTATCTATAGGTTTTTTGACGGTTCGACATTCCCGCGGATCAGAGCGGAATTGCCGGACGGACAGAGTAGGAGGCTGGGATGGCTAAACACGAATGGACTTGCATGAAACCATATCCTCTTGGAGCTTACGCGGAGAACGGGGCGGTCAGATTTTCCTTTATATCCAATCGGGACGACTGCGGGGTTCTCGTCTATGATAGAAAAACCGGGAAGAAATTGTTGAAGTCTGCCTTTGCGCCGGAGGAGCGGATCGGGAACATCCACTGTAAATATCTGCCGGATGTGGATCCGGACGAAATTTCTTATCAATTTTATGAGGGAGACAATATCGTGCCGGACCGATATGCGAGGAGGTTTGCGGGGCAGGCCGTCTACGGCAGGGAGCGCAAAACGCAGGACTGGAAGGCTGTCATCCCGCGGGACAACTTTGACTGGGAAGGGGACGGACGCCCCGGAATCCCCTATAGCGAGAGTATCTGTTACTGCGCCCATGTGCGGGGATTTACCAAGCACGCATCTTCCGGGGTGGTTCACCGGGGGACGTTTCTCGGCATGGCGGAGAAACTGGATTATCTGCGGGAGACGGGCGTCACCACGGTGGAACTGCAGCCCGCCTATGAATTTGCGGAGATTCCCACGGTGCAGGAGCGCAGGGCGCTTCTGACGGTTCCGGGGGACATTTACGCGGTGCCGGACGAGGAGCTGGACGCGATGTCGCCCAAGAAATGCAATTATTGGGGATATAAACGCGGCTACTATTATGCGCCCAAGGCGGCGTATGCGGCGGGGGACGATCCCTGTACGGAATTCAAGGCGATGATCCGAGCGTTCCACAAAAGGGGCATGGAAGTGGTTATGCAGTTCTATTTCCCCAAGACGGTGAAGACGCTGGAGATCACGGACATTTTGAAGTTCTGGGTCTTGGAGTATCATGTGGACGGCTTTCATCTCATGGGGGAGAATCTCCCCGTGAATCTGATCGCGGCGGACGAGATGCTCGCGGACACCAAACTCTGGTATTACTATTTTGACGCGCAACAGATTTATGACGGTTCGGGGGAACCCGGATACAAGCATCTGGCCGTATACGGGGATGATTATCTTCGCACTATGCGAAAGTATTTGAAGGGCGACGAGAACATGCTGGACGCGGTGCTGTCCCAGATGCGCCGGATTCCGCATGATATGGGGCGCATCCATTACATGAGCAATTATGAGGGTTTTACGCTGATGGACACGGTGTCCTATGACAGAAAGCACAACGAGGCCAACGGGGAGGACAACCGGGACGGGAACAACGCCAATTACAGCTGGAACTGCGGGGACGAGGGTCCCAGCAGGCGCAGGAAGGTGCGTGAACTGCGCCATAAGCAGGTGAAGAACGCCATGATGTTTTTGCTGCTCTCACAGTCCACACCCTTGATATTCATGGGGGATGAGTTCGGCAATTCCCAGAAGGGCAACAACAATCCCTATTGCCAGGACAACGGGGTGGCATGGCTTGACTGGCGTGATCTTGAGAAAAATAAGGATCTGCATACCTTCTGGTGCAGATTGGCGGCGCTGCGCAGGGAACATCCCATCCTGCATCCGGAGACGGAGCTGAAACTCATGGATTACCTCTCCTGCGGATATCCGGATCTGTCCTACCACGGGCAGAGCGCATGGCAGCCCAGAACGGAGAGTTATCATCGGCAGATCGGCATTATGTACTGCGGCAAATATGCCCGGTGCGGCCGGGACGAAGAGGACGCTTTCTTTTATCTGGCGATGAACATGTATTGGGAACCGATGGAACTGGCCATGCCGAAGCTTCCCGCGGACATGCGCTGGCAGCTGGTTTTATGTACGGAGGAACAGGTCGCAGGATCGGAAGCGGAGAAAAAAGAGACGGCCGGGGAAAAAGTTCGTGGGATCGGAATCAAGGAAGCCGAAATCCGGGAAGCCGGAATTTCTGAAAATGAGCCGGAGCGCGGGGAAGAACAGCGGGCGGACAAAGTGATCGCCGTTCCCGGGCGGAGCTGCGCGCTCTATGTGGGAGTCCCCGTCATCGGAGAGCGCAGGAAGAAACGGGGCGTCGGAAGACGGAGGAAGAGTCCGCGTGACGACAAGACTGCGGAGTAGGAGCTGCGAAACGGATGGTCAGCAATGCCTGGAAACATTTTAAGACAATTACACATCACAAATATCTGGTGGCCAAGGGGTGTTTCCGGGTAGGGCTGTACTGGCAGGGTCTTCTGCACGATCTGTCCAAGTACAGCCCCACGGAGTTCTCGGTGGGCGCAAGGCACTATCAGGGTACCAGAAGCCCCAACGACGCGGAGCGGGAGCAGAACGGATACTCCGCCGCATGGCTGCACCACAAGGGGCGCAACAAACACCATTTTGAGTATTGGATCGACTACAGCAAACAGGCCAGACCCGGGGAGATGGTGCCTGTTCCCATGCCGGATCGGTACATTGCGGAGATGATTATGGACCGCATCGCCGCCTGTAAAGTATACAAGGGAAAAGCTTATACGGACGCCGCGCCCTACGAGTATTATTTAAAGGGAGCGGGGAAGCTCTACATCCATGAAAAGACCGGACAGGTGCTGGAGCGGATGCTCAAGATGCTGGCCGAGGAGGGGGAGGAGAAGACCTTCCGGTGCATCAAAGAAGAGCTTGTAAAGGGAAAGAAACGCAGGACAGGCAACAATCCCGGCGGAGGGAATATACTACAGTAAACCAAAGGAATATGGGTATCAAGCTATGAATTGCTGGATGATTTTGCTGTTGTTGTTTGTCTGCGGCGGCAATACCTGTGGAAACAGCTGCGGATGCAGCCGGAGTTCCGACAGGGATACCTGCGGCTGTGACAGAAGCAGAGAGTGCGGCTGCGAGGAGCGCCGTGCGGCACAGGCCGTGCGGGACGCCAAGGAAGCGACACGGGACGCCCGGGAAGCCATCCGGGACGCCAGAGAGGCTGTCAGAGACGCGAGAGAAGCCTGCGGCGATGCGCCCGGTATGATTCCGCCTCCGCCCAGAGCGGATTTTAACTACAATTTCAACGACGGCTGCGGCTGCCAGAATTAGAGTTGGGGCGGAAGCCACAAAAGAGCAGGACGATGTGCCTGCTCTTTTGTGTGTTTATCTGTGCTTATTTGTAAGTATCTGTGCGTATCTGTACTTATCTGTGCTTGTCTATGCTTGCCTGTATTTTTCCCCGCGGTTCGCTTACTGGGAGCGCGCTTCCTTCCAGTATTGGTTGTAGAGTTCGTCGCCTTCCTCCCCCAGATAGGTGAAGGTCTCCAGATGCTCATACTGGGACAGGTCCGGGAAAGCAATTTTGGAATTTTTGATATCCTCATCCTCGATCAGCGCCTGTGCCGCCGTGTTGGGGGTGGAGTAGGTGATGTATTCAAAATTCATCAGGGCGACGTCGCCGCGGCACATGAAGTCGATAAATTTCTCGGCATTCTCTTTGTTGGGCGCGTTCTTGGGAATCACCCAGCCGTCGATCCACACGTTGGTTCCCTCCTCGGGAATCACATATTCCAGATCGGCATTTTCGCGCTGGGTATAGATGGCCTCGCCGGAATAGATGACGCCCAGCGCAGCCTCGCCGCCGATCATCTTGTCCCGCACCTCGTCGATAACCCATGCCTGTACCAGCGGGCGCTGGGCGATCAGGGCGTCCCTTGCGGTTTCAAGCTCGGCAGGATCCAGCGTGTTCATGGAATAGCCGTTCAATTTCAGGGCGACCATGAATGCGTCGCGCACGGAATCCTGCATGAGAATATTGTCTTTGTATTTCTCGTTCCAGAGGATGGACCAGCTTGTGACCGGTTCGTCCACCATGGTGGTGTTGTAGAGGATGCCGACGGTTCCCCAGCAGTAGGGGACGCAGTATTTGTTGCCGGGGTCGAACTCTTCGGCGGTCTCATAATACTGCGCGCCGATATTGGCCTTCGCATTGGGCATGTTGTCAAAGTTCAGCTCCTGCAGCAGGTCGTTGTCGATCATCTTCCGCACCATATAATCGGAAGGGCAGATCACGTCATAGTCGGACGCTCCTGCGGCCACCTTGGGATACATGGTCTCGTTGGTGTCGTATTCGTCATAGATGACTTTGATGCCGGTTTCTTCCTCGAACAGGGAGAGGGTGTCGGGGTCGATGTATTCGCCCCAGTTATAGACATAGAGTTCCCCGTTTTGGCCTGCGTCTAAAGACTTGCCGCAGCCGGTGAGTGCAGCGGACGCAAGCGCCCCGGACAGAATGACTGCCATTACTTTGGAAAATTTTTTCATGTGGTACCTCCTCTTGGTTCTTGTTTCATTTTCTTTTTGCATCCCGCCGCGGCGTGTAATTGATGAGCAGAAGAAGCAGCAGGACGGAGACAAAAATAATGGTGGACAGAGCGTACATTTCCGGTTTGATTCCCTTCTTGACTTCCGTGTAGATCTTGGTGGAGAGGGTATCGACGCCCGGTCCTTTGGTAAAGTGCGTGATGATAAAATCATCCAGCGACATGGTGAACGCCATCAAAAATCCTGAGAAGATGCCGGGCAGGATATCCGGGAACACCACCTTGAAAAACGCCTGAAAATGGGATGCGCCCAAATCCAGCGCCGCCTCATATGTGCTGGGATTGAGCTGTTTCATGCGGGGCATCACGCTCAGGATCACATAGGGAATATTGAAGGTGATATGAGCTAACAGGATGGTCCCGAATCCGAATTTGAAGCCGAAGCTGATAAACAAGAGCATCAGGGAGATGCCCGTGACGATATCCGCGTTCAGCATGGGAATATTGGTGACGCCGATCATCAGGGAACGGGCGCGCTTTTTCATATTCTGCATGGCGATGCAGGCGACGGTACCGATGACGGTCGCGATCAGGGCGGAGAGGAACGCGATGGAGAGCGTGTTCCAGAGCGCCTGCAGGATCACATCGTTTTTCAAAAGGCTTTGGTACCATTGAAGCGTAAAGCCGCCCCATTTCGCCCGGGTCTTGCTGGCGTTGAAGGAGAGCGCGATCAGCGTGACAATGGGGGCGTACAAAAAGACAAAAATCAGGCCGATATAAATTTTTCTGGCCGCGCCGTACACTCTGTTCACAGGGCATTCACCTCCCCGTCCTTATCGGTCACAGCGGTGATGACCATATTGAAGAGAATAAAGAGCATCAGCACGATGGAGAGTCCGCTCCCCAGATTCCAGTTCCCGGTCTTGGTAAATTCTTCCTCGATAATATTGCCGATGAGCAGAATTTTGCCGCCGCCCAGCACTCTGGAGATCACGAAGGTGGTGAGGGCGGGGACGAAGACCATGGTGATGCCGCTGATGATGCCGGGGAGGCTTAAGGGGAGCAGAATTTTCAGAAATGTCTGAAACGGATTGGCTCCCAAGTCTCTGGCGGCGTTGATGATGTTTCTGTCGATTTTGACCAATACATTGTAAATGGGCAGTACCATAAAGGGCAGGAAGTTGTAGACCATGCCCAGAATAATGGCGCCCGGCGTGTTGATAATATTTAGGGACGGCAGGTGCAGAAAGCCCAATATCCCGTTGATGACGCCCGTTTTCTCCAGAAGGGACTGCCATGCCATGGTGCGCAGGAGAAAATTCATCCACATGGGCAGTATAAAAATCAGCACAATAAAAGAGTCCTTGCGGGAGTTCATATTGCTCAGGATCATGGCCAGCGGATAGGCCATGATCAGGCAGATCACCGTACTCGCAAGAGAGAGCTTTAACGCCTCCCACAGAGCTTTGGAATGCTCCGGCGTGGCGATGGCAAGGATATTTTCCAGCGTAAATGCCCCGGTCTTGTCGGTCAGCCCGTAATAAAATACCATGCAGAGCGGTATCAGAATAAAGAGGGCAGACCAGAACAGGTAGGGGACGGACAGAAGGATTCGATTTTTCTTACTCATTGACGCCCACAGCCTCCTCGTCTTCGGATTCCGGTTTGTTCATGATCTGGATATTGAAAGGATCCACCTTGATACCGACATTGGTACCCACGGGCTGCATACGGGTGGACTGCACCAGCCATTCAAAACCGTTTGCCATGACCTCCATCTCGTAATGGACGCCCTTGAAAATCAGGTGGGTGACCGTGCCGGAAATCGTGCCTTCCTCCGGCACGACAAGCTCCACGTCCTCGGGGCGGATCACCACGTCCACGGGTTTGTTTTCCCCGAATCCCTCGTCCACGCAGGCAAAACGCGCGCCGAGAATCTCCACCAGACGATCCTGAATCATGGTGGCGCCGATGATGTTGCTGTCGCCGATAAAGTCCGCCACAAAGGCGTTTTCCGGCTCGTTGTAGACATTTTCGGGGGTGCCGATCTGCTGGATGTAGCCTTGGTTCATGACCACCACGGTGTCGGACATGGTGAGCGCCTCCTCCTGATCGTGGGTCACATAAATAAACGTGATGCCCAGTTCGTTCTTCAAACGGATCAGCTCATACTGCATGTCTTGGCGGAGTTTTAAATCCAGCGCGCCCAGCGGTTCGTCCAGAAGCAGAAGCTTCGGCTCGTTCACGATGGCGCGGGCGATGGCGATACGCTGCTGCTGGCCGCCGCTTAGGGAGTCGGGCATACGGTGTTCAAACCCGTCCAGATTGACCAGCTTTAAGGCGTATTTGATTTTGTCGTCGATATAGGCCTTGGATTTGTTTTTGATCTTCAGGCCGAAAGCGATATTTTCCGCGATATCCATATGGGTAAAAAGGGCATACTTCTGGAATACGGTGTTCAGGTTGCGCTTATTGGGCGGAAGATTGGTGATGTCCTGACCTTCAAAGATCACATGGCCCATGTCGGGCTTCTCGAAGCCGCCCAGAATGCGCAGCGTGGTTGTCTTGCCGCAGCCGCTGGGGCCTAAGAGCGTCAGGAATTCATTTTCCTTGATATAGAGGTTCAAATCATCCAGAATCATCTGGCCGTCAAAAGATTTGGTAATGCCGTCCAGATTCACCAAAGCATTTTTCATTCTTGCAGTCCTTCCGTATCGTTCGCATACCGTTTGGGGCGGTAGTTGGTCTTATGCACAAATTATGATAATAATATAAGGAAACGGGGGGAATGTCAATAATTTTGAAGAAAGTTTCACAGATGGCGGGGCGGGCTTCGGAAGAAGAAAACAAATTTTGGAAAAATGCGCCGGATTTTTTGCAAAGGGTATTCAAAAAAAGGGGGGATTGTGCTATATTGTTAAGGAATGGAAAGGAATGTGCGGCGTATGCCGGCAGTAAGGGAGGACGGACTTTTATGGCGAAGGAGAAATATGTGGCGTATGTGTCCACTTACACCCATGGGGACAGCCATGGAATCAAAATATATGATGTGGATATAGAGAAGGGGCGCTTTGAGGAGAAGAATCGGGTGGAAATCACCAATTCCTCCTATCTGACCATTTCGCACAATTGCAAATACCTGTATTCCATCACGGATTTCGGCGTGGAGGCCTACCACATTCTGCCCGACGGCAATCTGGATCTGATCAATTTTGCACCCATCAACGGGATGCGGGGCTGTTATATCTCCACGGATTATACGGATCGTTATCTGTTTGTGGCCGGATACCACGACGGGAAGCTCACGGTGCTGAAACTGCGCGAGAACGGTTCCGTGGGAGAGATTACGGACGAGGTGTTCCACACGGGGCTTGGCAGCATTGCGGAGCGCAATTCCAGACCGCACATCAACTGCGCCCGCATGACCCATGACAATAAATACCTGCTTGTGGCGGACGACGGGATGGATCATGTGAAAGTATATCGCCTGAATCTGGAATGGGGAAAGGTGGAGCTGGCCGATATCCTGCACAGCGAATTAAATTCCGCGCCCAGACATATTAAGATCTCTTTAGACGGCAGATATATCTATGTGGTGCATGAGTGGAGCTGCAGTATAGACGTGTACTCCTACGAGGACAAGAACGGGATGCCGGTCTTTGATAAAATCCAGAGCATCCTCACCGTCAAACCCGAGAAGGGCAGCACCAACGCGGCCAGCGCACTGAGCTTTTCCAAAGATTATCAATACATGCTCTCCTCCAACGCGGGAGATAATTCCGTGGTGGTGTTTGCGGTGGACGTGCAGACGGGAATGCTCAAGCAGAAATTCTGTCTGCCCGTGAGCGGAGAGTATCCCAAAGACGCGGAGTTCTTCCCGAACGACAAATTTCTGGTATCCTTGAACCATGAGAGCAACGATATGACCTTTTTCCATCTGAATCTGGAAGCGGGCAATATGATTATGAACGGGCCGCCCATCAAGGTGGACGCGCCCAACTGTATCGCGTTTCACAAGCTGGGAAGCACCAGCCGGGCATAGCCGATGGGGCGTGGGCATAGCCGGTGGGGCGTGGGCATAGCCGGTGGGGCGTGGGCATAGCCGGTGGGGCGTGGGCATAGCCGGTGGGGCGTAGGCATAGCCGGTGGGGCATGGCATAGCCGGCATGGTGCGGATATAAAATCAAATAGAAAATCTTGGCTCGAACGGCGGCTGCCGAGTCTGCGTCAGGATCGGTAGAAGTCTGTCAGGCTGTCCAGTCTGGCGGACATATTGATCATCATGGCGTCCAGAACGGTGACCGCCGTCATGCATTCCAGCACCACGACGGCGCGCGGCACGATGATGGGATCATGTCTGCCGTGGATGGCGAGATCCGTCTCCAGACCGTCCTGATTCACGGTCTGCTGGGGGAGATAGATGGAGGGCGTGGGCTTGACATGGGCGCGCACAAGCAGCATGTCCCCGTCGCTGATGCCGCCCAGAACGCCGCCGGAATGGTTGGTGGATTTGACCACATGGCCGTCTCTCATGCGGAAGGAGTCGTTGTTCTTGCTGCCGCAGCCCAGAGAGACGGCGAATCCGTCGCCGATTTCCACGGCCTTCACCGCGCCGATGGACATGACGGCCTTGGCGAGATTGGCGTCCAGTTTCTCGAACACGGGGTCGCCGATGCCCGCGGGCAGTCCCAGCACGCGGCATTCCATGCAGCCGCCCACGGAATCCTGCCGTTTTTTGGCGCCTTCCAGATATGCTACGGCGCGCTCGTCTGCAGCCCTGTCCGGCATGGCGGTAGGCGTGGACAGAATGGCGTCCGCGTCAAAGGCGGACAGATCGGCCTCGATGGGACCCACGGAGCGGGTGTAGGCCTGTACGGTAATTCCCATCTGGAGGAGAATTTTGGCGGCCACGGCGCCCGCGGCCACCCGGCCCACGGTCTCGCGCCCCGAGGAGCGGCCGCCGCCCCTGTAATCCCGGAAACCGTATTTCCGGTCAAAGGTATAGTCTGCATGTCCGGGGCGGTAGCAGGAGGCGATATTGCTGTAATCCTTGGAGATCTGGGAGGTGTTGCGCACCATCATGGACAGGGGTGTGCCGGTGGTCCGCCCCTCAAAGACGCCGGAGAGGATTTCCACCAGATCGTCTTCCTTCCGCTGTGTGGAGATGCCGGTTACACCGGGTTTCCGGCGATCCAGATAGCGCTGGATATCCTCCTCGCACAGCGGCAGCCCTGCGGGACAGCCGTCCACGACCACGCCGAGCGCCTTGCCGTGGGACTCGCCCCATGTGGTGATTCTGAATATCGTTCCGTATGATGAACCTGCCATAACCCATCCTCCTTCTCTTGAGCCGCGCCTCATTTTCCGAATTTGTGAATTGGTTATATTATAGCATGGGCGGGCGGGGAATGTAAAGGAAGGAAACATCCTTTCCGGCCGCTCTTTTTGGGCGGAAAGCGGAGCAGACGGGCAATCAAGGCGCGGATGGAATTGGATGGAATTTGGAAAAAAACGGAAGCCGCGCCAAAATTTGTGAGAAGAAAATTTGAGAAAAAGAGTGCATTTTTCTGCAAACTATGATATGATATTATATATTATTGTACATTCCGGCATGAACCGGAATCTTTGTGTGGTGAAGACGATGGGATTTGTAAACGAAAACCGGACGGATAAAGGGTGCGCAAAGTGATGAAAACTACGCTGGAAGAGCGCGTTAAGAAAAAACTGCTGCGCTTTGGCAGACAAAACAGAATATGCATGATCCTTGCCATCGCGGCGCTGGCGGTAACGATGTTCGGATTCCATGCGGCTGCCTACTGCCGGGGGAACGGCAAGCGGTTTGCGATGATGGCGCTGACGCTGTGCCTGTTTGTGACCTACAGCAGTTTTTCGTTTCCCGTGTTTATTGCGGGGAACGGCGGCGGGGCGGACTGGAGGCCCGAGGATGTGGACAGCGACGTGGAACTTGCGGCGGAGCCGGAGCTTCGCCCGGAGGACATGGAGTTGTTGATGGAGGAGGAGACGCTCTCCGAGTATGAGATCTGGGGCGAGGAGAGTCCCTATGATGCGGAAGCCGGAGACACCTATGACGCATCCGAGATTCTGGCGTCGCTGGAGGGCAGAAGCAGACCGAAGGAGCAGAGGGAGCAGGAGCTTTCCGCATCCGGAGAATTTTCCAAAGACGATTGGCGGCTGGTGCTGATTAACAAACAGCATTCCATTCCCGATGATTACACTGTTTCTCTGGGAACGATCGAGGGGGCTCTAAAGTGCGACGAGCGGATTCTGGACGATCTGTCGGATATGCTGCAGGCGGCCGTAGACGACGGAATCAGCCTCAAGGTGCGTTCTCCCTACAGGACGCATGAGCGGCAGGTGTATAATTTCAACCAAAAAATATCCGACTATATGAACCGGGGCTTGTCCTATCTGGAGGCCTATCAGCTGGCCAGTCAGGTGGTGACGGTGCCGGGCAACAGCGAGCATGAGATCGGCCTTGCACTGGATATTACATGCGACAGCTTTGCCCGGCTGGAGCAGGAGTTTGCGGACACGGACGCCGGGAAATGGCTGGCGGAGAACAGCTGCCGGTTCGGATTTATCCTGCGCTATCCCAAGGGGAAAGAGTATGTCACGGGCATCGTGTACGAGCCATGGCATTTCCGATATGTGGGTGTGGAAGCGGCGACGGTGATTACCGAGCGGGGCATTACTTTGGAAGAATTTTGGGAAGATTTGCAAAAAGACGGGTAGCGTACAGATGGAAGAGAACAGACAGGAGCGGTTTCGGGCCAAGTACCGTCTGCTGAAGACGGAGGGGCGCGCCAAGAGGGGCGAATTTACCACGGTACACGGCGTGATCCAGACGCCGGTGTTTATGAACGTGGGGACGGCGGCCGCCATCAAAGGGGCGGTGTCCACGGAGGATCTGGAGCAGATCAAGACGCAGGTGGAGCTTTCCAACACCTACCATTTACATGTGCGCCCGGGGGACGAGATCATCCGCCGGATGGGCGGACTTCATCAGTTTATGTCATGGGACAGACCGATACTCACGGATTCCGGAGGGTTTCAGGTCTTTTCTCTTGCGGGACTGCGCAAAATCAAGGAGGAAGGCGTCTATTTTCATTCCCATATCGACGGCCGGAAGATTTTCATGGGGCCGGAGGAGAGTATGCGGATCCAGTCCAATCTGGGTTCCACGATCGCCATGGCCTTTGACGAATGCGCCCCGAGCAAGGCGGACAGAGGGTATGTGCAGGCCTCGGTGGAGCGCACCACGAGATGGCTGGAGCGGTGCAGACGGGAGATGGAACGCCTGAATGCGCTGGAGGGAACCGTGAATCCTTCCCAGCTGCTTTTCGGCATCAATCAGGGCGCGGTCTACGAGGACATCCGCATCGACCATGCCAAGCGCATTGCGGAGCTGGAGCTGGACGGCTATGCTGTGGGCGGTCTCGCGGTGGGGGAGACCCATGAGGAGATGTACCGGATTTTGGATGCGGTGGTGCCGTATCTGCCGCAGGATAAGCCCACTTATCTGATGGGCGTGGGAACGCCGGCGAATATTCTGGAGGGCGTGGAGCGGGGCGTGGACTTTTTTGACTGCGTGTATCCCACCAGAAACGGGCGGCACGGACATCTCTACACCAATCACGGCAAAATCAATCTCTTTAACGCCAAGTACGAGACGGACGGGCGGCCGATCGAGGAGGGCTGCGGCTGTCCCACGTGCAGACGTTATTCCAGAGCCTATATCCGGCATCTTCTGAAGGCGAAAGAGATGCTGGGGATGCGGCTGTGCGTGCTGCACAACCTGTATTTTTACAATACGATGATGGAGGAAATCAGGAACGCGCTGGACGAGGGGACGTTTGCCGCCTACAAAAAGCACAAGCTGGAGAACATGGCGCTGCCGCAGGAATGAGGGATTTTCTAAAAAAATTATGAAAAATTTTCAAATACACAAAAAGGGGCTTGCCCCCTTCCGAAATTCTGTGTATGATTATCTGGATGCTATCTTTCCTATTTGGTGAATAGTTTCAAAAAGATTCTAAAAAGATTCTGGGAAGAATATTTCAGGCGCGGTGCGTCGGAATGGAGGAGAAATGGGAATTTTATTGACGGCGGGAATGAGCGAGGCGGACGCTGCGGCGGCGGGCAATGCAGTCGGCATTGGGACGATGGTGATCGTCTATATTCTGCTCTTCGGCGGACTGTACTTTTTCCTGATGAGACCGCAGAAGAAGGAACAGAAGAAAGTTGCGGCCATGATTGCGGCTTTGGAATTGGGAGATTGTGTGCTGACCACATCCGGATTCTACGGAATTGTGATCGACATCAGCGACGATACGGTGATCGTGGAGTTCGGTAACAACAGAAACTGCCGGATTCCGATGGATAAGTCTGCCATCAGCAGGGTGGAGAAACCGGAGAACAATTAGAATGACCGAGGCGTGATGCCGGAAGCAGTTCCTTTTGGGGACTGCTTTTATGATAATAGGATGCAAAAGGAGGCGCAGGGCATGGAATTGAAGATTACCTGTATCCCCGGGGACGGAATCGGCCCGGAGATCGTGGCGGAGGCGAAAAAAGTGTTACATAAGGTGGCGGAGGTCTATGGCCACAAAATGTGTTTTACGGATATTTTGATGGGGGGCGCGTCCATCGATGTGCATGGAGTCCCCCTGACGGACGAGGCGGTTGCTGCGGCGAAGGCGGCCGACGCCGTGCTGATGGGTTCCATCGGCGGCGACACCACCACATCGCCCTGGTATAAACTGCCGCCGAACCTCCGCCCGGAGGCGGGGCTTCTGGCCATCCGGAAAGCGTTGAACCTGTTTGCGAACCTGCGGCCCGCCGTACTCTATGAAGAGCTGGCGGGAGCCTGTCCGTTAAAAGAGGAGATCAGCGCCGCGGGGTTTGACATGTTGATTATGCGGGAACTCACCGGAGGCCTGTATTTCGGGGAGCGCAAGACCGTGGAGGAGAACGGTGTGCGGAAGGCCATCGACACCCTGACCTATGACGAAAACGAGATCCGCCGGATCGCCGTCAAGGGATTCGACATCGCCAGAAAGCGCCGAGGGAAAGTCACCAGCGTGGACAAGGCGAATGTGCTGGATTCGTCCAGATTGTGGCGGAAAGTGGTGGAGGAGGTCGCGGAGGCGTATCCTGACGTGACGCTGGAACATATGCTGGTGGACAACTGCGCCATGCAGCTGGTCAAGAACCCTGCGCAGTTCGATGTGATTCTCACGGAGAATATGTTCGGCGATATCCTGTCGGACGAGGCGAGCATGGTGACAGGATCCATCGGAATGCTTGCCAGCGCCAGCTTAAACGACACCAAGTTCGGACTGTATGAGCCGAGCCACGGCTCCGCGCCGGACATTGCCGGAACGGATACCGCCAATCCCATCGCCACGGTTCTGAGCGCGGCCATGATGCTCCGGTACAGTTTTGATCTGGACGCGGAGGCGGACGCCATTGAGAACGCCGTCAAACAGGTGCTTCGGGACGGATACCGCACGGGGGACATTCTGTCCGCAGGCTGTACGAGAGTCGGGTGCGCCCGGATGGGAGATCTGCTCGCCGAGCGGATCAAAGACGAAAAGAAAATCTGACATAGGAGACGGATACAAACAGAAAGAACAAGAGAAAGAAGGAGACAAACATGAGAAGTGATTCCGTAAAGGTAGGAACTGCACAGGCGCCCCACCGCAGCCTGTTCAACGCGCTGGGGTACACGGAGGAGGAGCGCAGACGGCCGATGATCGGCATTGTCAGCTCTTACAATGAGATTGTACCCGGCCATATGAATCTGGACAAAATTGTGGAGGCCGTGAAACTCGGCGTGGCCATGGCGGGCGGTATGCCCGTGGTATTCCCCGCAATCGCCGTGTGCGACGGTATTGCCATGGGGCATGTGGGCATGAAATATTCGCTGGTGACCCGCGACCTGATTGCGGACAGCACGGAGTGCATGGCGCTGGCTCACGGATTCGACGGTCTGGTGTGCGTACCCAACTGCGACAAGAATGTCCCCGGCCTGCTGATGGCGGCTGCGCGTTTGAATATTCCCACGGTGTTCGTCTCCGGCGGCCCCATGCTGGCCGGGCGCGTGAAGGGGCAGAAGCGGAGCCTTTCTTCGATGTTTGAGGCCGTGGGCAGCGTGGCTGCAGGCACCATGACGCAGGAGGAACTGTGCGAGTTTGAGGAGAAGACCTGCCCGACCTGCGGTTCCTGCTCCGGCATGTACACCGCCAATTCCATGAACTGCCTCACAGAGGCCATCGGTATGGGACTGAAGGGGAACGGTACGATTCCCGCGGTATATTCCGAGAGAATCCGGCTGGCCAAGCACGCCGGAATGAAGATCATGGAGCTGGTGGAGAAGGATATCAAGCCCCGCGACATCATGACGGAGGACGCATTTATGAATGCGCTGACCGTGGACATGGCGCTGGGATGTTCCACCAATTCCATGCTGCATCTGCCCGCCATCGCCAGAGAGGCCGGTGTGGAGCTGAATCTGGATATCGCCAACGAGCTTTCCGCCAAGACGCCGAATCTCTGCCATCTGGCTCCGGCCGGTCCCACCTATATAGAGGATCTGAACGAAGCGGGCGGCGTGTACGCGGTGATGAACGAGCTGACCAAGAAAAATCTCCTGCATCTGGACTGCATGACCGTGAATGGCACCACCATCGGCGAAAATATCAAAAACTGTGTCAACAAGGACCCCGAAGTCATCCGCCCCGTGGAAAATCCCTATTCGGAGACCGGCGGCATTGCGATCTTAAAGGGGAATCTGGCTCCCGACAGCGGTGTGGTGAAACGTTCCGCCGTTGCGCCCGAGATGATGGTTCATGAAGGCCCGGCAAGGGTGTTTGACTGCGAGGAAGACGCCATCGACGCCATCAAGAGCGGCCGGATCGTGGCGGGCGACGTGGTGGTTATTCGGTATGAGGGTCCCAAGGGGGGACCCGGCATGAGGGAGATGCTCAACCCGACCTCGGCCATCGCAGGAATGGGACTCGGTTCCTCCGTGGCGCTGATTACGGACGGACGGTTCTCCGGCGCATCCCGCGGCGCGTCCATCGGACATGTGTCCCCCGAGGCGGCTGTGGGCGGACCGATTGCGCTGGTGGAGGAGGGCGATATCATCCGCATTGATATCCCCGCCAACAAACTGGATGTGCTGGTTTCCGATGAGACGCTTGCCGAGCGGCGCGCCAAATGGCAGCCCAGAGAGCCGCAGGTGACCACCGGATATCTCTCCCGGTACAGGGAGCTTGTGACCAGCGGCAACAGGGGAGCCGTGCTGGAAATCCCGCGCAAGTAATGAACGTGCAGGGAATGAATGTGCAAGTAATGCACGGGAAAATAACGCACGCGCAAATAATGCACATGCAGTCATGCCGTGGCAGGAGATAAAGGAGGAGTACCATGCTTTTAAACGGTTCGGAAATCGTGGTAGAATGTTTGAAAGAACAGGGGGTTGACACCGTGTTCGGTTATCCCGGCGGAGCCATCCTCAACATCTACGATGCATTATATAAACACAGTGAGGAGATTCGCCATATCCTCACCTCCCATGAACAGGGGGCGGCTCATGCGGCGGACGGTTATGCCCGCGCCACCGGCAAGGTGGGCGTGTGCCTTGCCACCAGCGGACCCGGCGCAACCAATCTGGTGACCGGAATCGCCACCGCTTATATGGACTCCGTGCCGATGGTGGCAATCACTGCCAACGTGACGCTTCCGATGCTGGGCAAGGACAGCTTTCAGGAGGTGGACATCGCCGGGGTGACCATGCCCATCACCAAACACGGCTATATTGTAAAGAATGTGGAACAGCTTGCGGACACCATCCGCAAAGCGTTTGAGATCGCCCGCAGCGGCAGACCGGGACCGGTGTTGGTGGATATCACCAAGGATGTGACGGCGGCACAGTGCGAGTTTACACCCGCCCGCATCAAAACGGCCGAGCGGCAGGTTTTTTATCAAGAGTCCGATATGGAGAAAGTGCTGACGTATATCCGGGAGGCCGAGCGGCCCTATATCTATCTGGGCGGCGGCGCGATTATCTCGGAGGCTTCCGAGGAGGTGGCGCGTTTTGCGGAGCTGATTGATGCGCCCGTGTGCGACACCTTGATGGGGAAGGGGGCGTTTGACGGCACAAGCCCGCGCTATACGGGAATGATTGGGATGCATGGCACCAAGACTTCCAATCTGGGCGTGAGCCGCTGCGATCTGCTGGTAGCGCTGGGAGCCAGATTCTCGGATCGTGTGATCGGCAATCCCAAAAAGTTTGCCGAGAATGCCAAAATTGTGCATATCGACGTGGATGCGGCGGAGATCAACAAAAATATCCGCGTGGACGCCTCCCTCACGGGGGATCTGAAAGCGGTGCTGGAGGATTTGAACGCACGCATTGCCAGAGAATGCGGGGAACAGGGCGCGTATCGGCATGGGGAGTGGATGGAGACCATCGCGGCGTTCAAGGAACAGTATCCGTTAAAGTATGACCCGGCAAATCTCTCCTGCCCGTATGTGATGGAGGAGCTTTACCGCGTGACCAAGGGGGACGCGCTGATCACCACGGATGTGGGACAGCATCAGATGTGGGCGGCGCAGTATTACCGCTATACGAAACCCAGAACTTTCCTTTCGTCGGGAGGACTCGGCACCATGGGATACGGTCTGGGCGCATGTATCGGCGCGCAGGTGGGACAGCCCGATAAACTCTGCGTGAACATTGCGGGAGACGGATGTTTCCGGATGAATATGAACGAGCTTGCAACGGCCAGCCGTTATAATATTCCCATTATCCAGATTGTCATCAACAATCATGTGCTGGGGATGGTGCGCCAGTGGCAGACGCTGTTTTACGGAAAGAGGTATTCCCAGACGGTATTGCAGGACGCCGTGGATTTCTGCAAGGTGGCGGAGGCGCTCGGCTGCGCGGCGATCCGTGTCACCGCCAAGGAAGAGGTGGCTCCCGCTCTGGAGCGGGCGATCGAAATGAAGCGTCCCGTGCTGATCGAGTGCGTGATTCCCGAGGATGATAAGGTATTTCCCATGGTTCCCGCAGGAGCGCCCATCGACGAGGTGTTTGACGGAGACGATCTGGCCGCAAGGGGCGAATAGAGTGGGGGATTACACGAATCGTATGGCCGACGCAGACCCGCTTGCCGTACCATTCGGAGTCTGAGAGTATCGTCGCACAATCGCTTGGCAAGAGGAAATAGGCGTTTGCGAAACACTACATTTCGTAGAGGGTCATTGTGCAAATTGCACATTCAACGCAGATGTCCAACCTTCACCGTAAGCGGCAAGGTGAGGAGTACTTCTAAGGCTTGCACCATAGGGTGCTTCGCCAAGAAGTGCTAAATCTCACCTCAAGGCGCTAAAGTACAGCGCCTAAGTGCCAACGGTTCGCTAGGGTCTGCTTATGAATATACAATCTGCACAATTCGGATTCCCCAAAATATCGTTTCGCAATCAGCTAAATAAACAGAAGAAATAAACAGAGGGAATAAACAAGGGAAATAGGCAAAAGGAAATAAAAGGGAAATATATGAGAAGATGGATCAAGGGAGCTTTGGTTTCCTGCATTATCATAGTCATGCTGCTGGGGCTGGGATATCTGGGACTGGCGGTATATTATCAAAACGGCTTTGCGGTCAATACTTGGATCAACGGTGTGTACTGTACCGGAAGAACCGTGCGTGAAGTCAACGAACAGCTGCTGGAACAGACACAGGCGCCGGAGACATTGACGGTGGTCGGTTACGACAGGTCGGGAAGAAACGCTGTGGAGAAGCAATGGCAGATTTCGATGGAAGAACTGCACCGCAAGCCGGATTATGAGGCTGCGCTGGAGGGATGTCTGGCGGAGCAGAACGGCTGGCTGTGGCTGCGGAATCTGAAGACGCGGGAAGAGTATGATTTGGAGGCGGCGGTGTCCTATGACGAGACCGTGCTGCAAAGCTGCTGGGAGCAGATTGCGGACAGGCTTTACACGGAGGAGGACTACCGGATTGAGTACGGCGACAGCGTGGGATATCTGCTCTATGACGGCCTGCACAACTGTCTGGATGAGGAGAAAGCCTACGATGCGATCCGCGGCGCCATCCTGCGGGGAGAGGACAGTGTGGATTTGATCGAGGGCGGGTGCTATTATGATATGCCGCTCACGCAACAGCAGGAGCAGCAGGAAGCGCTCTGGGAGAAAATTGTTTTTTTTCAGGAAAACGGTCCCTATTATGATTTCGGAGACGGAGCTGTGCAGATCGACAAGGTACAGATGGCGGCTTTTCTGGTAAAGGATCCCCAGACTTACCTGCCGGTGACGGATGCGGACGGGCGGTTTGTTCTGGTGCAGGACGGCGCGGAGAATTGGATCCGGGAGATGGCGGATCTTCATGATACCTATGGAAAAGAATGGACGTTTCACAGCACGGGCGGAGACGTTGTCAATGTGCCGGGAGTGACCTACGGCACCCTGATGGATCGGGAGAAGGAGAGCCAGTGGCTGGCGGACTATCTGGAGCGGCTGGCGGCGGGGGAACCCGCCTCCGGGGAGCCGGGAAGCGGCGCGCAGACGGCTGCGCGCACGCCGGTGTATCTCAGGGACGCCTACAGCAGAAGCACGGAGATCAAAGACACCTATATCGAAGTGGATCTGGGCAGGCAGAAGCTGTATTATTACGAAGACGGGACGCTTCGCGTCGAGACGGATGTGGTGAGCGGCAATATGCGCAGGAGAATGGGAACGCCGGAGGGAGTCAATTTTGTCTATAACAAACAGAAAAACCGGATTCTCAGGGGCGAGGGCTATACCACGCCGGTGAAATTCTGGATGCCCGTGAAGGACGCCATCGGAATCCACGATGCGGATTGGCGGGAGGAATTCGGCGGAGATCTCTATCAGACGGGCGGTTCCCACGGCTGCGTCAATGTGCCGCCGGATGTGATGGCAGAGCTTTATGAGATGGTGGAGATCGGTACCCCGGTGGTGATGTTTTACGGGGAGACGGCAGTCGGGATTTAACGCTCAGACAAAAAACAGATTTCGGAGAAGTGTCCGCAAGAGACGGACAAATTGGAAAAGATGTAACAATGCAGTTGACGAAAGCGGAAAGAAAGACTATGCTATAATCTAATGAGTTTTGTGCAGATGAGGAGGAAATGAAAATGGCAAGAGTGTATAATTTTTCGGCAGGTCCCGCGGTTCTGCCCGAGGAGGTATTGCGGGAAGCGGCGGACGAGATGTTGGATTACAAGGGGTCGGGCATGTCCGTGATGGAGATGAGCCACCGCTCCAAGACCTATGACAATATCATCAAGGAGGCGGAGGCCGATCTCCGCGGTCTGATGGGGATTCCCGACAATTATAAAGTGTTGTTCCTGCAGGGCGGCGCAAGCCAGCAGTTTGCGATGATCCCCATGAATCTGATGAAGAATAAGGTGGCCGACTATATCGTGACCGGACAGTGGGCCAAGAAAGCATATCAGGAGGCGCAGATTTACGGCAAGGCCAACAAGATTGCCTCCTCCGAGGATCAGACGTTCTCCTATATTCCGGATTGTTCCGACCTCCCCATCAGCGAGGACGCAGACTATGTCTATATCTGTGAGAACAATACCATTTACGGCACCAAGTTTAAGACGCTGCCCAACACCAAGGGCAAGATTCTGGTGTCGGATGTGTCCAGCTGTTTCCTGTCGGAGCCTGTGGATGTGACCAAATACGGACTCCTCTACGGCGGCGTGCAGAAAAATATCGGCCCGGCGGGCGTGGTCATCGTGATTATCAGGGAAGACCTGATCACGGAGGATGTGCTGCCCGGAACGCCCACCATGCTGAAGTATAAAACCCATGCGGACAACGATTCCCTCTATAATACGCCGCCCGCATACGGTATTTACATCTGCGGCAAGGTATTTCGGTGGATTCAGAAGATGGGCGGTCTGGAGGCCATGAAGGTACATAACGAGAAAAAAGCCAAGATCCTGTATGATTATCTGGACGAGAGCAAATTGTTCAAAGGAACCGTGCGCAGGGAGGATCGTTCTTTGATGAATGTTCCTTTCATCACCGGAAATGAGGAGCTGGACGCCAAGTTTGTCAAAGAATCCAAGGCGGCCGGATTTGAGAACCTCAAAGGCCACAGAACCGTGGGCGGAATGCGCGCCAGCATCTACAATGCGATGCCGATCGAGGGCGTGGAGAAGCTGGTGGAGTTCATGAGAGCATTTGAGGCCGAGAACCTGAAATAAATGAATACAGGAGGAAAATACGGAAATGTATAAAATAAATTGTCTGAATCCTATTTCCAAAGTGGGACTGTCCAACCTGACCGCGGAGTATGCGCTGACCGAGGACGTGAACGAAGCCGAGGGGATTCTGGTGCGGAGCGCCGCCATGCATGAGATGGAGCTGCCGAAGACGCTTCTGGCGGTGGCGAGAGCGGGTGCGGGAACCAACAATATCCCTTTGGACAAATGCGCCGAGAAGGGCGTCGTCGTCTTCAATACGCCGGGTGCAAACGCCAACGGCGTGAAGGAGCTGGTGCTTGCGGGAATGCTTCTGGCGGCCAGAGACGTGGTGGGCGGCATCGAGTGGGTGAAAGCGTCCAAGGACGATCCGGATATCGCCAAGATCGCGGAGAAGGAGAAGAAGCATTTTGCGGGAACCGAGATCATGGGCAAGAAGCTCGGCGTGATCGGTCTGGGCGCCATCGGCGTCAGAGTGGCGAACGCCGCCATTCATCTGGGCATGGAAGTGTACGGATATGATCCCTATCTGTCCGTGAACGCTGCATGGCAGCTCTCGGGCAAGGTGAAGCATGTCTTCAATGTGGAGGATATTTATGCGGAATGCGATTATATCACGGTGCATGTGCCGCTTCTGGATTCCACCAAGGGCATGATCGACAAGGAGGCCATCGCCAAGATGAAGGAAGGCGTGGTGATCCTGAACTTCGCAAGAGACCTTCTGGCCAACGAGGCGGATGTGCTGGAGGGACTTGCAAGCGGCAAAATTGCGCGCTATGTGACCGATTTCCCCAATACTGTGACCGCAGGCAGAGAGGGATGCATCGTCATTCCCCATCTGGGCGCAAGCACGGAGGAGAGCGAGGACAACTGTGCGGTGATGGCCGTGGAGGAACTCATGGACTATCTTGCAAACGGCAATATCCGTAACAGCGTAAATTACCCGGCCTGCGATATGGGCGTCTGCACACAGGCGGGGCGCGTGGCGATTTTCCACAAAAACATCGCCAACATGATTACGAAATTTACGGCGGAGTTCGGAGACAAAGGCATCAATATCACCGACATGATGAACAAGTCCCGGGGCGAGTATGCGTATACCATGATTGATATCGAGACGCCCGCACCGGAGGAGGTTGTGAAGGCTCTGGAGGAGATCGAGGGCGTGTTCCGCGTGAGAATTGTGAAATAAACATTCGTGCAATCAAAATCGTAAAGCCGCGAGAGGTTAGAATGATCGGCAGGTAATCAATCACATGAAAATATCGGACTGCAAGTTGGAATATGAGCATATCGAGCATGGCTTCGGGCCGGTGTATGACGAGCATTCCGAGATTCTGGTCTTGGGTTCCCTGCCGTCCGTCAAATCAAGAGAACAGCAATTTTACTACGGGCATCCCCAGAACCGTTTCTGGCGGGTGCTCGCGGCGCTCTGTCAAGAAAAGCCGCCCGTCTCGATTCCGGAGAAGCGGGCGTTTCTCCTGCGGAACCGGATAGCTCTCTGGGATGTGATTGCATCCTGCGACATCATCGGTTCTTCGGACAGTTCCATCCGCAATGTCCTGCCCAATGATCTGGGGACGGTTCTGGAACGGTCGCCTGTCAGGCGGATCTGCTTAAACGGCGGCAAGGCATGGGAACTGTTTCAAAAATACTGTGCGGCGGACTGCCGGGAACGGGGGATTGCGGATGTGTGGAAGCTGCCGTCCACAAGTCCCGCCAATGCGGCTTGGAGCGTGGAACGGCTGACGGAGGCGTGGGCCGCAGGGATACCGGACAGAAGACGGGAGGACAATACAGGCCATGGACAGTCAAACAAAAGGCCAAGCGAAGAGTCAAACGGAAAGCCAAGCGAAAGGCCAAACGAAGAGTCAAACAGAAAGCCAAACGAGAGGTCAAACGAAAAGCCAAACGATACGGATCACCGCAGGATATGATTACCCGGAACAGATCCGGGAATTGTTCTCGGAGTACACGCAGCTTCTGCTTGCGGGGGAGGGTTCTTTCAAGAACTATCTTGACAGGCAGCACTATGCGGAGGAATTGGAAGATCTGCAGGGGAAATACGGCCTGCCGCAGGGCAGACTGTATCTGGCCTTGTGCGGCGCTGCGCCTGTGGGCTGCATCGGCTTAAGAAGAATGGATGATGCGGCCTGTGAGATGAAGCGGCTCTATGTCCGCAAAGAATACCGGGGTCTGCAGATCGGCCGACGGCTTGTGGAGCGGATTCTGGAGGATGCGCGGGCAATCGGATATACCCACATGTATCTGGATACGTTCCCCTTTCTGGAGAGCGCCGTGAAGCTCTACCGCGCCTACGGATTTTATGAGATTCCCAGCTACAACGGCAGCCCCATGGACTCGCTTGTCTACATGAGGCGGGATCTGTAGGCGGCGCGGACGAGCGCTCAACGGAACAAAAGCGGCATGTCTTCCCCGTCGTTTAAATCCTGCAGCTCCTCGCGGAGTTTGGCGTCGGAAGCGCAGACCGCCTCGCTCTGAATATCCATGTACAAAATGAACACGTCCTCTAAAGACATCTTTTTCTCCTCCGCAATCTCTTCCAGAACGGGACGGAGCTTGTCGAGCTGTGCGGATACGGGAACTTTCTGAGGGTCGATATCGCCCAGCACCCGCTCGCTGTAATCGTTGATGCGTTTCAAAATTGCTCTGTTTTCGTCAGTCATGGCAAATCCCCTTTTCACGATTTTTACAATCTTTCACAGACGTCAATCCATATCTTTTAGTTATTTTATCACCTTAAGCTTGTTATGTATAGCATTTTTTGGTAAAATAAAATACAGTATCATTCAGACAGACTCGTGCCGATGTGTGGCGGAAAGGATGAAAATATGGCAGTGATCAGACCGTTTTGTGCCTATCGCCCGGCCGAGGGCCTGGCGGATAAAATTGCGGCGCTCCCCTACGACGTATATAACCGGGAGGAGGCGTGTGCCGTGGTGGCGCGCAATCCCGATTCGTTTCTGGCGATCGACCGCGCAGAGACACAATTTGGACCCGAGACGGACACGTATGCGCCGGAGGTGTATGCGAAGGCAAGGCAGATGCTGGACGGACAGATCGCACAGGGACGGTTTGTCAAGGAGGAGAAACCCTGCTATTATCTCTATGAGCAGGTGATGGACGGGCGCAGTCAGACGGGGATCGTGGCCTGTGCCTCCATCGACGACTACTGCGCCGATGTGATCAAAAAGCATGAGAATACCAGAGCGGACAAAGAGCAGGACCGCATCCGCCATGTGGACGCCTGCAATATGCAGACGGGGCCGATTTTCTTGGCGTACCGCTCCGACGAGACGTTAAAAGAGCTGATCCGCGGAGCCAGAAAGCAGGATCCGGCCTGTGATTTCGTCTCGGAGGACGGCGTAACGCATCGGGTGTGGGTGATTGACGGGGCAGATGAAATCCGTCGGATCGAGGAAGCTTTTGCGCGGATTCCCAATCTCTATATTGCGGACGGGCATCACCGCTGCGCTTCTGCGGTGAAGGTGGGACTAAAGCGCAGGGAGGAACATAAAGATTATACGGGAGAGGAAGAGTTCAATTACTTTTTGTCCGTACTCTTTCCCGACGAGGAACTGAAGATTCTGGATTATAACCGCGTGGTGCGCGATCTGAACGGATGGAGCGCCGAGGAGTTTCTGGAAAAAGTACGGGAGCATTTTACGGTGGAGTCGTGCGGGGCGGACGCGGGCGGCACGGGGTATGCGCCCGGAGAGAAGGGGGAATTCGGCATGTATCTGGACGGCGCGTGGTACTGCCTTAGAGCCAAGGAGGAGATTAGGAGCGATGATGCGGTGGCGGGACTGGACGTGTCGATTCTGCAGGACTATCTGCTGGCTCCCATTCTGGGCATCGGAGATCCCAAGACGGACAGACGGATCGACTTTGTGGGAGGCATCCGGGGACTTGCGGAGCTGGAGCGCAGATGCACGGCGGGCAGCGCGGGGGAAGCCGCACAAATGCGGGTGGCATTTTCCATGTATCCCACCTCGATCGGGGAGCTTTTTGCCGTGGCGGACGCCGGGAAATTGATGCCTCCCAAATCCACTTGGTTTGAGCCGAAGCTTCGGAGCGGCCTGTTCCTGCACGAGATAGAGTGAGGACAGGCGGCCGCCGAATAGAGTGAGACGAAAAGGAGAGAAGTTTTCTATGACGAATAAATTATACAAATTAATGAACTGGCCTCAGATCGAAGAAATCATCTATTCCGAAAGCGACAATCCCCATGCGCTGCTCGGGCCGCACAAGGCCGGCAGCCAGATGCTGGTACAGGCGTATTTTCCCGGGGCGAAAGCCGTGGAGATCCGGTGGAACGGCGCGGGTAGTGGAGCGTCCTCCGAGGCCTTCTGGAAGAAGAACCTGAAGATGGAGCTTGCGGACGAGGACGGGTATTTTGCCGCGCTGGTTCCGGCGAAAAAGCTTCCCGCCTACAGCTATCTGGTGACGGGGGCGGACGATGTGCAGAGGGAGTGGGGAGAACCCTACCGCCATGCGCCTGTGATCACCGAGGCGGACACGGAGAAATTCAAGAACGGCATCCACTATACCATTTATGAGAAACTTGGCGCACATCCCATGGAGCTGGACGGACAGGAAGGGGTGCTTTTTGCGGTATGGGCGCCGGCGGCCATGCGTGTCAGTGTGGTGGGAGATTTTAACAGCTGGGACGGCCGTGTGCATCAGATGCGCAGATTGTGGGACTCCGGTATTTTCGAGCTGTTTATCCCCGGGGTGAAGGCCGGGGAGATTTATAAATATGAGCTGAAAACCCACAGCGGCGAGACGTATCTGAAAGCCGACCCCTACGGCAACGCGGCTCAGCTGCGGCCGGAGACGGCCTCCGTGGTGGCGGATCTGCGGAATTTTGCGTGGGAGGATGAGAAATTTATCGCAAACCGCACGGATTTCCAGACCGGGAACGCGCCCGTGAGCGTTTATGAGATGTATCTGGGTTCCTTTGTGGAGCCGAAGGAGGGCGAATACTATGCCAATTACCGGGAGATTGCGCCCAAGGTCATCGAGTATGTCAAGAAGATGAACTACACCCATGTAGAGCTGATGCCCGTGATGGAGCATCCGCTGGACGGTTCCTGGGGATATCAGGTGATCGGCTATTATGCGCCCACCGCCCGGTACGGCAGCCCCGAGGATTTCATGTATTTTGTGAACGAGCTGCACAAGGCGGGAATCGGCGTGATCTTGGACTGGGTGCCTGCCCATTTCCCCAGAGATACCTACGGACTGTCCAATTTTGACGGCACCTGCCTCTATGAACACAGAGATCCCAGACAGGGTTTTCACCCGCACTGGGGGACGTTGATCTACAATTACGGGCGTCCCGAGGTGAGCAATTATCTCATTGCCAACGCGCTGTTCTGGGTGGAGAAATTCCACGCGGACGCCATCCGCATGGATGCGGTGGCCAGTATGCTCTATCTGGATTATGGCAAGAACGACGGGGAATGGGTCGCCAACATGTACGGCGGCAAGGAAAATCTGGAAGCCATCGAGATGATCAAACACTTAAATTCCGTGATGAAAAAACGCAATCCCGGCGTGCTGTCCATCGCGGAGGAGAGTACGGCCTTTCCCAAGATCACGGGCGATCTGAAGGAGGACGGGCTGGGCTTTGACTTGAAGTGGAACATGGGATTCATGAACGATTATCTGGATTATATCAAATATGATCCGTATTTTAGAAGCCACCACCACGGGGAGTTGACTTTCAGCATGATCTACGCCTACAGCGAGAAATTTATGCTGGTGTTCTCCCACGACGAGGTGGTACACGGCAAGGCGACCATGGTGGGCAAGATGCCCGGAAGCCGGGAGGACAAATTTGCCGCTCTGCGGCTGACCTACGCCTATATGATGACCCATCCGGGCAAAAAGGCATTGTTCATGGGGCAGGATCTGGCGGAATTTGACGAGTGGAACGAGGGCCGGCGGCTGGAGTGGGATCTGCTGCAGATCCCGGAACATGCGGGCGTGGCGGAACTGGTCAAGGATCTGAACCGGATGTACCGCACCTGTCCCGCACTGTATGAGCTGGACGACAGCCCGGAGGGATTTGAGTGGATCAACAATATCTCCGCCAACGACTGCTATCTCACCTATCTGCGCAAGTCGGGGGATCCGGAGGAGATGCTGTTGGTGGTGGCCAATTTCTCCGGCGTGGAGCGCGAGATTACCACCGGAGTCCCTTATGAGGGAAAATACAAAGAGATCTTTAATACCGATGCGAAAAAATACGGCGGAAGCGGTGTGGTGAACAGCCGCGCCAGAGCTGCGGTAGATGTGGAATGGGACGACAGAAGGCAGTCCGTCACGGTGAGGCTGGCGGCGCAGTCTTTGAGCATTCTGCAGTTTGTTCCCTACACGGAGGAGGAGCTGGCGAAGGTGATTGAGGAGCGCATCCGGCGCAATACGCCCGTGAAAGCGACGAAAACGCCGGCAAAGGCGCCGACGGTGAAGAAGACGGCCGAGAAGGCGGCAGTGAAAGCATCGGCGGCGAAGACGGCAGCAAAGGCGCCGGCTGCGAAAGCATCAGGGAAATCGGCGGCTCGGAAATCTGGCCGCACCAAGACTGAGGGGACGAAGTGATGCCGGATTTTGGTTTAAAAACAGACGTTTCACTGGTGGAAACCGCACTCTTGAAACTCGGCGACAAGGCGCTGAATCTGGGGGGACGCATTCTGTTCGCCATCCTCTTTTTTGTCATCGGGGCGCAGGTCATCCGGTTTGTGCGCCGCATCGTGCGCCGAGGGATGGAGCGGGCGAAAGCCGACGTGGGCGTGGTGCAGTTTGTGGATTCTTTCCTGAAGGCGGCGCTGTATGTGGTGCTGGCCTTTATGATCGCGGCCTCTTTCGGGGTGGATGCGGCCAGCATTGTGGCGCTTTTAGGAAGCGCGGGCGTGGCCATCGGCCTTGCGGTGCAGGGGAGTCTGTCCAATCTGGCCGGGGGCGTTCTGATTCTGCTGTTAAAGCCCTTTAAGGTGGGCGATTATATTGTGGAAGGCTCATCCGGCAGAGAGGGTGAGGTGGCGGAGATCCAGATCTTTTATACGAAGCTGGTGACGCCGGACAACCGGGAAGTCATCCTGCCAAACGGCGCGCTGGCCAACAACAGCATCGTGAACGTGACCACAAGAAACTGCCGTCGGGCGGATGTGAAAGTGGGAATTTCCTATCGGGCGGATCTGCGGAAGGCTAAGGAAGTCCTGCTGAAGATGCTTAGGGAGGACGGGAAGGTCTTGCAGGATCGGGAGGTCAACGTGTTTGTGGAAGAGCTGGGTGAGTCCGCCGTGATTCTGAACCTGCGCTGCTGGTTTGCCAATGAGGATTTCTGGGCGGGAACATGGCGCATTGCCGAGAACTGCAAATATACGCTGGACGATGCGGGGATCGAGATTCCGTTCCGGCAGCTGGATGTGCATATGCAGGGATGAGGAGCGCAATAGCGGGCGCAGCATTTCGGATAGGGCAAGGGGGAAACGGTATGTGTATGGCAAGGGGATATGCGGAAAATGTATATACGGAAAATGCACGGAAGGAAAATGCAGACAGGAAAGGCGCACATAGGAAAAGTGTGTATAGGAAAAGTGTGCATAGAAAATGCGTATTCCGCGGAATGAGGCGGGCGGCATCCGTCCTCTTGGCGGCGGCAATGCTCGTCACCTCCCTGCCGCAGACGGTCTATGCGGAGAGCGTCGTGCCGGGGAGTGCCGGATCAGAGGCCGTTGTATCAGAGCGTGCCGTATCGGAGGTTCCCGGGTCGGCAGACGGAACTGATTCGGGGGAGCGCATCGCCCCGGGGCAGACGGTCAGCTCCGAGACAGGCGATGCGGGCGGATATCTGATAGACGACACGCAGGGCGTGGTTTTGACGGACGTCGCCGTGACGCCGGGCAGTTACTCCGCAACTTTTTCGTTTCGATGCGACCGCCCGGTGATATCGGACATGCGGCTGGTATACACCAAGGACGAAGACCTTGCGGACAGCTTTTTCCCGGGCGTGACCAAGATCACTCTGCGGGACGTCAACGCCTCGGAGTTTTACTTTGGCGATCTGAACAATCGGACCTGGCAGACGATTCAGGATGAGAATGGCGGCAGCCATTATGAGCTGGCGGGGGAGTTTGTGGAGAATGGCAGCGTCCTGACGCCCAATACCACCTATTATTACCGACTTGTGTACAGAGAGTCCTCGGACTATTATTTTGTGTCCCTCCCGGGGCAGTTTACCACGGGCGCGCCGGTGGAGACCTCCGCGGTGACCATCAGTTCCCCGCAGGTGGAAGCGGGATATAAACGGACTCAGATTGTCTGGACGGTGGCAAATCCGGACAACGAATATACCGAGAATCTTTGTCTGCGCAATGTCAACACCAATCAGACCAAGAGCGCTGTCCGCAGCACGGATTCAAACGGCGATATCATACCCGGCAGATATGAGGCGGTCTTGTCCACGCAGGAGGACTTAGGGACTTGGCGGCCGGAACTGTATGTCTACACGGGGGACGCCGTGCGGACGCCCGTTGTCTGTGAGGAGACTGTGACATTGGAGGATTCGGACGCGGCCGCCCATGCGCAGGTCAACGTCACCGAGGAGGCGGGTTATGACTCTTTCCGGGCGCAGGTACAGATTACTCCTTGGTGTGAGGTCGATAACGGCAATTGGATCACGGTCAATCTCTACTATCGCCAACAGGGTGCCGCCGAGTGGCAGAAGCAGTCAGGCACTCCCTATTTTCGGTCGGGCGTCATCACCCTGAGCCTGTCTGATCTGGCCAAGGAAACGGCGTATGAATATTATATTGAGCTGATTCCCGACTACCTTTCGGAGAGTGTCTGGAAGATCGGCAGCGAGGCGCAGCCCTGCACCTTCTCCACGAAGGAGATAGCGGTCTATGAGGACAGTCTGTTCCCGGACGACGCCTTTCGGAATTTCATCAAACAGCAGATCGGTATCGCCGAGACGGAGACCATCACCGGCGATAAGCTCGACAATCTGACCTCGCTCTCTTGGCATTTAGAACCGGAGGAAGGCGATGCAGGGGGCGATAAGAGGGGCGGTATCCGCTCCATAGAAGGCATTCAGTATCTGAAGAATCTGACCAAGGTCGATTTCTATAACCATGCCATAGCGGATGCAGGCATTCTCGGCACCATGCCGCAGTTGACGTCCATTACCCTGCATTATAACGAATTGACGGAAATGCCGGATTTGTCCGCTTTGACCAATCTGCAATTTGCCGGATTTACGTTCAATTATATCATGTCCGGCATAACGGCGGATAAGCTGCCCGCGGAATATCTCAAAAAAAATCCGGATTGGATATCGGCGACGGAGAAGCATCAGCGAGCCATCCCCATTCCGCTGCAGACGCCCAGTCAGGAGGAAATCAAAGCCCAATATGCACAGTTGCTGGACTTTAATCTATTCAGGGGGGATACCTATGCGGTTCAGCCGATTACTAAGTCCCCCTATCTGGCAGGCCGTCTGTCGGATGAGAGTCTTCAGGGCGGTTTGAAGGTCATAAACTTTATCCGCTATGTGGCGGGGATTCCCTCGAATGTGACGCTGGATGAGAGCTATATGGAATTGGCGCAGACAGGCGCGCTGGTAAACTGTGTGAATGATGAAATGAGCCATTACCCCGTTCAGCCCAAGGGATTTCCCGATGACTTATATAAGCTGGGCTATACGGGATGCAGCAGCAGTAATCTTGGTATGGGTTTTGGAAGCATCATAAGCGCAACGCTTGACGGCTGGATGCACGACTCCGATGAGGAAAACCTTGGGAAGGGCTTAGGGCATCGGCGCTGGGTATTGGATCCTCAGATGCAGGCAACCGGATTTGGCCATGTCGGCAAATATACCGCTATGTATGTATTTGACGGAAATAACTATCAAGGAACGGAGTGTACGACAATTTCCGACTTTGTGGCGTGGCCGGCTCAGAATATGCCGCTGGAGCTGATGGAAAAATGGGACAAATATGGCGAGGCATATGGTGATTATGCGTGGACAGTCTCTCTCGGCGCAGATTATGCGTACATAGATGCCGCGGATGTGACCGTCACCCTGAAAGACGTCGGCACGGGACAGATCTGGACATTTAATCAAAAAAGCTCCAGTTCAGATCCTGCTGATGCAGAGCATGATTACTTTCAGGTCAATATCAATGGTTATAGCAGTATGACGAAATGTATTGTCTTCCGTCCGGCCTATGGCGAGATTGTCTATGACATCGGTTCTCAGTTTGAGGTGAACATTTCCGGTCTGAAGGACAGGTTTGGAGAGGAGAAGCCAATCTCCTATACCGTGAATTTCTTTGCGGTGAGCGAGGGCTGGGATGTGTACCTCTCCCCGGAACCGCCGTACAATCGGACGATGACGCCGGGCGAAACCTTGCAGCTGAGCGCGTATGTGAAGTACGATCAGCCCACGGACGACGCGGTTCTCTGGAGTAGCAGCAACCCCGGCGTGGTAACGGTGGAGGGAGAGAGCAAAGCGAACGAGAGCGGCTTTTGGAGGGCAAAACTGACAGCGGTGTCAGAAGGTGAGGCAGTCGTTACCGTATCTTATCGGGAGAGAAAGTCCTATTACTATATTACCGTCACTGGAAAAGGCGGCTCGACTCACGACTATTATATCAGCCGGACGGAAGCTACATTTGATCTGGCGGAGGGGACGAAAACCGAGACCCTGTTTATCGGGGATGGGGACGAGATTGTGCGGAAGGTCTCTTGGAGCAGTCAGGACGAGGGCGTGGCCTCGGTATCCGGACAGAACGGCATGGGCATTGTGACGCCGAAAGGCTCCGGCACCACACAGATCACGGCCAAAGTGGGGAAAGATGTGGAATTTACCTGTCAAGTGACCGTAGAGCATAATATCCTGACCGCCGTCAGCCTGTATCCGCAGGAATGTACCTTGGAGAAAGGCGCTGCCAGACAGCTGCAGGTCTATCTGTCTCCCAGCGATACCACCCTGTCCAAAGAGTTTCTCTGGACTTCGGATCAACCGGAGGTAGCGTCCGTGGACGCATCGGGCAGGGTGTGCGCTCTGTCGAAAGGCACCGCAGTCATCACCGTGGCAGCAAACGCCCCTGCTGCCGCCAACGGCGTGGAGCCGCTCACGGCGCAGTGCAGGGTGACGGTCTATGAGACGGCCGTACCTGCGCAGGAGAATATTCCCTCGGGACTACAGGCGTTGACCAATGTAGAGACCAGCCTTTCCGATGTCAGTCTGGAGGCGTATGAGGGCTGGGAGTGGGAGAACGGCGATATTTCGCTGGTGCAGTTTGCCGGACGGCAGGAGAAGAGCTTCATGGCTGTGTACCGGAAAGCGGGTTACGGCGAGTATCGAACGGCGCTGCCGGTTTCTCTTACCACCTTGACAGGGCTCTCCATTGCCGCCGACAAGACGGTCTTGGGAAAAGGGGAAAACACGGCGGACGTCCAAGCCCATATCCAATGGATCTGTTCCGGCTCGGAGTCTGTCCTGTCCGGTTATGCCGATACCCTGCAATGGAGCAGCAGCAATCCGGCCGTTCTGACCGTGACGGTTCCAGACAAAGCCCCGGAGACCGATGCGGACGCAGCCGCGCAGAATCCGGCTGCCAAGGGGGTTCTTCTGCGGGCGGGAACCTCCTCCGGCAAGGCTGTTGTCACCGCACAGATCACGCTGGGCGATAAGACCTACACGGCCCGCCAGACGTTTACCGTGGTGGACGGCGCAGTGGCAGAGTTTGGCAAAGTGGCTGCGACGGAAGGATTTGCAGAGACTGTGCGGGACGGAGAACTCTGTTATGAAGGCAGACTGGAAGACCGCACCGGCGTCCTCTCCGTCACCGTTGCCAATGCGGCGAAACTCACGGTGAAGAGCAGCAACGCGAAAGTGTTGTCGGTAGGAAAAGTGCAGATGGAGGACGGCGTCTTCCGCATTCCGCTCACCATGAAGGCCGCAGGTATGGCCAGACTGATCTTGACGGCTGACGACGCGGCTAAGAGCCGGATGGAGGTTTGGTGCTGTGTCAAGGATGCAAAGCCGAATCTCAGCGAGAGCGTCGTCACGGTCAATAAATTGAAAACCGACGGAGTCCTCTTTTCCGTCTATCCCAATGACGGCTATACGGTGACGGCATGTGAGCTGGGCGGCGCGGACTCCGCTCTGTTCGAGGCGCTTTCGGCAGGGGAGGAGAGCGGCAGTTACCTGCTCAAAGCCAAGAAGGACACCGCCAAGGGCAGTTATCGGCTGACGGTGAAGGTAACTGTCATAGAGCAAGCGGCCGCAGGTCAAACGGCTGCGGATCAAACGGCCACAGAGCAAACGGCTGCGGCTCAGGATTCCGCCGCGGCCGCCTACGAGCTTCCCCTTACCGTCAAAGTGACGGAACAGACGCCCAAATACAAGATCAAGCAGAGTGCGAAAGCCAACTTGTTTTACCGGGATCTTGGCGCGCCCAAACTGGTGGTCACCTCGGAGGAGACGCTGACCGGACTTGCGCTTACGGGATGTGATTTTCGACTGGACGGGACACCCGGCACGGATGCGGAGAGTTCCGACGGCTATCTCCTTGTTCCGGATGCGGCAGGGACGCTGACCGATTCCGCCGCCGTCAATGCAAGGGGGACGCTGACGCTCTATTTTAAGGGTTATGAGCCGGTTGCGGTTCCCTATACGGTGGGAGTCGAGAGCAGACAACCGAAGCTTGCGCCGGATTACAAGACTGTCACCCTCTATCCGAATGCCGGTGTGACCACAGCCCGGCTGCAGATTAAGTCCGGAAAACAGATTTTTCCCATGGAGTCCGTCACGGCGGCGCTTCGGAAGGCCGACGGCTGCAAACTGACGAAAGCGGACGGCGGGCTGATTTTGGACGGCGCAGATCTGCCGTCCGGCGGCAGTCTCACAAGGACGGCGGTCATGAAATCGGAAATTGAGCTGACCTGTGACGCTTGGACGAGGGCGGTGATTTTGCCTGTCACCGTCAAAGCTGATCCTGGCAGCCCCGCCCTCAAACTGCAGAAATCCACCTTGCAGCTCAATGCGGATACGGCCACGCTGGCCTATGATATGGCCGAGACGGAGATTCTGTGGAAGAGCGGAGCCGGTTTTGGCTTAGGACAGACGGTCAGCGTCAGCGCGGCGGACGCCAAATCCCAGCAGGTCATCCACGACGGCATTGTGTTTGAACAGACGGGGAACAAGCTGATCGCAAGGCTAAACAACAGAAGCGTCGCGGCAGGGTCGTACAAATTCAAAGTCCGTGCCACGGGGACATCCGCCGCGCCGGCGTCCCTCACGGTCAAGGTGGTGCATACGGAGGTGGGCAAGGCAGTCAAACTCTCCACCAAGGGAAGCATTGACGTCTTAAACCGGGCGGGCAGTTTTGTGACCGTTACCCCCGCTTTGAAATTCCTAAACGGACAGATCACGGACGTTGCGCTCTCGGGGGATTTTGCCCATCTGTTCGAGGCGGCGCTGAACGAGAAAAATCAGATCGTCATCCGCGCCAGAGAGACGGATGAGCAGGGGAGAAGCGTGGCTCTGATCACCAAATACAATTATAACGTCAATCTGGCGCTGACCGTGGAAAATGCCTGCGGCGGGACGATGCAGATTACCGCGCCGGTCAAACTGAAGCTGAAACAGGGGAAGCCGAAACTTACGGCCACCCCCAAGAAACCGATCTTTTTCAGCGGCGCGCACAACAGCGTGAAGCTGGACGTGGCGGCGTCCTTAAAAGGGGCGGCAGATCCCGCGATCACCAAGATTGAGCTGATCAATCAGGAACAGCTTTTTGAGTACCGGGAGGGCGTTCTGACGCTGCGGGACAACGGAGCCGCCGCCAAGGGCAAGAGCTACAGTTTGCAGTTTAGGGTTACTTTCCGGGATCAGGCGGACAATGAAAAGGCCGCCGTTGTGAAGGTCAATGCGAAGGTACAATAGGGGCGAGGGCTGGCTTTTTGTGAAATGACATGCCGTCTCTTTGCGACAAGTCGCTCAGAAATGGAGATTAAAAAGGGTATGGCGTTAAAATGTGACATAGGGGATGTTGTTGAATTAAAAAAGGAGATGGAAGACAGATGAATGGGAAAATCCCCCATATTGTACAATATCAGGGGTCTAAACGTACATTGGCGCCTCAAATACTTCAATACATGCCTCAGAGATTTAATAGATTGATAGAGCCGTTTGCAGGAATGGCTGCAATCAGTATTGCAACGGCTTATGAACGAAGAACTGACAGGTTTTTGATGAATGATTTAAATAAGCCGTTGGTAGATCTGCTAGAAGAAGTAATTGAACATCCGAAACAATTAGTAGAAGAGTATTCCATTGTGTGGAATGAACAGTTTGCTTATGGAGAAGACCATGTGCAGCATTTTTATCATGTTAGAGAACGATTTAATAATGGTGATAAAAAACCGGCAAATATGCTCTATCTTTTGGCAAGATGTGTGAAAGGCGCTGTGAGATATGGGCAGACAGGAAACTTTAATCAATCTCCCGATAAGCGAAGACATGGAACGAATCCGAAGACATTGGAGCAAAATGTTTATGGGGTAGCAAGTCTGTTGAAAGGAAAAGTTGAATTTTCTGCATTTGATTATCATGAGATTTTAGACATGGCAAACCCGGGAGATTTAGTATATATGGATCCTCCCTATCAAGGTGTTACAAATGTGAGAGATAAGCGCTATTTGGCAGGGGTGCCATTTGATGAATTTGTTCAGGCAATAGAAATCCTTAACCGAAGAGGCGTAGACTACTTGATTAGTTATGACGGCACATGTGGCGAAAAGGAATATGGGGAAGAACTTCCTGAAAGTTTACATTGTAAGAAAATGATGTTAAATGCGGGCGTTTCAAGCCAATCGTTATTGTTGGGGAAAAAGTCCATCACATTTGAGGCGCTTTATGTTAGTGAGGCATTAACGCATATGTCTGCGATGATACCTCAACAGTTGTCGTTTTTGGAGGCATTGGCATGAATGAATATCCGAAAGAGTTTCTCGATTTATTGGAATCGGTAACGGCAAAAAGGCCACGCACGGTAATACAGCATATTTTAAAGAATGGATTTATCACATCTCAAGAATTAAAAGATATTTATGGATATAACCATCCTCCGAGAGCAGTTAGAGATGTTCGCGAGTATGGGATTCCGCTGATAACATATCGCATTTCAGGATCTGATGGAAGAAGTATAGCAGCATATAAGTTTGGCGATCCCAAAGATGTAAAAAATGTTCTTTCAAAGGCAGCCGGAAGAACGGTACTTTCAAAAGCTTTAAAGCACGCATTGATTGAAAAGTACGGTTCAAAGTGTTTTATTTATTTGGAAGAAATGGATGAAACCACACTTCAGGCAGACCATCGTATTCCTTATGAGATAGGTGGAGAACATGATGAAAAAGAGATAGAATGTTTTATGTTGCTTAGTCCTTCTGCTAACAGAGCGAAATCGTGGACATGTGAGCATTGTGAAAATTGGGAGAGAAAAGAAGAAAGTTTTTGCTTGAAATGTTTTTGGGCGTATCCGGAAAATTATGAACATGTTGCAGGAAGAATAGAGAAAGTGGTTTCTATTGTTTTTACAGGTGATGAAATAGAGGATTTTAACAAGTTAATTGAGCTGTCGGGTGAGAAAACGGCGCAAGAAACGATTAAGAAAATATTACATGAATATTTGTAATGAAAGCTGTGAATTTTCCGAGAATCCGAAATTTGGCGGGAAAATAAAAATTGGTATTGCAAATTTTTGCTTTACCCCTTATAATGTATTTTGTCGGTTGTGCTGTCGCACATCGAGATGCTGAAATAGCTCAGTTGGTAGAGCACTTCACTCGTAATGAAGGGGTCGTGGGTTCGAGTCCCATTTTCAGCTTTGTTATGTAGGTTCCCGCGGACGGTTTGGTCTGCGGGAATTTTTGATGCGGTTTACAGCTGCATCTTTTTGCGGATGTGGTGTTCGATCATCTGGATGCCTTTGTAGAAGCCCATGGCGATCAGGCACAAAAGCAGCACGTTCAGGATCACAAGATTGAGCTGGAAGACCTGAGAGCCGTAGATGATGAGATAGCCCAGCCCGCGTCTGGCCGCCAGAAATTCCCCGATGATGACGCCCACCAGCGCAAGGCCGATATTGACTTTGGTGGTGCTTAACAGAAGCGGCACGGAGGAGGGCAGCACCATCTTGCAAAAGACGTCCCGGCGGCTTCCGCCCAGCGTGTAGATCAGCGTGATTTTCTCGGGATCGCATTGTTTGAAGGCGGTGTAGAAACTGATGACGGAGCCGAAGACCGCCACGGAGATACCCGCCACGATAATGGTCTTGGTGCCTGTACCCAGCCAGACGATGAAAAGGGGCGCAAGAGCCGATTTGGGCAGACTGTTTAAAACTACCAGATAAGGCTCCAGAATCTCGGAGAGCTTGGGAGAGTACCAGAGCAGGGTCGCCGCGGCAAGACTCACCAGAAATACCAGCAGGAAGCTGACGAGGGTTTCAAACAGCGTGATGCCCGCATGGCCGAAGATGCTGTAGTCCTTGCACATCTCCCACAACAGGGCAGTCACCTTGCAGGGGCTTGAGAAAAAGAAGCTGTCGATGAGTCCCGTCCGGGCGCTCGCCTCCCATACAATCAAAAAAAGCACCAGCAGAAGCAGGCGCAGACATGCGATCTGGCGGTGGTGCCTGAGATGCTGCCGCATGAAAAGTTCCTGTTTCGTCGGCTCTCTAGTGGAGCTGTTAGTCGGTTTCTTCATCTTTGATCTCCTCCCATAATCGGTTGAAATAGCTGTTAAATTCCGGCGCGTTCCGGGCGGCCAGCGGCGAGGCGTCGTCCCCGGTGGTCAGCTGGATGGGAATTTCGCATTTGACCGTGGCGGGACGTCTGCTCAGGACAATGACCCTGTCCGCCAGAGAGATGGCCTCGGACAGATCGTGGGTGATTAAGAGCATGGTTTTGCCGGTGCGCCGGATTAGGCGGCAGATGTCCGCCGACACGGACAGGCGGGTCTGGTAGTCCAGCGCGCTGAATGGTTCATCTAAGAGCAGGAGCTGTGGATCCAGCGCGAGCGTGCGGATCAGGGCGGCGCGCTGTTTCATGCCGCCGGAGAGTTCGCCGGGGCGTTTGTCGCGGAATTGTTCCAGATCGTAATCCCGCAGGAGGCGGTTGACATAGCCGAGCCGCTCCTCGGTGAGCATATGGTTGATTTCCAGTCCGAGCGTCACGTTCTTATAGACGGTGCGCCACTCGAAGAGATGGTCCCGCTGCAGCATGTAGCCCACCCGGGGATAGCGCAGGGAGCCGTCGGGGTTGTTGACGGAGATGGTGCCGGATTCGGGGGTGAGGAGTCCTGCAATGATGGATAAGAGCGTGGATTTGCCGCATCCGCTGGCACCCACGACCGCCACAAATTCGCCCTCTTTCACGTCGAAGGACAAGTCTTTTAAGACTTTGGTCTCGCCGTGCAGCGTATGGTAGGAATAGTTGATATTATGAAGCCGGAGCATATAAGGGGTTGTCATACGCAGACCTTTCTTCGCATAAAATTTGGATTTATAGTATTGTATGAGTGGAATTCAAAAAAGTGAGAAAATGAAAAAGTCAAAAAGTGTGTCTGTAGAGCGCGTCCGTATTGCATTTCGGCGCGATTTATGTTAAAATATAATTTAATTATTTTAGGCCATTGAGAGACGGCGGAAAAGGAGAACGATATGGCACAGTTATGGGGCGGTCGTTTCACCAAGGAGACGGACAGGCAGGTCTATGATTTTAATGCCTCCATCGGCTTTGACAAGAGACTGTACCGTCAGGATATCGAGGGCAGTGTGGCGCATGTGGTCATGCTTGCCAAGCAGGGAATCCTCACCGAGGATGAGATGAAAGCCATTGTGGAAGGGCTGCGCGCCATTCAGGAGGATGTGGAGAGCGGAAAGCTGGAAATCGACAGTCGTTATGAGGATATTCACAGTTTCGTGGAGGCGAACCTGACGGAGCGGATCGGCGATGCGGGCAAGAAGCTGCACACGGGGCGGAGCCGCAACGATCAGGTGGCGCTGGACATGCGCCTGTACACCAGACTGCAGGTGTGCCTGACGGACGGGCTTTTGAAAGAGCTTCTGGAAGTGATCTTAAACACTATGGAAGAGAACGTGGAGACATATATGCCGGGCTTTACGCATTTGCAGAAAGCGCAGCCCACCACGCTGGCTCATCATTACGGCGCTTATTTTGAGATGTTCAAGCGGGACAGGCTCCGCATGTATGATATTTTCAAGCGCATGAATTTCTGTCCGCTGGGAGCGGGTGCGCTGGCGGGAACCACCTATCCGCTGGATCGTGAGTACACGGCGCATTTGATGGGTTTTGAGGGGCCGACGCTCAACAGCATGGATTCTGTGTCCGACAGGGATTACCTGATCGAGTTTCTGGCGGCGCTTGCCACGGTGATGATGCACTTAAGCCGCTTTGCGGAGGAGATCATTCTCTGGAACTCCAACGAATACCGCTTTGTGGAGATCGACGACGCTTATTCCACAGGGAGCAGCATCATGCCCCAGAAGAAAAATCCCGATATTGCGGAGCTGGTGCGGGGCAAGACCGGCCGGGTCTACGGCGCGCTGATGGGGCTTCTCACCACCATGAAGGGACTGCCGCTGGCCTATAATAAGGACATGCAGGAGGACAAGGAGATGGCTTTCGACGCTTTTGACACGGCGGAAAGCTGTATCCGGCTTTTCACGGGAATGCTCTCCACCATGAAGTTTCGGAAGGACCGCATGGCCGACAGCGCCATGAAAGGATTTACCAACGCCACGGACGCGGCGGACTATCTGGTGAACAAAGGTGTGCCGTTTCGGGACGCCCACGGCATCGTCGGCAGGCTGGTGCTATACTGCATTGACAAGGACACGTCCATCGACGCGCTCTCGCTGGAGGAGCTGCGGGCGGTCAGCGATCGCTTTGAGGAGGACGTCTATGACGCGGTTTCCCTCAAGACCTGTGTGGAGAAGCGGCTGACGGCCGGCGCGCCGGGTCCGGAGGCCATGAGGCGGGTGATCGCGCTCCACAGGGAGTATCTCGCCGAGGAGCGGGACTGGTTTGAGGAAAGATAAAAACAAAACGCAGGAGGATACAGAGATGAACGAGAAATTGAAAGTCGGAATTTTGGGCGGAACCGGTATGGTGGGACAGCGCTTTATCGCGCTCTTGGAGAATCACCCTTGGTTTGAGGTGACGACCATCGCCGCCAGCCCCCGCTCTGCGGGCAAGACCTATGAGGAGGCCGTGGGAGGCCGCTGGAAGATGGATACGCCCATGCCGGAGGCTGTGAAGAAACTGGTGGTTATGAACGTGAACGAGGTGGAGAAAGTGGCCGCCGAGGTGGATTTTGTATTCAGCGCCGTGGACATGACCAAAGAGGAGATCAAGAAGATCGAGGAGGAGTACGCCAAGACGGAGACTCCCGTGGTGTCCAACAACAGCGCGCACCGCTGGACGCCGGACGTACCCATGGTAGTCCCCGAGATCAACCCGGAGCATATGCGGGTGATTGATTTTCAGAAGAAGCGCCTCGGCACTTCCAGAGGATTTGTGGCTGTGAAGCCCAACTGTTCCATCCAGAGTTATGCGCCCGTGCTTACTGCGTGGAAGGAGTTTGAACCTTACGAAGTGGTGGCGACCACCTATCAGGCGATCTCCGGAGCGGGGAAGACGTTCAAGGACTGGCCGGAGATGGAGGGCAATATCATCCCCTATATCGGCGGCGAGGAAGAGAAGAGCGAGAAGGAGCCGCTGCGCATCTGGGGGAAGATCGAGGACGGCGTGATCAAACCGGCGGAAAGCCCCGTGATCACCTGCCAGTGCATCCGCGTACCCGTGTTGAACGGCCATACGGCTGCGGTGTTTGTAAAATTTAGAAAGAAACCCACCAAGGAGCAGCTGATCGAGAAGCTGCGCATGTTCTCCGGAGAGCCGCAGAGGCTTGCCCTGCCCAGCGCGCCCAAGCAGTTTATCCAGTATCTGGAGGAGGACAATCGGCCGCAGGTGGCGCTGGATGTGGATTACGAGAACGGAATGGGCGTCAGCGTGGGACGGCTGCGGGAGGATACGGTGTACGATTGGAAATTCGTGGGACTCTCCCACAATACCGTCCGCGGCGCGGCAGGCGGCGCGGTACTCTGCGCGGAGCTGTTGAAGGCGCAGGGATATATCACGAAGAAGCAGTCAAACTGACAGATGGGGATACAATATGAATGAAATGGATTATCAGCTGGATCTGCTCAAAGCAATGAACCGGAGGCTCAGCGCCAAAGAAAAGATGTACAAGATGATCTGCGATGCGTCAAACTGCGCCTATCTGTATTATTCCTTCGAGAAAAAGGAAATTATCACCATGGGCAGATGGCGGGAATTCTTTGATTTTGATATTCAGGATATCAAAGACATCGTCCGGATCTTTGACGAGATGGAGGAGTCCTGCGTGATGCCGCTCAGGGATGTGCTTTTCTTAGAGAAGAGCGGCCACGGCGTATCCGCCATGGAATGCAGACATAAGGACGGGAAACGCTGGTATTCCTTTCGGACTACCGTGAACTATGACAATCTGGGGACGGAGCAGGACAAGCTGATCGTGGTGGAAAACACGACCAAGCAGAAGAGCCAGCGGGAAGAATTGATCTATATGGCTCATTTTGACATCATGACGGGGCTGTATAACCGCAATTATTTCGTGACGCTCTTGAATGGCTTCCTGCGGAAGGCGGAAGCCGGAAACAGTGTGGTCAGCGTCATGGTGATCGATATCGACGATTTCAAAAAGATTAACGACGGCATGGGCATGGTGGTGGGCGACGAGATGATCCAGACGTTTGGCGCTTTCTTGAAAGAGCTGTCGGATGACCATGTGATTGTGTGCCATCTCAACAACGACGTCTATTGCATCGCCGTCTACGAGCCGTCCGGAAGCCACAGCGTGGAACATATCCACAGAACGATCTGCGGCAGATTAAAGGAGCCGTTTGTCTTAAGCGGCGGACAGCGGGTGAATATCACCGTGAGCATCGGCGTTGCGGAGTACCCGGAGGCGGCGTCCTCGGCGCTCGATTTGATCAACTGCGCGGAGATTGTCATGTTCCGCTGTAAGGGGATGGGGAAAAATTCCCTGCAATATTTTGACACATTGATTCTGGATGATTTCTTGAACAATATCGAGATGGAAAACCGTCTGAAGCAGGCGGTGTTCAACAGCAATTTCCTGCTCTATTACCAGCCGCAGTTTTTCACGGGCAGCAAGAGGCTGCGGGGCGTGGAAGCCTTGATCCGCTGGAAGGACGAGACGGGGCATATGATCAGCCCCACCGTCTTTATTCCCATTGCGGAGAAAAACGGCTGCATCGTTTCCATCGGGAGCTGGGTGGTGGAGGAGAGCGTCAGAAATTATGCGAAATGGCGGGAGCAATACGGAATCCCGTTTATCATGTCCATCAATATCTCGGCGGTGCAGTACAATCGGGAAGAGTTTGTGGAAGAGCTTTTGGAGACGATCAGACGGTATCATGTGGAGCCGAACGAGGTGGAGGTCGAGATTACGGAGAGCATTCTGATCGACGATTTCGACAAGGTGATCGAGAAGCTGAAACTGCTGCGGGAGGCCGGGATCCGCGTCTCGCTGGATGACTTCGGGACGGGATTTTCCTCATTGTCTTATCTGAAAAAACTGCCGATCGACACGCTCAAGATCGACAAGAGTTTTATCGACACGGTGCTGACCGACGGGGCGACCCGGATTATCACGGAGTCCATCATCAACATGGTGAAGTCTCTGGGCGTGGAGTCCATTGCGGAGGGCGTCGAGGAGGAAGCGCAGTACGAGTATCTCAAGTCGATCGGATGCGATATGATTCAGGGATATTTTCTGGGCAGGCCGCTGCCGCCCGAGAAGATCGAGGAGATTTTGCAGGAAATGTGACGAGGTAGGACGATGGCTTTTGTAGGAAGGGATGCGGAATTACATTATCTGAATCAATACTACGGCGCGGAGGGCAGCCGGATTCTGGTCGTCTACGGGCAGAAGGGCGTGGGCAAGACGGCGCTTCTGCGGACATTCTGCCGCGCCAAGAGCGGCGTCTATTATATGGCGCGCTCCGGCTCGGACAGGGAGCAGCGCCACCAGTGGGCGAAGGAGCTTGGCATGACGGACGCGGGAGCGGAGGAATATCCGGAGTATGCGGATATTTTTGACCGGATGCGGAGGGCCTTCCCGGATAAAAAGCCGGTTTTGGTGGTGGACGAATTCCACCATATGGTGAAGGGGGACGGAGATTTCTTCCCTGCGCTGGCGAAGTTTGTCAAGGAAGGCGCGCTGCCGGTTCTGGTGGTTCTGTGCAGTTCCGCCGCAGGCTGGGTGGAAAATCATATGGTGGGCAAAATCGGCGGCGAAGCGGCGTCGATCTCGGGATTTTTGAAGGTGCGGGAACTGAATGTCCAGAGAATGCAGGAGCTTTATCCCGAGTACAGCGAGGACGACTGTGTGCAGCTCTACGCGGCCTTGGGCGGTGTGCCGGGGCTGTGGATGCGCACGGATCGGTCTTTGAATGCCGTGGACAATCTGATCCGCAATGTGGTGGACAAATACAGCAGCCTGCACGGGGAGATGACGGCCTGTCTTGCGGGGGAACTGCGGGAGACGGCGGTGTACAACACCATTCTGGCCGTGATGGCGTCGGGCAGCAGCAAACTCAACGACATCTATCACCGCACCGGGTTTTCCAGAGCCAAGATCAGCGTGTATCTGAAGAATCTGATGGAGCTGGATTTGGTGGAGAAAACCGGCGCGGGGACGTATCGCATCACAAGGCCGTATGTGCGGTTTTATTTCTGTTTTATCTATCCCAATCAGAGTCTTTTGGAGGAACTCACCCCGAGACAGTTCTATAAAGAAATCGTGGAGGACGCCTTTCCGAGATTTGTGCGGGAGGCTTACAAAAAGGGATGAGCCATGGGTAAAAGTCTGTTTATTGCCGAGAAACCGAGCGTGGCGCGGGAATTTGCCAACGCTCTGAAACTGAATATGCGCAAATTTGACGGTTATCTGGAGGCGGAGGAATCCGTTGTGACCTGGTGCGTAGGGCATCTGGTCACCATGAGCTACCCGGAGGTGTACGATGAGAAATACCGTCGGTGGAGCTTTGACACCATCCCGTTTATTCCCGAGAAGTTCCGCTATCAGGTGATCGAGAGCGCGGGGAAGCAGTTCCGGATCGTGAGCGGCCTGTTGAACCGGGCGGATGTGGACACCATCTATGTCTGCACGGACTCCGGGCGCGAGGGAGAATACATCTATCGTCTGGTGGAGCAGATGGCGGGCGTGCGGGGCAAGAAACGCCTGCGGGTCTGGATCGATTCCCAGACGGAGGAGGAGATCCTGCGCGGCATCCGGGAGGCGAAAGATCTGTCGGAGTACGACGCTCTGAGCGACGCGGCGTATCTGCGGGCCAAGGAAGATTATCTGATGGGCATCAATTTTTCCAGAGCGCTCACCTTAAAATACGGCTCTGCGGTGAAGAGTTATCTAAAACGTGACAGAGCTGTCATATCTGTGGGACGCGTCATGACTTGTGTGTTGGGAATGATTGTGAACCGGGAGCGGGAGGTGCGATCCTTTGTCAAGACGCCCTTCTACCGGGTTCTGGGTTCTTTCGGACTGCGGGAGAAGCGGTTTGCGGCGGAGTGGAGAGCCGTGGAGGGTTCCGCTTGGTATGCTTCGCCCCAGCTGTATAAAGAGAACGGGTTTAAAGAACAGGCGGCGGCGCAGAAGCTCATCGGCTTTCTGCAGGAGGAGCCGGTGGGAGCCGTGACGGCGGAGGAGATCGAGCGCAAGAAAGAGAAAAAGAACCCGCCCCTGCTCTATAATCTGGCGGAGCTGCAGAACGACTGTTCCAAACTGTTTAAAATCAGCCCGGACGAGACGCTGCGCATTGTGCAGGAACTCTATGAGCGCAAGCTGGTCACTTATCCGAGAACCGACGCAAGAGTACTGTCCACGGCGGTGGCCAAGGAGATTCACAAAAATATAGGCGGTCTGCGCAGTTACGCCCCCGCGGGGAATTATGCGGCGGAGATCCTTTCGGGCGGCTGGCACAAAAATCTTGCGAAGACGCGCTATGTGAACGACAAGCAGATCACGGACCACTACGCGATCATCCCCACGGGACAGGGGCTGGGCAGTCTGGGAGGACTGCCTCCCCTGTCCGCCAAAGTATACGAGGTGGTCGCGAGGCGTTTTTTGAGTATTTTTTATCCGCCGGCCGTGTATCAGAAGGTGGCTTTGAGCATAAACGTGAAGGGGGAGAAATTTACCGCGAACTTTAAAGTATCCGCTGAGGAGGGGTATCTGAAAGTCATGGCATACTCCTTTAAGAAGGACGGCAGGGAACGCGCGCCGGGGAAGGCGGATCCTGAGGAACAGCCCGCAGGGCAGGAGGGCGATTCCGGCGAGGAGAGCCAGACGGAGGCAAAATGCGACGGGGAACTGCTCGCCCTGCTCATGAAGCTGAAAAAGGGAGACGTTTTGTCCGTGGCGGGCTATGAGCTGAAGGAGGGGGAGACTTCCCCGCCCAAGCGGTATACCTCGGGAAGCATTATTCTGACGATGGAGAACGCGGGGCAGTTCATTGAAGATGAGGAGCTGCGCGCCCAGATCAAGGGGAGCGGAATCGGCACCAGCGCCACCCGGGCGGAGATTCTGAAGAAACTGGTCAATATCGAATATCTGGCGCTGAACAAGAAAACGCAGGTGCTGACGCCCACTTTGATGGGGGAGATGATCTACGACGTGGTGGCTTCCGCCTTGAAGCCGCTCTTGAACCCGGCGCTCACCGCCAGCTGGGAGAAGGGGCTGACGCAGGTGGCGGAGGGACGGATCACCTCGGAGGAGTACATGGGGAAGCTGCGGGATTTCGTGGTGCGCCGCACCAACATTGTCAAGCAGATGAACAATCAGGGGAGTCTGTATGAGCAGTTTCAGGCCGCGGAGGCCAATTACAAAAAGCAGGGCAGATAAGTCAAGAAACAGGGAGGATTGCACATGTCGTCTGGAATCACCGTGAAAGAGCTGTATGATTTAAAGGAGACGATCGCCGTAGAGTTGTTCGCGGACGTCATCTATCCGTGGGAAGTGTTGCCGCTGATCCATGATTTTATATTAAAATTAGGGGAGAGTCTTCCGCCGGATCACTTTGAGAAGCGTGGGGAGGAGATCTGGGTGGCAAGGAGCGCCGTGGTAGCGCCCACCGCATGTCTGAACGGGCCTCTGATCATCGACGAGGAGGCGGAGATCCGCCACTGTGCTTTCGTGCGCGGCAACGCCATCGTGGGAAAGGGAGCCGTGGTGGGCAATTCCACGGAACTCAAAAATGTGGTGTTGTTTAACAAAGTGCAGGTTCCCCATTACAATTATGTGGGGGACAGCGTGCTGGGATATAAGGCGCACATGGGGGCGGGTTCCATCACTTCCAATGTCAAGAGCGACAAGACGCTCGTGACGGTGAAAGGTCAGGCGCAGGGAGAGGAGTTTGCCATCGAGACCGGACTCAAAAAGATGGGCGCTATGCTGGGAGACTGCGTGGAGGTGGGCTGTAACAGCGTGCTGAATCCCGGAACGGTCATCGGCGGGCACTCTCAGGTGTATCCCACTTCCTGTGTCCGGGGTTACATCCCGGCGGGACATATTTTCAAAAACGACGGGCGGATCGTGGAGAAGCGGGATTCGTTTTAACCTCTAAAATTCGTTATTTTACACAAAATTTGTTCTTTTATACAAAATTTGAATGGAAAAAGTGGGCAATACATGATATGGTAGTAATATCATGAAGTTTTTTGTACGGGATGTTTTTACGAAAAGACAAGAAAAAGCTGGAGGAAAGATGCTATGAGCAAGCAGTTGGTATGGCGCGACCAGTATAATATCGGCGTAGAACACATTGACAAGGAACATCAAAAGCTTTTTAGAATTGTAAACAAGCTCTTTGCGTTTGAGGACGAGGGCGAAAAGAGCCGGTGGGCATGTCAGGAAGGGATCAAATACTTCAAGGATCATGCCATGATTCATTTTGCGACGGAAGAAGAGTATATGGAGTCCATCCACTATGAGGGGCTGGAGCGGCACAAGCGCATCCACAATGATTTCCGCACAAGGATTCTGCCCGCGCTGGAAGACGAGCTGGAGGAGACCCGTTATTCGATGGACTCCGTCAGCCATTTCCTCGGTGTGTGCGTGGGCTGGCTGGTCGGACACACTTTGACGGAAGACCGCGCGATGTCGGGACACGCCGAGAGCCGGTGGGAAAAGCTGCTTCCGGAGGAAGAACATGCGGCCATGGTGGATTTGGTCATCCAGCTGATCAACGATTTGTTCCAGCTGCAGTCCCATGTGGTCACCGAGAGCTACGGCGGGGAAAAATTCGGCAAAGGAATTTATTACCGGCTGGTCTATGGGAACAAGGAAGGCGAACGGCATGAGACGATTTTGGTCTTCGAGGAGCGGGTCATTCTCAATACGGTCGGCAAAATAGTGGATGCGAAATCCAAGAAGGTCAATATCCTGATGGTGAACGCGACCCGCTATACGGCGCAGCAGTTTGTGGAGCGCGTCATGGAACAGTTCCCGCCCATGGAGGGCTATGAGCTGAAATCGGAGAATCTCTTGACCTACGAACAGTTCCAGAAGGTGTATGACCGGGACGATCCCCAGTTGAGTATTCTGCTCGACACGGGCGCGGGATATTTCGCCTACTGCAGCATTGCGCCCAAGCATAAAGTGGTGAAAGCCGGAAGCGCCATCAAGGCGGAGAACGCTATGGTGGAGGTAGATAAATACCTCAAGCACAACGAGGAGGAGCAGAAAGAAATCGATAAAAAGAAGCGGATCCTTGTGGTGGACGATTCCGCCGTGGTGCTGAAAGCGATGAAACAGCTTCTGGACAAAGATTACGAGGTGCTGTTAGCCGATTCGGGCGTGTCCGCATTCCGGGGAATCATTCTGGACAGACCGGATCTGGTGATGCTGGATTACGAGATGCCGATCTGCGACGGGAAACAGGTGCTGGAGATGATCCGTTCGGAGCGGAGCATGGCGGATATCGCCGTGATGTTCCTGACGGGACGCGGCGATCCGGACACCATCCGCCAAGTGCTGTCTCTAAAACCGGCAGGCTATCTGCTGAAGGCGCAGCCGCCCGAGGCGATCAAGAAAAACGTGGACGCGTATTTTGCCAAAATCGCCAAGCAGAATTAAAGCAAAAGGAATGGAGTCCGGGAACCGGGAGGGGAACGACGTTCCGGGACACCGAAAACCATTGACTTTGCCGGGATTATAGTGTATATTTTTACATGGATTGCGCAGAAGGCATAGCCAGAAGGCATACCCAAAAGGCATACCGGAGGCATGACCCTTCAATCCAAATTTTTCACACCGTACTTTATGTCTGCGGCTGCTTGACACAAAGTTGCGGTTGTGCAAAAAACAGCGCAGAAACAAATTCGCAGGTTGCGGAAAGGTATGGTTATTATTATGAGAAAAATGACGAAAAAGAAATTATTGGCGCTCTCTCTTGTGACAGCATTGTCAGTTACTGCACTGACGGGCTGCGGCGGCAAGGAAAGCGGAAACACAGGCGCAAATCAGGGCGGCGACAAGGTCTATAACGTGGGCATCTGCCAGCTGGTGGAACATGCGGCTCTGGACGCCGCAACAGAGGGATTTCAGGACGCCCTGACCGAGAAGCTGGGAGACCGCGTGAAATTCCATTTCCAGAACGCGCAGGGCGAGCAGACCACCGCGGCGACCATCTGTAACGGTTTTGTATCCGACGGGGTGGATCTGATTCTGGCAAACGCAACGTCTCCTCTGCAGGCTGCTGCGGCCGCAACCACGAGCATTCCCATTCTGGGAACGTCCGTGACGGATTACGCCACGGCGCTGGAGATCGACGAGTGGTCCGGCGCGACAGGCAGAAACATTTCCGGCACATCGGATCTGGCTCCCATCGCAGAGCAGGAGGATATGCTGGTAGAGCTGTTCCCGGACGCTAAGCAGGTAGGACTGCTGTATTGCTCCGCGGAGGCCAACTCCCTGTACCAGATTGAGTTGTTTGCGGAGGCATTGGACGAGGACAATATCGCCTATAAGATTTATCCCATCGCCGACACCAACGAGGTGCAGGCTGTGGTGACTGCGGCGGTGGGTGAGTGCGACGTACTCTATATTCCCACGGACAACACGCTGGCGTCCGTTACCGAGACGGTTTACAATGTGGTGAATCCCGCCAAGGTTCCCGTGATCGCGGGTGAGGAGGGAATCTGCAGCGGCTGCGGCGTGGCGACGCTCTCCATCAGCTATTATGACCTCGGGTATGTCACCGGCGAGATGGCTTATGAGATTCTGGTGGAAGGCAAGGACGTCTCTGCCATGGATGTGCGCTTCGCGCAGAATGTGACCAAGAAGTACAACGCACAGGCATGTGCGGATCTGGGCATCAGCGTGCCCTCCGATTATGTGGCCATCGAGGCTGAGTAAGCAAAAAAGAGAGGGGATGACGTCCACGCGGCATCCCCTCTCTTTGAATAACGGGTAAGGAGAAAAGAGGCATGGAATACTTTTTGTCATTGAATCCCATGGCGCTTCTGCGCGCATGGCCGGGATCCATCGCTCAGGGAATGATCTGGGGCATTATGGCGCTGGGCGTCTATATCACGTTCCGTGTGCTGGATTTTGCGGATCTGACGGTGGACGGCTCCATCGCCACGGGAGCGGCGGTATCCGTGATGCTCATACGGGGGGGCTTTTCGCCGATTCTGTCCCTGCCGGTTGCGTTTGCCGCGGGGATGCTGGCCGGGCTGGTGACGGGGCTTTTGAATACTGCGCTGGGCATTCCGGGGATTTTGGCAAGTATTCTGACCCAGCTTTCTCTCTACTCGGTGAATCTGGTCATCATGGGCAAGGCGAATCAGCCGGTGAGCGTGGACAATTATCCGCTGGTGGTGTCGCTGCGCTATGTGACCGACGGCCAGACGACGTCAAAGCTGCTGTTCTTTGCGGCGTTTGCCCTATTTCTGGTGGCGTTGGTCGTACTGTTGTACTGCTATTTCGGGACGGAGAGCGGACAGGCTATTCGGGCGACGGGATGCAATCCCAATATGGCGCGGGCGCAGGGAATCAATACGGATTTCATGAAAGTGCTGGCGCTGATGATCTCCAACGGGATGGTGGGACTCTGCGGGGCATTTTACGCGCAGTTTCAGGGCGCGGCGGACGTCAACATGGGGCGCGGCGCCATTGTGATCGGTCTGGCGGCCGTGATTATCGGAGAAGTGCTGTTCGGCAGATTTGCTTCTAAGAGAAAGTTTGCGTTTGCCTTCACCGAGACGGCCGTGATTCTGGGGGCGGTGATCTATTACATGGTATATCAGTTCGTACTCTGGCTGAAGATGCCCTCCGACTATATGAAGATGTTTTCCGCCATCGTGGTGGCCATCTTCCTTGCCGTTCCCTACTTGAAAGAGAAGCATCTGCAGAAGAAAGGAGCGGCAAAGGCATGAGCGGTCAGAATACTGCAAATTATGCACTGGAGATTCAGAATGTCCGCAAAGTGTTCAACCGCGGAACCATCAACGAGAAAGTGGCGCTCGACGGTGTGAACCTGCGCCTGAATCCCGGCGACTTTGTCACCATCATCGGCGGAAACGGCGCGGGCAAGTCTACGACGCTGAACGCCATCGCCGGGGTCTGGCCGATCGACGAAGGGCGGATTATCATCGACGGAACGGACATCACGAATCTGGCGGAACACAAGCGCGCGCCGTATCTGGGCCGGGTCTTTCAGGATCCCATGACGGGAACCGCCGCCACCATGGATATCGAGGAAAATATGTCGATCGCGTACCGCAGGGGACAGAGGCGCACCCTAAAATGGGGAATCTCCAGAGCCGAGCGGGAGCTGTTTAGGGAAAAACTGCAGGTGCTGGGGCTTGGGCTGGAGGAGCGCATGACGAGCAAGGTGGGGCTTCTCTCCGGCGGACAGAGACAGGCGGTCACGCTGCTCATGGCGTCCCTGAAACAGCCGAAACTCCTTCTGTTAGACGAGCATACTGCGGCGCTCGATCCCAAGACCGCGGCCAAGGTGCTGGAGATCAGCGAGCAGATCATCAGCGAAAACCATCTGACGGCCATGATGGTCACCCATAATATGAAGGACGCCATCGCTCACGGCAACCGTCTGGTCATGATGCATGAGGGACACATCATCTACGACGTGGCGGGCGAGGAGAAGCGCTCCCTGCACGTGAAAGACCTGCTGGCCAAGTTCGAGGAGGCCAGTGGCGGCGAACTCGCCAACGACAGGATGATCTTAGCGTAGCGGGCTGTCGTTGTACGACAGGATGATCTTAGCGTAGCGGCTATTCCGACAGTACAGTTTCGGACGCCGGAGAACAGATATTGCGGTGAAGACTGTATAAAAACGCCGGCACTTAGGTGCCGTATTTAGGCACCTTATGTGTCCGTTGCGTTTTTATCCAAACGAAAGTGGGTCTGAAGCGCAATATCCGTTCTTCGGTGGCGTGACTTGCCGGATTACGGAATAACCTGTCGCATTATTTTTGTTTATTCGATAAAATATTGCCAAAACCGCTCTGTTTATGTTAAAATGGAGAAGTGTAGTTCTGGCAGTACATAAATAAGGGGAGACAGGTATCCCTGATAAAGCATCAAAAGTATCACCAGAAAGAGATTTGAAAGGAGATTTCGCATGATTTATTCAAAAGAAGTTGAAGAGATGTGTCCCGTAGCACAGGGTGTGAACCACGGCTGTGCGCCCATTCCCGAGGAGGCAAAATGGGTGAAGGCAAAAGATGTCAAAGATATTTCCGGCCTGACACACGGCATCGGCTGGTGCGCCCCTCAGCAGGGCGCCTGCAAATTGACTTTGAATGTGAAAGAGGGAATTATTCAGGAGGCTCTGGTGGAGACCATCGGCTGTTCCGGCATGACCCATTCCGCAGCCATGGCGGCTGAGATCCTTCCGGGGAGGACCGTGATGGAGGCATTGAATACAGATCTGGTGTGCGACGCGATCAACACCGCCATGAGAGAGCTGTTTTTGCAGATCGTTTACGGGCGCACCCAGAGCGCATTCTCCGAGGACGGCCTGCCCATCGGCGCAGGACTTGAGGATCTGGGCAAAGGACTCAGAAGTCAGGTCGGCACCATGTATGGCACTTTGAAGAAAGGCCCCCGCTATCTGGAGATGGCGGAAGGGTATGTGACCGGTATCGCTCTGGACGCAGAGGATCAGATTATCGGGTATCAGTTTGTGAGTCTTGGCAAGATGACCGACTTCATCAAGAAGGGCGATGATCCCAATACCGCATATGAGAAGGCCAAAGGACAGTATGGCCGCGTAGCTGACGCTGTAAAGATTATTGACCCCAGACAGGAATAAGAGAAGGAGGACACACAAGATGGCATTATTTGAATCCTATGAAAGAAGAATTGACAAAATCAATTCCGTTTTGAACGGTTACGGTATCTCTTCCATCGAGGAGGCCGAGAAGATTACGAAGGATGCGGGACTTGACGTTTACAACCAAGTCAAGGGCATCCAGCCCATCTGTTTTGAAAACGCATGTTGGGCGTACACGGTAGGCGCAGCCATTGCGATCAAGAAAGACTGCAGAAAAGCGGCGGATGCGGCAGCTGCAATCGGCGAGGGACTTCAGGCGTTCTGTATTCCCGGATCCGTTGCGGACACCCGCAAGGTAGGCCTTGGCCACGGCAATCTGGGCAAGATGCTTCTGGAGGAGGAGACCGAGTGTTTCTGCTTTCTGGCGGGTCACGAGTCCTTTGCGGCAGCCGAGGGCGCGATCGGTATTGCGGAGAAAGCCAATAAAGTCCGCAAGAAACCCTTGAGAGTGATCCTGAACGGTCTGGGCAAGGACGCTGCGCAGATCATTTCCCGCATCAACGGATTCACGTTCGTTGAGACCGAGTATGATCCCTATACCAACACGGTGAAAGAAGTGTTCCGCAAGTCCTATTCCGAGGGACTGCGCGCGAAAGTCAACTGCTATGGCGCAAACGACGTCTGCGAGGGCGTTGCGATCATGCACAAGGAGGGCGTGGACGTTTCCATCACCGGCAATTCCACCAATCCCACCAGATTCCAGCATCCCGTTGCAGGTACTTATAAGAAGGAGTGCATCGAGCAGGGCAAGAAATACTTTTCCGTTGCATCCGGCGGCGGCACCGGGCGCACGCTTCATCCCGACAACATGGCTGCAGGCCCCGCATCTTATGGCATGACGGATACCTTGGGACGTATGCATTCCGACGCACAGTTCGCAGGCTCGTCCTCCGTTCCCGCCCATGTGGAAATGATGGGACTGATCGGCGCGGGCAATAACCCCATGGTAGGTATGACGGTTGCGGTGGCAGTATCCATAGAGGAGGCAGCAAACGCCGGAAAATTCTAGGAGGAAAAGAGATGAAGGTAGGCTTAAAAGGTAAACTGATTGCATTGACCCTCATTCCCTTGGTGATATTGAGCGTGATCGTCAGTGTTTACGCAATGTTCATGGCGAAAGCGGCGCTGGTTGAGGCAAACCGGACGCAGCTTAATATCGCGCTAAACGGATATCTCAGCAACGAAATTGACGCCTTCAAGGATTCGGATGTGGACATTACCGTCTTTGAGGGAGACATGCGCGTGGAAAGCTCCATCGAGGGAGCCGTCGGCACGAAGGCTTCCCCCGAAGTTGTGGCGGCGGTAATCGACGGGAATCAAGAGTATTTCAGCACCGACGTGAATGTGAACGGCGTAAAGTATTACGGGTATTATATTCCCACGGAGGACGGCATGGTCTTCTCGGGCAAGCCGCAGGCGGATGTTCAGAACACGCTATACCAACTGATGGGCGCTATTCTCGGCATGGGAGTCGTTGTCTTGGCGGTTTCCGCCGTGGTGGTGTATCTGGTGGCGGGCAGGATCGCACGAACCGTTCTTCGGGTGAGTGAGACGGTGAACGCGGTGGCGGCCGGAGATCTGACCGGCAGTCAGGAGCCGATGAAGGGTTTTGACGAGGTGGCCAAGATAGACGGCTCCGTCAAGAAGATGCTGGGCAATCTGAACAGTGTGGTGACCAAAATTACGACCGTTGGCGGCAATGTGCGCGGAACGGCGGAGGATCTCAAGGATAAGACGGCGTCCACGCTGAACGCTTCGCTGGAGATTTCCAAGGCCATCGAGGAAGTTGCCATGGGAAGCACCCAGATGGCGCAGGTGGTCAGCGATGTGAACGCTTCCGTCAGCCTGATGCAGGAGAGCAGCAACGACATCGAGCGCTCCATTGCCAATATTGTGGACTGCTCGGAGCGGCTGGGTGAGAGCGACGTCAGTATGAAGGGGAAGATTGAGTCTGTGAACGAGAGCAGCCAGAATATGACGGAGAGCGTCAGAGGCATTGCGGCGAAGATCAAGGCGACCAATGAGGTCATTGCCCAGATGGTTGACATCGTGAAGAGCATCGATGAGATTGCTTCCCAGACAAAACTTTTAAGCCTAAACGCATCTATAGAGGCTTCCAGAGCGGGAGAGACAGGACGCGGATTCTCGGTGGTGGCAGGAAGCATCCGGGATCTGAGTGAGAAAACCAGCGAGGATCTGACGAGAATCAAAGTCATTATCGACAATATCACCTACGACTTCAAGGAGTGCGAGGACAGCATCGAGGAAGTGGTGGTCAACAACGACAACAATATTCAGGCGATCCGGGAGACCATCAAATCCTTCGAGAGCGTCAACGCGGATATTGAAGAGATCGGCGTGAGAGTCGCTCAGATTGACAAGGCGGTGGAGAACACCGTGAAGGAAATCAGCAATATTTCGGATGAGGTGGAAACTTTGGGAGATACCTCGGAATCCAATGCTGCGGCAGCGCAGGAGATCAACGCTTCCGTCGAGGAGCTGACGGCGCTGATGCACGACATGGAAGCAAATGCGGCCGATATGGCCGGGGAGGCGGAGAGTCTGGCAAAGAGCATACAGACTTTCAAAATTTAACGGATCCTTTCAGGCATTGCGTCTAATCAGGCGTAAAAGGCCGGATGGAATCATATAATTTAAAGGAAAATAAAAGGAGAGACGGAATGGACGGACAGAATTTTCAGAATGAACAGAATGAGCAGAACACGCAGAATGTTTACACGCAGGGAACGACGGGCAATTATCAGGACAACACCAGCCAGTACGGCGGAAGCATGTACACAGCCCCTGTGGTGGAAGAGCAGTCGAACACGACGCCGGGCATGTCTATCGCAGGTTTGGTGATGGGTATCGTATCAATTGTACTCACATGCTGCTGCGGCGGCGGTATCATCTTTGCGATCGCAGGATTGATCATGTCGATTGTCGGGAACAAGCAGAAGCAGACGGGCGTGGGAACGGCAGGTTTAGTCTGCTCGATCATCGGTATGGTGCTGAATGTGTTCTCGCTGATCTATTGGATTCTGGCTGGCGGCGTTGCGATGCTGGATATGTAATCGCTGTCCCTGCCAATGTGGATCATATGAACGGATTAGAATGAAAGAATGATCAAAAAAGAATGACCAAAAAAGAATTAAAGGAATTAAGTACAGAAGAGGTTCTGTATCGCACAGGACTTGTAATGCTTCCCGTGGGGCTGGCGTCGGCCTATATTCTGGTAGAATGGATATTGCCGCTCCTTCCCCGCGGGGAGTGCATGTTCTGGAAGTTCTGGGGGATTTACTGCCCGGGATGCGGCGGCACAAGAGCGCTCAAGGCGCTGGTTCACGGTGAGATTCTATTGGCGGCATGGTATCATCCGATGCTGCTCTACATCATCATCATGTACGCATGGTATATGATCAGCCATACTTTGGAGAAACTTCACGTCCCCCGGATCCGCGGGATGCTGTTCGAGCCGTGGATTATGTATGGATGCTTGGTGGTGCTGGTCTTGAACTGCGTGGTGAAAAACGTGTTAAAGTTCGGATACGGAATTGTAATGTAATTCTTATTTTTTGCTTAACATTTATAAACAAAAAGGAAATTTTTTCTTAAAATTTTGTATTGACGAAAGCCCTGACATGCGATATAGTATTCATTGTATGAAATGTTTACAGCCTCAAGGGCGGAAAAGGAGAAAATTATGAACAAGAAAGTAACAAGTATTTTTGCGTATCTTGGCCTCATTTTCTGGCTGATCGCATTCCTCGCAGGAGACAAAGAAGGCGCCAAAGTGCATTTGAATCAGGGTCTGGTACTGTTCCTCTGTACCGTGGTTCTGAATGTGATTGCAATTATCCCTGTAGTTGGATTGATTATTGCCTGCATCGGCGACATCGCTATTTTCGTATTTGCGATCATGGGTATCGTATACGCCTGCAAGGACGAGGATAAGGAGCTTCCTCTGATCGGCAAGATTCATCTGCTGAAATAAGGAATGAAAGATTCAAGAATGTAAGAAAGAATCAGACCGCCGTTCGCAGGAAATGGATCGTTTTCTAGGGAATCGGCAGTCAGGCGAATAGGACGACTACATAAAGGCTGTTGTGTAATCTGCACAACAGCCTTTTCGTTTAACATAAGGATGTTTGGCGGAGCCTGACATCCGTTGTTTGATTTCAGGGCGCGGATTCCTCGCCGGAGTCCGGCTGCGTCGTCTGGCCGGAGGAGGGATCTTCGCCGCGCAGGATGCTTAGAATGACCTGCACCCGCTTGAAAGCCCGCGCGGAATTTTCTCTTGCATAGTCGGCGTTGTCTTGGTCATAACCGCCGTCCGCATAGGCCTCGTGATAGCTTTGGACGGCTTCCTGCATATAGGATGCGGCTTCGTCGGCGAGCGATTCCAGATAGTCGTATTCCTCCGGAAAATCCATCTCGGCAAAATCCTGAAACGCTTCGTCGAGCTGGTCAAGATAGGCCAGTGCAAGCGATACGGCATTGTCAGCCTCTGCGTCGATTTGATTGATGGATTCGTTCAGCTCCGACACCGAAGTGCAGAATGCGTCCATTTCTTTCTGAAACTGCAATGTTTCCTGCGGCGTGCCGCATCCCGTGAACAAAATGGCGGCCAGCAGCCATGCAGGTAAACATGTGCGCGCAGGTAAACATGAAATACTTTTTTGTTTGATGCGCTTTCGGATTGTATGCAAAATAGATTCCTCCCTTGAGTGCAAGTATTGATCGGAAAATCTCTTATAAAATTTATCACAATTTCATGCCGTCCGCAACCTCTATCGAAAATCTTAAGAAGTATTCATCTGTATTTGCGGAGCAGGGGCAGACATGGTATAATAACTTGGTGCTATATGATAAACAGATGTGAGAGGGAACAACATGACAAGAGCAGAATTTGAAAAATGGGCAGACCGCCAAATCATCTATCTGGACGGCGCAACCGGCTCCAATCTGGTATGCGCGGGTATGCCTTCCGGCGTCTGCCCGGAACAGTGGATTCTGGAACACCGGGACGTCATGCTTGATTTGCAGAAACGATATGTGGAGGCGGGGACGGAGATCCTGTATGCGCCGACTTTTACCGCCAACCGCATCAAACTGGCGGAGTATGGCCTTGACGGCCGGATGGAGCGCATGATCCGGGAGCTGACGGCCATTTCTGCGGAGGCCGCCCGGGCGGCCGATGGGCGGAAAGTCTATGTGGCAGGGGATCTCACCATGACGGGAGAGCAGCTGCGCCCCATGGGAACCATGGAGCCGGAGACTTTGATTGACGTCTATAAGGAACAGATCCGGATGCTTGCGGAGGCGGGGGTGGATCTGCTGGTGGTGGAGACCATGATGAGTCTTGCGGAGACCAGAGCGGCGCTGATCGCCGCCAAAGAAGTCTGCTCCCTCCCGGTGATGGTGAGTTTTACGTTTGAGCCTGCGGGGAGAATGCTGTACGGAACGGACGCCCGGACGGCGGCGGTGGTGGCGGAAAGTCTGGGAGCCTGTGCCGTGGGAGTGAATTGTTCCACGGGACCGGATAAAATGCAGGAAATCTTGCAGGAGATGGCTTCTGTTACGCAAATACCGATCATTGCCAAACCAAATGCAGGATTTCCTGCTCTGGATGCAGAGGGACGCACCTATTATCAGATGGGAGCTGAGGAATTTGCCGAGGGGATGTGCCGTTTATATGAGTCCGGAGCGACTCTGCTGGGCGGCTGCTGCGGCACCACGCCGGAACATATCCGGGCTTTGCGGGAGCGTTTGGGAGAAAGCGAAAGAATCAGAGAAGGAATCAGAAAAGGAATCAGCAAAGGAGCAGAAATCACAAAAGCCGTGGAAGTTCCGCGCCGTCCGGAGGGTGTGCGTTATCTTTCCAGCGAACGGATGACGGTGGAGTTCGGCTTGGAACATCATTTTATCGTGGTGGGGGAGCGCATCAATCCCACGGGCAAGAAGGCTTTGCAGGCGGAGCTTCGGGAGGGGAACACGGAGCGGGCGGTTCATTTTGCGGAAGAGCAGGAGGCGCGCGGCGCGCAGATTCTGGATATCAATATGGGGATGAGCGGAATCGACGAGAAAGCCATGATGCTGCGTGTGCTGGAAGAGGTGGGCGGCGTGACAAACCTGCCTCTGTCACTGGATTCCAGTCATGTGGACGTGCTGGAGGCGGCTTTGCGCTATTATCCCGGCCGGGCGCTGGTCAATTCCGTCTCGTATGAGAAGGAAAAGTTTGAAAAGCTTCTGCCCATCGTGGCAAAATATGGCGCGATGTTCATTCTGCTGCCCCTTTCCGACGAGGGACTGCCGCAGAGTCTGGAGGAGAAAATCGGGATCATCCGGGCGGTCAGCGAAAGAGCCTATGAGCTGGGGATGCGGAAGGAGGATATTGTGGTGGACGGGCTGGTGGCCACGGTGGGAGCCAACAAGCGCGCGGCGCTGGAGACGCTGGAGACGATCCGCTACTGCAAAGAGCAGGGGTTTGCCACCATATGCGGCCTGTCCAATATCTCTTTCGGGATGCCGGAGAGGAGTTTCGTCAACACGGCGTTTCTGGCGCTTGCCATCCGGGAGGGACTCACCATGGCCATCGCCAATCCCTCGCAGGAACTGCTGATGTGCTGCGCGGCGGCCACGGATCTGCTGCTCGATAAAGAGGGTGCGGACATGCACTATATTGAGCTTGCCGGGGAAGTGAAGGAGAGACGGGAAGCGGCGGCCATGGCGGCACCAGCGGCACCAATAGCTGCCGTTGTGCCTGCGGACGGGAAGGCTGCCGTTACAGCGGAAGGAACCGCGGCAGTCACGGCGTCCTCCGGCGGGAAGATTTCGGCGGCGAAAAATTCGGCGAAGTCCGCCACAGCGGCTTATGGAGCCGGTGCGGCGGGAGGTGCGCCGGCACAGCCGCATCGCGACGCGCTTTACCATGCGGTGTTAAAGGGCAATCGGAACGGAAGCGCCAAGCTGACGCAGACGGCTCTGGATGCCGGAGAGAAACCGGACGATCTCTTGAACGAGGTGCTTCTTCCGGCCATCAATCAAGTGGGCGCGTATTTTGACCAAGGGAAATACTTCCTGCCCCAGCTGATCGCCGGAGCGGAAGCCATGAAGAACGCTATCGAAGTGCTGGAGCCGCTGCTGTTAAAGCGGACGGAGGGCGGAGAGCTGCCCGTGGTGGTCATTGCCACCGTAGAGGGGGACATTCATGACATTGGTAAGAATCTGGTGGCGTTGATGCTGAAAAACTACGGATTCCGGGTGATTGATCTGGGGAAGGACGTCCCCGCGGAGCAGATCGTTCAGGCGGCAAAGGAGCATCATGCCCGGATCATCGCGCTGTCGGCGCTGATGACCACCACCATGCAGCGGATGCGGGAGGTCATAGCGTGCGCAAGGAGAGAGCGCCTCTCCGTCAAAATCATGGTGGGCGGCGCGGTCATCACACAGGAATATGCGGACGAAATCGGGGCGGACGGCTATTCCAAGGATGCGGCGGACGCCGTCAATCTGGCCAAACGCCTGATCGGCGGCACGGAAGACGCATGAATGGATAAGCAAATATCTACAAACTGATAAGCGAGTATTTATAATACTTGAAGCGGAGGCCGCAAGTGTGTTAGAATAAAAATTACATGACTGAGATTCAAAATCTCCAAGAAGGAGGAAGAAGTATGATTGGAGCAGATGCCATTGTCAAATGTCTGGAGGCGGAGGGCGTCACCACCGTGTTCGGCTATCCGGGCGTTGCGATCTGTCCTTTTTATAACAGTATTCTGGATTCGCCCATCCGCACGATTCTGATCCGCACGGAGCAGAATGCGGCACATGCGGCGAGCGGCGTGGCCCGGCTCACGGGGCGGCCCGGCGTCTGCGCGGTCACAAGCGGCCCCGGGGCGACCAATGTCATCACCGGAATCGCCACGGCCTTTGCGGACAGCATTCCCCTGATCTGCATTACGGGGCAGGTGAACAGCGAGCTTCTCGGAAGCGACGTCTTTCAGGAGGCGGATATTACCGGGGCGGTGGAATCGTTTGTAAAATACAGTTATCTGGTGAAGGACGTCAACGAGATTCCCCGGATTTTCAAGGAGGCGTTCCATATTGCGAACACCGGACGGAAAGGCCCGGTTCTGATCGACATCCCCATCGACGTTCAGAACGCGGCCATCGCCAAGTTTAAATATCCCGAGGAGATCTCCCTGCGCACCTACAAGCCCACGGTGAAGGGCAATGCCGTGCAGATCAAGAAGGTGGTCAAAGAGCTGGAGCGGGCGAAACACCCGATCATCTGTGCGGGCGGCGGCGTACTCTTGGCGGAGGCACAGCAGGAGCTTAGGACATTTGCGGAGAAACATGGGATTCCCGTGGTGTCCACCATGATGGGCATCGGCATCATGCCCTCGAGACATCCTCTGTATTTCGGGATGGTGGGCAACAACGGCAGAGCCTATGCCAACCGCGCCATGAACGAGTCCGATCTGTTGATTATGGTGGGAGCCAGAGTGGCGGACAGAGCCGTGAATCAGCCGGATCTGATCACGAAGGACAAGGTGCTGGTGCATATCGATGTGGATCCTGCGGAGATCGGCAAGAACGCCGGGCCGACCATCCCTCTGGTGGGCGATGCGAAGCATATTTTCGAGGATTTGGAGAAAGAGGAATTCCGGTGCGGATGCGAAGAGTGGATCCATGTGCTGAACGGGTATCGGGATACCATGGGGCAAAAGCGCACGCCCAACCCTGCCTATGTGGATCCCGCGGCGTTTATCACCATGCTCTCGGAGAAAATGCAGGAGGACGCCGTCTATGTGGCGGATGTGGGACAGAATCAAATCTGGTCCTGCACCTATCATATCGTCAAAAAGGGCAAGTTCCTGACCTCGGGCGGCATGGGAACCATGGGCTATTCGATTCCCGCGGCCATGGGAGCCAAGGTGGCGGCCATGGACAGGCAGGTGGTCGCAGTGTGCGGCGACGGTTCCTTTCAGATGTCCATGATGGAGCTGGCCACCATGAGACAGCACAAGATTCCGGTGAAGATCATCGTCCTGAAGAACAACTATCTGGGGATGGTGCGGGAGTATCAGCACTATACCTATAAAGACAATTATTCCGTGGTGGATCTCTCCGGCAGTCCGGATCTGGAGAAGCTGGCGGCGGCCTATGACCTGCCGTTCCTGCGGCTTGGCGATATGAGCCGGGCGGAGGAGACCATCGACGCATTTCTGGCAAAGGACGAGCCCATGCTGCTGGAATGCCTGATTGACCCCATGGATCTGGTGAAATGAAGGTGGGAAGAGATGCAGATAGGGAGCAGACATCTGTCAAATGCCGACTTTGGCAAAGCGTCATTGCGTAGAGAGAGGAATCCGATATGAAGAAAAGAATTTATTCTGTCTGGGTGGAGAACCGTTCCGGCGTACTCTGCAAGGTTGCCGGGCTGTTCTCCAGAAGATGTTTTAATATTGATTCGCTTGCCGTGGGAGAGACGGACGCGCCGGACGTCTCCTGCATGACCATTGTGTCCAGCGGAGACGAGCGCACCATCGAACAGATCGAGAAACAGCTCAACAAGAAACTGGACGTCATCAAGGTCAAGACGTTTCAGGAACACCAATGCATCACCAGAGAGCTGATGCTGGTCAAGGTAAAATACAATAAAAACAACCGCCGGGATATCACCGAGCTGTGCGATATCATGAAGGCGGAGATCGTGGATATGTCCAAGCATTTTATGATGATTCAGGTCTGCGACACGCCCGAGCGGATCCGGCTGTTTTTGAAACTGCTGCAGAGCATCAGCATCGTAGAGGTCGCCCGCACGGGGACGCTGGCGCTCTCAAAGTGTATGGAAAATGACGACTGAGTATCACAAATCGTTTCAACAGGGGGGATAGGAACATGAAAAGTGCAAGACGGATGTTGGCATGGGTTTTGGCGGCTGCGCTGGTACTTACCAACGGGAATTATGTCAGGGCGGAGGGAGACTCCGGGGATGCATACAGGCCGGAGGAAAACGTATCGGGAATCGCGGAGGCGGACGAGGGGAGTTATCCGGTGGCTTCAGGAACGTCGGACGATCCGAGTGCGGACGTCGCCGTGCTTTACTCCGGAAGCGAGTCCGGGGTCACATGGAAGATCACGTCGGACAGCGTGCTGACAATATCGGGGGAGAAGCTTGCGGACACCCCGAAACTCCGTATGCGCTGGCTCGAGCGGCAAAATGACTTTACAAAAGTAGTGATCACCGCCGGCAATATTGATTCCACGGTCGGCTGGTTTGAAGGCTGCAGCAACATCACGGAGATTGACCTGTCCGGATTTGACACGGGGACCGTCACGGATATGAGGCGTATGTTTGACGGCTGCACCGGTATCACGATGCTCAAAACCTTTCCGAATCTGCGGCAGAAAGTTGCGCTGCCCGTGGAGATGCAGGGAGTGGACCGCACGGTCTATGAATTCTTTCCCATCAGGCTTGCAGAGAGCATTCTTTTGTATCGCTATGAGGATGGGAGTGAGTTCGGGGTCAAGCGGGCGATTGGCTTCGACGGAACGCTGTTGATATACGGCGTCAAGTTTGAGGGCGCTCCGAGTCCTACCGGCGAGATCTGGAAGGGGCTGAAGGATCAGTTTACAAAGGTGAAGGTCACCGCCGGCAATATAGATTCCACTGCCGGTTGGTTTGAAGGCTGTGGCAACATCACGGAGATTGACCTGTCCGAATTTGACACGGGGAAGGTCACGGATATGAGCCGCATGTTTTACGGCTGCAGCGGTATCACCGATCTGGATATCCGATCGGTCACGGATATGAGCGAAATGTTTGACGGCTGCGTTGGCGTCAAGACGCTCAAAACGTTTGCGAATCTGTAGCTGGAGAAGGTTGCGCTGCCCCTGCCTGAAATGTATGACGAGGAGGGCGCGGCCTATCAATGGTTCCCTACCGGACTGGCGGAGAGCATTGATCTGTATGCGGAGAAAAAAGCTGATCCGCCGATTGTAGATCCGCCTGTTGAACCCAAAAAGGGACTTCGGGTGGAATTGGTTTGGCCCGATAAGACTTATATTTACGACGGAAGTGCGATCAAGCCCGAAATCGCAGTATACAACGGCGACAGATTGCTGGCGGAAGGTGTGGATTACACCGTGAAATACAGCAACAACGTGAAGGCGGTAACCGCCGCCACCGCCAAGAAGAAAATGCCTACGATTACCGTTACCGGCAAGGGCAGGTTCACCGGCAAGAGCAGTACCACGTTTACGATTGCGCAGCGCTCGCTGAGCGATGTGACCGTAGGCGGCCTTGTGGAGGGGTCCGAGAATACCATTCTGGTGGCAAGCGGCGCTAAGGCGAGTCCGGTGTTGATCTATAATGGCATGAAGCTGGGCGGCAAGGACTATACCATTGATAAAGCAAATGTGAGATTCACGGCGGACACAGCGGATAAGACGATTGTCATCGCCGCAAAAAGCAACGGCAATTATCAGGGTGAGCTTCGCCTGAATATTGAAGTGGCAGCGAAAACCGATCTGAAGAAAATTACTTCTGTGACGGTGGGAAAAGAGAATATTTTCTATGACGGAGAGGAGCATACGCCCGCTGCCGTGACCGTGAAGGCGGGCAAAGAGGACATTACGGACGTGAAGGGGGCTTACACGATTGTATATTATGGCGATAAGACCACCGCGGGAACCCAGAAGTTTACCGTGATCGGTCTGGGAGCCTACACGGGCAGCGTGACGAAGTCCTATACCATCCGGCCCAGAACGGCGACATTGGATGTGGCGAACCAATTGGAAAAGGACGGCCGTGTGGTCTGCACGTTTGACAGCGCAGGCGTTACTTTTGACGATCAGATTACGGTGAAAGATCGGGAGTTCGACAAAGAGCTGGAACAGGGCAGAGACTACAAGGTGACCTACAGCGGCAACAAGAAAGCCGGGGTAGAGAAGGCTAAGTACACCGTGACCTTTCTGGGCAACTATAAGGGCAATGCGGCGGTGAGAAAATCCTTTACCATTGAGAAAGCGCCCTTGAATAACGATACGGTTACCGTAGCTGCCCTCGATAAGGTATACAATAAAAAGGGTGTTTACAAGTCCTCTGTCTATGTCATCCATAAGGGCACAGACGTGGCGTTGAAGACTTCCGACTACAAGGTGGAATATTTCCTCGACCAAGGGATGAAAGATCAGCCCATGAACAAACAGAATCAGGTGGAGCTAGGGGCTGACGAGCCATACCGGACCGTCTATGTGAAGGTGACCGGAAAAGGCAATTATGCGGAGACAACTTATGCGTCCGGGGCGTTCAGGGTGTGTAGGAAGAGTAACGAACAGGCGGACATCTCGAAGGCGAAAGTAACCTTCCGTTCTGCGGGCGGCGGGAAGCAGAGCAAAGTCGAGTATACCGGAGAGGCCGTATATCCCGAGTGCATAGAGCTGAAGATCAGCCGCACGGATACTAAGATACTGCAGCCTGACGAAAGCGGAAACTGGGATTTGGACGAGAATTTCTCCGTGGAGTTCCTGAACAACATTGAGAAGGGCAAGGCGACGGTCATCGTCAAGGCCAAAGACGGCGGCAGTTATGTCGGCAGCAAAAATGCCTCTTTCAGTGTTGTGGCGCAGAATCTGGGGAAGCTGGAGAATTTCTGGGATAATATATTGGGGTTGCTATCATATTGACATTAACGCTTTAACTTGCTATAGTATAATTTGGCGGCGCAGAGAGGCGCGGGCGGATTTCCCGTGCGGCTGCGCCAAAGGACGGACGCGGTTCACAGGAGTCTGCGTCGGGAAGGAATTGCCATGCAGAAGAAAGTGTTTCAGTTGTTGGTTGACAATACCTCCGGGGTGCTGAGCCGGATTTCGGGGCTTTTTTCCCGCAGAGGGTATAATATAGAGAGCATCACCGCGGGTGTGACGGCGGATTCCAGATACACGCGCATCACCATCGTGACGAGCGGAGACGACGAGATTCTGGAGCAGATCGAGAAGCAGCTGGCCAAGCTGGTGGATATCCGGGATATCAAGGAATTGAAGCCCGAGGAGAGCGTCTACAGGGAGCTGGTGCTGATCAAGGTGAAGGTGGCGGCGGAGAAGCGGCAGAGCCTCTCGGCAGTCGTGGATATTTTCAGAGCCAAGATCATTGACGTTGCGCCGGAATGCATGATTATCGAACTTACGGGCAACCAGTCCAAGATCGACGCGTTTATCGCCCTGCTGGATGACTATGAGATCCTTGAGATCGCGCGGACGGGCATTGCGGGACTTGGCCGTGGAATGGAAAATGTGACGATGCTGTGAGGCGGCTGGCGGTGGTCATCGTTCGGAATGGCGGGATGTAGGCGGGTTCCGACAAAAGGTTAGCTCTAGGAGAGAACTCCTATCAGTTATAGATGTTTATTTTTAGTATTTTGTGTTCTTTATTATCAGCGTTATTATCATTATCGGAAGCAGTTCCACAAAGCAGTTTCAAAACATGAAGGAGGAATGAACAAATGGCAAAGATTTTTTATCAGGAGGACTGTAATCTCTCTCTGCTCGAGGGCAAGACCATCGCTATCATCGGCTACGGCAGTCAGGGACACGCACATGCGCTGAATCTGAAGGATTCGGGGTGTCATGTGATTATCGGCCTGTATCAGGGTTCCAAGTCCTGGGACAAGGCTGTGGCGCAGGGATTTGAGGTATATACCGCGGCCGAGGCTGCCAAGAAGGCCGATATCATTATGATCCTGATCAATGACGAGAAGCAGGCCGATCTTTACAAGAAGGACATCGAGCCGAATCTGGAAGAGGGCAATATGCTGATGTTTGCCCATGGCTTCAATATTCATTTCGGATGCATCGTGCCTCCCGCCAATGTGGATGTGACCATGATCGCGCCCAAGGGACCCGGCCATACCGTGAGAAGCGAGTATCAGGCCGGCAAAGGCGTTCCCTGTCTGATCGCCGTGGAGCAGGACGCAACAGGCAAGGCACAGGATATTGCGCTGGCTTACGCGCTGGGAATCGGCGGCGCGAGAGCGGGCGTTTTAGAGACCAATTTCCGCACGGAGACTGAGACGGATCTCTTCGGCGAGCAGGCCGTTTTGTGCGGCGGCGTCTGCGCTTTGATGCAGGCCGGATTCGAGACTTTGGTCGAGGCCGGATATGATCCCAGAAACGCATATTTCGAGTGCATCCATGAGATGAAGCTGATCGTGGATCTGATTTACCAGTCTGGTTTTGCGGGCATGAGATATTCCATCTCCAACACCGCCGAGTACGGCGATTACATCACCGGTCCGAAGATCATCACCGAAGAGACCAAGAAGACCATGAAGAAGATTCTGAGCGACATTCAGGACGGCACGTTCGCCAAGGAATTCCTGCTGGATATGTCCCCCGCGGGCAAGCAGGTGCATTTCAAGGCTATGAGAAAGCTGGCAAGCGAGCATCCCGCCGAGAAGGTAGGCGAGGAGGTGCGCAAGCTCTACAGCTGGAACAACGAGGAAGACAAACTGATCAACAACTAAACATCAGATTGGCAGCGAGGGGGATGCTTTCGGGCATTCCTCTTTTTGCCGTTTCGGGCATTTGTAGGGTCTTCTGAAGGATGGAATTTCTGAATCCTATAATTTCTGAATTATGAAATTTCCCTCTTGTGAGATTGCATTTTGATGCCGATATCTTATAATAGGGTAAATGGCAGCGGAATAACTAAGGAATTGACAAATATTTACTTTTAGGCTTATAGTAAAATAGTAAGCCTATGAATTGGAAAACAGCGGAGAGCGGTCAGAAGCAGAAAGCGGCCGGAAAGATTTGTAAAAACAGGAAAACGGAAAAAGAAAAATTGGAAAAATAGGAAAGATTGGAATCAGAAAGGCAGGACATGCAGCATGAAACAGAGAATGAGTCAGAGGAACATCATGGCAGTCTCCGCTGCGGTAATTGTGTTGATTGCTATTGTCGCGGGGGTATTGATCTGGAACGGCCGGAATCAGACCTACCGCTCCATCAAGATTGTGGAGATGGACGGAACAGTGACCATTGACAGAGAGGGAATCAGCAATCTGAGCGCATCGGTGAATATGAATCTGGTCTCCGGCGATTATCTGGCCACGGGCAAGGACGCCTATGTGGTCTTGCGTCTGGATACGGATAAATATGTGATGCTGGGCGAGAACGGAGCCATGAAAGTGAATGCGGAGGGAGACGAGTCTGCATCCAAGACCTCCATCCAGCTGGAAGCGGGCAGCGTACTCAATGAGATTCAGAATCCCTTGGGATCGGATTCCACTTTTGACATCGTAACGCCGAACGCAACCATGTCTGTCAGAGGAACGGTGTTTGAGGTGCGCAAAAACGAGGATGGAAATATCTCCGTTCTGGTGTATGACGGCTGTGTGGCCGTGGCGCTGGACGGGAAGGAACCCAGCCTGTATCAGGCCGGGGAATACACGGAATTTACGGGGGGAAATGCTCCCGAGTTCGTGACGGAGAGAGGCGCCGTCTCGGAAGCACAGATGAACGGGCAGATGCTGGAGCGTCTGAAAAAGATTGCGCAGGATGGAAGAGAGCTGGAGCTTGCGCTTGCAGAGCCTTCGGCCGAGGCGTCCTCTTCCGTGGAAGAGACGGCTTCATCCAAGGAATCCGCCGCGGCTTCACAGTCCGAATCCCGATCTGCGGAACCTTCCTCCGAAAAGGCTTCTGAGCCTTCCAAGGAGAAGAAAGCGCCTGTGCCGGAGAAAGTGACTGAGCCTTCGGTGGAGGAAACCAAGGAATCCGTTCCGGAGTCTGAGGAAGACGACTCGGATGACTCGGACGATTCCTCCCATAAAAAGCCGAAACCGAAGCCCGTAGACCCGACCGACCCCACGGATCCTACAGACCCGACCGAGCCTACGAACCCTACAGACCCGACCGAGCCTACGAATCCTACGGATCCGACGGAACCCACAAATCCGACAGCCCCGACTGAGCCTACGAACCCTACGGATCCGACGGAACCGACGGTTCCCGACGGGACATACACGGTGGCGTATTGTTATCCCTATATTGCGCTGTGGGCTACGGATCCCACGGACAATACCCGGTATTCCACCATTATGGATACAGAGCCGAACTGGGGGTCGGAGTATCCTTCCGTTGCCGGCGGAAGCAAACTGCAGAAACCGACGACGGCCACGGTGACGATGACGCCCGAAGGATGGATTTCCGAGAAGTCGAGCCTTGTGAATGTGGGCTGGTGTACGGAGAGCGGCAGAGAGTGGGATTATGAGAAAGACGTGGTGACAGAAAACCTGATATTATATCCGATCTGGCAGGATAAGGACGGATTAAAATATTATCCGTATATTTACAAGACAGGAACCAAGACTTATCCCTGCAACAGCATTGTGGAGGGATCGACACCTGAATTGCCCAAATCATAAGAGAGCGGGACAATACCATGGCGGAGAACAAGAAATCAAAACAGCGGGCAAGGCTTGCGCTTCTTGCGGTCTTGTCCGGCCTTCTGGCTGGGGTGCTTGCGTTTGCGGCACCCTTTGAAAGTGTGGAGTTATGGCTGGGCGACAGCCTGTTTGTCCACGAGAAGCCGGTGGACAACCGAATTAAAATCATCGGAATCGACGAAGCCTCCCTGCAGGAGCTGGGGCCTTTTTCCGGATGGAGCAGACAGCAGGCGGCGGATCTGCTCAATGCGCTGGACAGGGAGTACGCTCCGGCGGTGATCGCTTTCGATATCAATTATTTCGGCGCGCATGACGAGGAGGGAGACCGGGCGTTGGCGGAAGCCGCTGCGGGCTTTGATCATGTGGTGATGGCTTCCTATATCGATTATGAGGCGAAGCTGGAACAGCAGCCGGACGGAAGCCTTAGGATGAACACCATGCACGTGAATCAGGTGGAGGTGCCGTATGAAGCGCTGGGGAGAGTGAGCGGCCACGGCTTTACCAACACCGTGCAGGATTCGGACAATTATGTGCGCCGCGCCCTTCTGTCGGTGGACTGGAACGGCGGAACCACCTACAATTTCGCCTATGAGACCTATGCGCAGTACATGGAGGCCGTTGGGCAGACAGCCCGGGTTCCGGAGACGGACGCGGGGGGAATCTATGGCTTTGATTATACGGCCGCTCCGGGCATGTATGAGGTGTATTCCTATGCGGATGTGGCGGCGGGACGCTGCGATACCCGGGTGTTTCAGAATTGTATCGTGCTGGTGGGAGCCTACTGTTCCGGCATGATGGATCAATATATGGTACCCATTGCGCGGAGTACGGTTATGAATGGAGTGGAAGGGCAGGCCAATCACGTCAACGCGCTTCTGGAGGGCAGGACGTTTCGGGAGCTTCCCGCAGCGTGGGGCGCATTGCTGGCCGCGCTGGTGGTGGGCGGCTATGTGTGGCTTGTCTCACGCTGCCGGTTCCAATTCGGAATGGCGGGCGGAATCTGTATAGAGGCCGTTCTGCTGGCGGCGGCGCGGATTCTCTATGAGCGCGGCGTCTATTGGCATTGTCTGGTTCCGGCGCTCGGCGTGGCGCTCGCGATGCTGGTCAAAGTGGCGACGGGTTATTTTCTGGAGCGTCTGCGGCGGAAGAAGATTCTGGACGTGTTCCGCACCTACATGGCGCCGCAGGTGGTGGAAGAGCTTAGCAGGAACAGGAATTTTCAGGTGGAGCTGGGCGGCAGGAATCAAGAGATCGCAGTGCTGTTTGTAGATATCAGGGGATTTACCACTTTGTCCGAGAGCCTTTCCCCCGGTGAGATTGTGGAGATCTTAAACCGCTATCTGGGGCAGGTGACGGAAGCGATTTTCCGGAACGAAGGGACGCTGGACAAATTTATCGGGGACGCTGTGATGGCGGTGTACAATGCGCCGCTGGATGTGGCGGATTATCCGGTCAAGGCGGTTCGCACGGGGTTGGACATCGTGCGTGCGGTTGAGCGGCTCAACGAAGAACTGAAACGCGATTTCGGGCTGGAGATTGCCTGTGGCGTGGGCGTCCACTGGGGCAAAGCCGTGGTGGGCAACATCGGCTGCGATTTCCGGATGGACTACACGGCTATCGGAGACACGGTCAACACCGCGGAACGGCTGGAGAGCATCGCCAAGGGCGGTCAGGTGCTGGTGAGCGGAGAGATGTACGAGAAAGTGAAAGATCGTTTTCATGCGGCGTTTCTGGGGGAACATTCGCTGAAAGGAAAACAGGAGAAAATCAAGGTATTTGCAGTAGAGAGCGGAGAGAGGGATCAAGATGGAACGGACACAGGCAGATAAAATACTGGAAATCGGCATTCTGCTGGCTGCAGAGCGGAATTATGACGAGCTGTTGTCTAAGATTGTGGACTGTGCGATGGAGCTGACCCGGAGCGACGGCGGAACGCTCTATCTGTATGAGGAGGAGCAGCTGAAGTTCTGTATCACGAAGACTTTGTCGCGCCATGTCAACCGCAAGAGCATGAGCGGCGAGCAGTACCCGCCCGTGGCGATGGACGAGACGAATGTCTGCGCTTATTCCGCCATCCACCGGAAGCTGCTGAACATTGACGACGTCTACCGCTGTGAGGAGTTTAATTTCAGCGGGCCGAGGAAGTATGACAGCATGACAGGTTACCATACACAGTCCATGCTGGTATTTCCGCTGGTAAACCACGAGGAGAAGCTGGTGGGCGTGGTGCAGCTGCTCAACGCGCAGGACGAGGAAGGCCGTGTGGTTCCTTATAGACAGGAATACGAGAAAATTCTGGCGTCTCTGGGTTCTCAGGCCGCGGTGGCGGTCTCCAATATGAAATATGTGCAGGAGATGGAACAGTTGATGTTCACCATCACGCAGGTGTTCACCGACGCCATCGACACCCGCATTCCCTACAATTATTACCACTCCAGAAATGTCTATCTCTATGCGAAAATCTTAGTGGATTACATGAACCGGAAGCATGAGGAGGGACAGTGTGACTATCACTTCACGGCGGAGGAGCGGGACGAACTGCTCATGGCTGCGCTGATGCATGACATCGGCAAGATGGTGATCCCCAATGAGGTCATCAATAAAACCACCCGTCTGGACTCGGGTCAGGCCTTGGTGTTTGAGCGGTTTGCGCATTTGGCAGCCCTGTACCGAATCGACTTTCTGGAGGGGCGTATCGGCCGTGAGGTGTGGGAAGCAGCCCGGGAGAAACTGGAACAGGCCAAGACGCGGATCGACGAAATCAACCGAAAACCCGCCTTGGAGGATGCGGATGTAGACTATGTGAACGAACTGGCAGCCTGTGTCTATCAGGGGGCGGACGGCAGGCAGATTCCTTATCTGACGCCCGGAGAGACGGAATGCCTGACGGTGCGGACGGGCAATCTGACCAAAGAGGAGCGGGAGATTATCTGTTCCCATGTGGTATATACGGAGAAGTATCTGACCAAAATGGATTTCGGAAAGCGGTATCCCCACATTATCCAATGGACGGGGGCGCATCACGAGTATCTGGACGGAAGCGGTTATCCCAGAGGGCTTAAGGGGGATGAAATTCCGTTTGAGGCCAGAATCCTCACCGTGATCGACGTGTTTGAAGCCTTGACCAGCGCCGACAGACCCTACAAGAAATCGATCAAGGCCGATAAGGCGTTCCAGATGCTGGCCGATATGGCCGAGAAGGGAAAGATCGACGAGGAAGTGCGCAGACTGTTTCAGGAGGCCTACTCGGAACTGGAGGAGGATCTTCCCCTGCTCCATCAGACCGAAGCGCAGGAGGAGCAAGGATAAGGCAGACAGGAAAAACAGGATTATGAGATGAGAGGGCTGCAGGATAGCCTGAATCAGAAAGCTGAAATTCAGAAGGCTGAGATTCAGAAGGCCTGAATCAGAAGGCTGAAATCAGAAAGGCATGGTTACGAAAATGAGAATAACGCATATTGTTCCCGATGCAAGGGAGATCGGCGCTTACGAGAAATTGGCCGCAGAACGCTCCCTGCAGTTTGAATATGACGATTTCTTCGATCCGGCTCTGCTGGATGACAAGGATGCTTTGGAGCGGCGGATTGCCCTTTACCAAGGGCTGGGAAGACCGGCGGGGCGGGACACCCTCCACGGCGCGTTCTTTGATATTATCCCTTTTAGCTGGGACGGCGGAATCCGCAGACACAGCCTGTATCGTATGCAGCAGTCGGTGGAGATCGCCGGGCGGCTGGGATGTAAGGGCGTGGTGTTTCACACGGGGTTGACGCCGGGGCTGGTGGGAGACCGCAAATACCGCTCCAACTGGCTGGAGGTCATGGAAGCCACCATGCGGACGCTGTTGGCGCAGGATGACGCCATTGAGATTTACTGTGAGAATATGTTCGACGAATCGCCTCTGGAGCTGGCCGATCTGGCGGAGGCGCTCAAGGAGGAGAAGCGGTTCGGCGTCTGTCTGGATATCGCCCATATGATGCTGGTGACCGGGGAGCCGGAACAGTGGTTTGACGCGCTCGGCCCGCATATCCGCCATTATCATGTGAACGACAATCACTTAAAGCGCGACGAGCATCTGGCGCTGGGCTGTGGAGAGATCAACTGGGAACTCATGGACGCACTGACCGGCCGGAACGGTTCCCGCGATTGCAGTATGCTGTTGGAAGTGAACGGGCTGGACAAGATCAAGACCAGTCTGGAATACCTTGACCATGGATGCGGAGGAGGCTATGAGCGCAAACTCGTTTGAAAAGAAAATGAGACCCCCCAAGGGAATTGAACCGGAGAATTGGATTGCGGAGTGTTACCGGAGACATGAGGGGCATCCGCTGCGGATCCTGTTGAGCGTATACAAGGGAAATTATCACAAATTCGTACTGGCCATTCTGTTTTTCTTTATCAAACACGCCTGTGTGTGGGTGCTTCCCATCGTCACGGCCAATATCATCAACGACATCACCACGGGCAATCCGGACTGTCTGCGCAACACCTTTTTCTATACGATCCTGATGGTGGTGCTGATCTCGCTCAACGTCCCCATGAATTATCTCTATACGGATTACAAAAGTCAAGCCACGCGCTATGCGGAGACGGGGCTGCGGAAGGCTTTGATCCGCAAGCTCCAACAGCTTTCCATCGCCTATCATGTGGAGACGCGCTCGGGGCGGCTGCAGTCCAAGATCATGCGCGACGTGGAGGCCGTGGAGGGACTCACCACCCAGATGTTTCTGAACGTGTTAAACATTGCCCTGAATATCATTGTGGCCTTGGTGGTGACGATCAACAAGAGTTTTATGGTTTTCTTGTTCTTTCTGTTGACTACGCCCATCGCGGCGGTCTCCATGGTGACATTCCGCAATGTGATGAAGAAGCGCAATGCGGAATTTAGAAAAGAGATGGAGGAGACTTCCGCCCGGGTGATGGAGATGGTGGAGCTGATTCCTGTGACGCGGGCGCACGCGCTGGAGGAGGAAGAGGTGCGGAAGATGAGCGGCCAGCTTTTCGCCGTTGCGGAGAAGGGCTACAAGCTGGATCTGGTGCAGGCGCTTTTCGGATCCGTGGGCTGGGCGATCTTTCAGATTTTTCAGGTGATCTGTCTCGGATTTACGGCCTATCTGGCGCTGCAGAGCCGGATTATGGTGGGAGATATCGCGCTCTACCAGAACTATTTTGCGACGATTGTCAATCAGGTGTCGGCCATTATCACGCTGGTGCCGGTCATCGCCAAGGGCATCGAGTCCGTCACCTCCATCGGCGAGGTGATCTTGTCGGACGACGTGGAGAGCAATGAGGGCAAGCGGGAAGTGACGGACGTGCAGGGAGGATTTTCCTTCCGGGATGTGCATTTTCAATACAAGGACGGCGGCAAAAACACGCTGAACGGGCTGAATCTGGAGGTGCAGCCGGGCGAGACCGTGGCGCTGGTGGGAGAATCCGGCGCGGGCAAGACCACCATCCTGAATATGGTCATCGGATTTTACCTGACCGATCAGGGGCAGGTGCTTCTGGACGGACAGAATTTGAACGAGATTGATCTGCGCAGTTACCGCAGGTATCTGGCCGTGGTGCCGCAGACTTCCATTCTCTTCTCGGGGACCATACGGGACAATATTGCTTATGGCTGTGAGAACGTGACGCAAGAGCAGCTGGACGAGGTGGTGCGGGCGGCCAATCTCAAAGAGCTGATTGACTCGCTCCCGGACGGTCTGGAGACACAGGTGGGAGAACACGGCGGAAAGCTCTCCGGTGGCCAAAGACAGCGGATTGCCATTGCGCGGGCGCTGATCCGCAATCCCAGAGTGATTGTGCTGGACGAGGCTACATCGGCGCTCGACAGCATTTCTGAGAAGCTGATTCAGGAGGCGGTGAACAATCTGACCGCCAACCGGACGACGTTTATCGTGGCGCACCGCCTGTCCACAATCCGGGATGCGGACAAGATCGCAGTGATCGACGAGGGCAGATGCGTGGAGTACGGGACTTATGAGGAACTGATGGCGCTGGAGGGAAGGTTTTATCAGATGAAGAAGATTCAGAGTTAGGAGTTTGGGAATCCTATCTTTGGAATTTCTTTAGAATTTTTTGACGCCGGAATTTATAATTACCCCTTACACTGGAAGAAGTGTGAGGGGTTTTGTGTAAAAGAGAGCCGTTTGTGCGGCGGAATGTGAGGGGACTATGGAAGAATACTGCATTTTGGTGGTGGAGGACGACAAGGAGATCCGAAACGGTGTGGAGATCTATCTGCGCAATCAGGGCTATCGGGTGACGGCTGCGGCAAACGGGCAGGAGGGGCTTTGTGCCGTAAAGCGGGAGGAGCCGCATCTGGCCATCGTGGATATCATGATGCCCGTGATGGACGGCGTGACCATGCTCATGAAGCTCAGGGAACAAAATTATGAGTTTCCCGTGATTATGCTTTCCGCCAAGTCCGAGGAGGTGGATAAGATCATGGGGTTAAATATGGGGGCGGACGATTATGTCACGAAACCCTTCACGCCATTGGAGCTTCTGGCGCGGGTCAATTCCCAGCTGCGCCGCTACAAAAAATATCTGAATGCGGTGGGAGCCGGGGCGGAGAACGGGCATATTTTCCGCGTGGGCGGACTGGAACTGAACGAGGATACGGTGGAGGTTTTCGTGGACGACGAGCCGGTGAAGCTGACGCCGATGGAGTTCAGGATCGTGCAGCTTTTGATCAAGCATCCGGGCAGGGTGTTCTCCGCGGACGAGATTTATGAGCGGGTGTGGAACGAGCGGGCCGTGAACACGGACACCATCATGGTGCATGTGCGCAATATCCGGGAGAAAATCGAGCTGGATCCCAAGAATCCCAAGTACTTGAAAGTGGTGTGGGGCGTGGGATATAAAATCGAGAAACAGTGAACACGGCTTAATCGGGCGGGCAATCGGCAGAAGGCAGAGCGGAAGCGCAGGCGGGGGCAGGCGGGGACAGAGCCGGAAGCGCAGGCGGCAATCGGCAGAAGGCAGAGCGGAAGCGCAGGCGGGGGCAGAGCCGGAGGCAAGAGCGGCAGCGGACAAGGGAGGGTGCAGATGGCAGCGGAGGAAAGAGGGAAAAAGAAAAAAGAGCAGGTCAGATATTCCGGTCCGGTTCTGTGGGGGCTGGTGGTCTGTCTGATCAGTTCGGGCATTTATCTGTCCTGTTACGGCGTATTTCACAATCAGGCGCTGCAGATCCGGCAGGAGTACGATTCCTGCCCGCTGGCGGAGCAGTACACGACAGACTGGCTGACGGAGAGCGCTTATGTGCTGTACCGGGATCTGCGGAACAAAAGCGCCGCGGAGCCGCTCGGCTACCGGGAGCTGTACGTGCAGGTGAAAGAGGGCTGTGAGTGGGTGCTGGATAAGGAGTGGGAACTTTGGTATTTGTATGGGTCGGAAGGCGAAATTACCTTAGATGAAATGTCCGGAGAGTCCCGGCCGCCCGTAGACAGCGGCAGAGTATATACCTATCTGGGACTCTTAGATCGGTATTTTGCCGATCTGGAAGGTTTTTTCCCGATTTTGAACGCCAATTTCGGATACCGTTTAGAAGATCTGGCAACCGGTGTGAGTGTGGGCAATCTTTCGGAGGATGAGATGCGTCCGGAGGATCAGTTTTTTTATCTGAGTCTTCTGTTTGACGCGAACGGGAACTGTACCGTGGAACAGGCGGCCTGTGGGGATTGGACCACCGAGATGCGCAAGATGGCAAGTCAGTCCGCCAGACAGATCCGGCTGGAGAATAGTGAGAATTACCGGGAGTTGAACGGCGAAGCTTCTATAGGCATGGATTCCTACATGACTCTGGGAGCGCCCGCAGACTGCCGTGTCGTATATGCGATCTCCAATGCGGAATGGGAGCAGATCCGGAATGCGCATTGGCTGCAGATCCGGGATCTGGAGTATCACATAGGCGACTATGGCGAGTATGCGGAATACGCTGTAAGCGGAGCGACGGACTGTATGGTCGTTCTGGGGATTCTGGTGGCGGCTGCGGCATTTGTCCTGCCGATACCGGGTGCTTTCCGGGAGAAAAGAGAATTGAGAGGGACGGCGCGCCGACTGGCCTATTCGCCGGAATTTCTGGCTCTGTTCCTCTTGATTGATATGGGATACGGCAGCGCGCTGGCGGTACGGATGCTCGGTGGATTCATGGGCGGTACGGACGCCGTGACCTTAAGCCGATATCTGCGGTTTATGACCAAGGGCTTGATCCGGATGGAACTTTATGTGGTCAACGCAGCGATTCTGTTTGTGTTGTTCGGCGGGTTCTGGTGCGTCGGAATCAGGCTGCGGGAGATCCGGAGTCTGGGGATCCGCAGTTATGTCAAGGAGCGCAGCCTGATTTACCGGATTTTCCCGTTTGTCAAATCAAAGGCCGCTGCGTTCTATGATTCGATTCTCCATTTTGACGTGACCCGCAAGGCCAACCGGATGATTTGGAAGCTGGTGCTGATCAACGGCGCAATTCTCTTTGTCATCAGCAGTCTTTGGATGGGGGGGCTGACTGTGGCGTTGATCTATTCGGTCTTTCTGTATATCTTGCTGCGCAGGTATATCTCTGACCTTCAGGCCAAATATTCCGTCCTGCTAAAGGCCATCAATGAGATCGCACAGGGGAATCCCAATGTGCAGATACAGGAAGATCTGGGGGTATTTGAGCCGTTTAAACCGCAGCTGCAGCGGATCCAGCAGGGCTTTCGGAGCGCCGTGAACGAGGAAGTGAAGAGCCAGCGTATGCGGGCGGAGCTGATTACCAATGTGTCCCACGATTTGAAGACGCCGTTGACGGCGATCATCACCTATATCGATCTGCTCAAGGAGGAGTCTCTCGCGGAGGAACAGCGCAGGGAATATCTGGATACGCTGGAGCGCAAATCCCTCCGGCTGAAAGCTTTGATCGAGGATCTGTTCGAGATCAGCAAGGCGGATTCCCAGAATGTGAACCTGAACCTGATGGAGGTGGATCTCATGAATCTGGTGCGGCAGGTTGCCTTTGAGATGGGGGATAAGCTGGCGGAACAGAATCTGGATCTGCGCATGGATCTGCCGGAGGAGAAGGTGGTGTTGTCTCTGGATTCCCAAAGAACCTACCGCATCTATGAGAATCTGTTCGGGAATATTGCAAAATATGCCATGCCGGGAACCAGAGTGTATGTGTCGGGGAGAGTGCAGGCGGATAAGGTGATTGTGGTGCTGAAAAATATCACCGCGCAGGAGATTGCGGTCAGTCCGCAGGAGCTGGCGGAGCGTTTCGTGCGGGGGGACTCCTCCAGAAATACGGAAGGGAGCGGTCTGGGACTCGCCATCGCCAAGAGTTTTACCCAGTTGCAGGGCGGGAGTCTGGAGATCGATGTGGACGGAGATCTGTTCAAGGTGACCACGGTGTGGAATTTGTAAATCGGGCTTGCCTTTGAGCGGCAGTCGTGCTATAATAGCCATGTTTCTGTGAATCATAAAATGATTGAACCATGAAATGGTTTGACCATAAAATGATTGAACTATGAAATGGATAACCATGAAATGGTTTGACTATAACATGGTTGAGCCATAACATGGTATCGCCATAGTGAATGGAGCGGAAACACGCAAATTTATGCCTGCGGCTCAAATGCGCAGGTTACGGAAAGGCATGGTTATGATTATGAGAAAGAAAATTTTGGCACTGACAATGACGCTGGTTCTGGCTCTGGGTTTGGCCGCCTGCGGCAATAAGGCGGCGGGGAGCGACAGCGGCAATAGAACTGCAGGCAGAGGGAATTCTTCCAATGCCGACGCACTCAAGGATCGTGCGGCAGACAAGTCGTCCGAGGCGGATGAGGCGGAGAATACTTTGAGCGACTGGTATGAAAGCGACGAACGCAGCAAATTGGAGGATCTCATCAACAATATGTTCTCGGGACAGGGCTTGACCTTCTCTGTCGAGGTGGAAGAACCGGATGTGATCATCTATAATTATCAGTACACGGAACAGCTTGCGGTGACAGAGGCACTCAAGAGCGGCTTGGCGCAGGGAGTGGACAGCGCGGCTGAGACCGTGATATCCGATATCCAGAACTACCGCGACACCTATGACATTCCGGTAAACGTGATCCGCATGGTGTATCGGAATGCGGACGGTTCCGTAATCTATGAGATGGATGTGACGGAAGATTATGAGCCGGGCGAGGTATCCGCCGATCCCGCCAATCCGGGCGCTTATGCCGATCTGGAGGAGTGGATGGAGTCCGACGAAGCCGCGCAGATGGTGGAACTCACCAACCAGATGATCGCTTCCAACGGGATGAGCGTAGATTTCTATGCGGATGGCGACACGTTTGTGTATGAATATTATCTGAACGACGAGACCTATGAGTCGATGGGACTGGCCAACTACTCTGACGATCAGATGCAGACATTTGTGGATACCGTGGTGGAAAGCCAGCGCGCATCCCTTGAGACAATCTTTAGTGATTTTGAGAACAATTACGGCTTGATTCTGGACAGTGTGCGGGTTGTCTTCTGCACGGCGGACGGAACGGAACTTGGCTCTTCCGACATTGAGAACGAATAAGGTTTGAACAGATCAGACAAGAACCCCGGAGTTGTTTCTCCGGGGTTTTGAATAGAGAAAGCATTCAGAGGATATGGAGGAAAAGCATATGGGTATGACAATGACACAGAAGATTTTGGCCGCCGCCGCCGGACTGGAACGCGTGGAGGCAGGACAGCTGATCGAGGCGAATCTGGATCTGGTGCTGGGCAACGACATCACAAGCCCCGTGGCCATACACGAGATGGACAAGATGAAGGTGGAGGGCGTGTTCGACAAAGATAAGATTGCGCTGGTTCCCGACCACTTTGTACCCAATAAGGACATTAAATCCGCAGAGCATTGCAAATGCGTGAGGGAGTTTGCGCGCAGGAATGAGATCACCAATTATTTTGAAGTGGGCGAGATGGGCATCGAACATGCGCTGCTTCCCGAACAGGGGCTTACCGTGGCGGGGGACGTGATCATCGGCGCGGATTCCCACACTTGTACATACGGCGCACTGGGCGCTTTCTCCACGGGCGTGGGCAGTACGGATATGGCGGCCGGGATGGCCACCGGAAAGGCATGGTTTAAAGTGCCTTCCGCGATCCGCTTCAACCTCACCGGAAAACCTTCCAAGTGGGTGAGCGGCAAGGATGTGATCCTGCATATCATCGGCATGATCGGAGTGGACGGCGCATTATACAAATCGATGGAGTTTACGGGGGACGGCATTGCGGCTCTGTCCATGGATGACCGTTTTACCATCGCCAATATGGCGATCGAGGCCGGCGGAAAGAACGGGATTTTCCCCGTGGACGAGCTGGCGGCTGCTTACATGAAGGAACACAGCACGAGAGCATATAAGATTTATGAAGCGGATGCGGATGCGGTGTATGACGCGGAGTATACCATCGATCTGAGCGCGCTTCGCCCCACCGTGGCGTTCCCGCACCTGCCGGAGAACACGCATACGCTGGAGGAGATCCGAGAGATGGATGACATCCGCATTGATCAAGTGGTAATCGGCTCCTGCACCAACGGGCGTCTGGAGGATCTGCGCAGGGCGGCGGAAGTGCTTCGGGGACGGCATGTGGCCAAAGGGATGCGCTGTATCGTGATCCCGGCGACCCAGAAGATTTACCTGCAGGCCATGGAGGAAGGGCTTTTGAAGACCTTTATCGAGGCGGGCGCCATTGTCAGCACGCCGACCTGCGGACCCTGCCTCGGCGGATACATGGGCATTCTGGCGGAAGGGGAGCGCTGTGTCTCCACCACCAATCGCAATTTCGTGGGACGGATGGGACATGTGAATTCCGAGATCTATCTGGCGAGTCCCGCCGTGGCGGCTGCAAGCGCGGTGACGGGGAAGATTTCCTGCCCCTGCGAGCTGTAAGGTTTTTTAGATAGTATCGGCGTTTGCGAAACGATATTTTCCGGAATCCGAATTGTGCAGATTGTATATTCAACGCAGACACGCTTTCGCTCCAATCTCACCGTAGTGGCACATAAGGCGCTAAAATACAGCGCCTAAGTGCCAACGGTCCGCTAGGGTCTGCTTATGAATGTGCAATCTGCACAATGACACCTTCCGAAGTGAGCGTTTTGCAAACACCTATTTAGATAGTATAGAGAAGGGAAGAGGAGCAATCATGAACAATGCAAAAGGTACTGTTTTTAAATACGGCGACAACGTGGACACGGATGTCATCATCCCTGCAAGATACCTGAATTCTTCCGATCCTGCGGAGCTTGCAACTCATTGCATGGAGGACATCGACAAGGATTTTATCAAGAAGGTGAAGCCGGGCGACATCATCGTGGCGGATAAAAATTTCGGCTGCGGGTCTTCCAGAGAACATGCGCCCATCGCCATCAAGGCGGCGGGGGTAAGCTGCGTGATCGCGGAGACATTTGCCCGCATTTTTTACCGGAACGCCATCAATATCGGCCTGCCCATCATCGAGTGTCCCGAGGCCTCAAAAGGAATTGAGGCGGGGGACGAGGTGGAGGTCAATTTCGATACCGGCGTCATCACCAATATGACGAAGGGAACTGCTTTCAAAGGACAGGCGTTTCCGGAATTTATGCAGAAGATCATCGCCGCGGAGGGATTGGTGAATTACATCAACAGCGGACGGTAAATTTTATCGGAAGACGCGGGCACTGTCGGTCAGACAGTGCCCGATTGACGTGTCGATGAACTTGGCACTCGACATGGGAAGGAGGAAGAACTATGGCGGAACAATCGGGGATCCGCACAAAATCAGATGCGCGGAAATATGAGATCGACATGTGCAGCGGCCCCTTTTTGGGCAAGATCCTTATTTTTTATATCCCGTTGATGCTGTCCGGCATTTTGCAGCTATTGTTCAATGCGGCGGATATCGTGGTGGTGGGAAAATTTGCGGGAAGCGATGCGCTGGCGGCGGTGGGTTCCACCAGTTCCCTGATTAATCTGCTGGTGAATCTCTTCCTCGGACTCTCCGTCGGAGCCAATGTGCTGGCGGCGCGGTTTTACGGTGCGGGACAGAAGTCGGAGCTGTCGGAGATGGTTCACACAGCTCTTTTGACGGCTTTTGTCAGCGGCTGCGCGCTGGTGTTTGCGGGGATTGCGGTGGCGGAATCCGCGCTGATCTGGATGGGGACGCCGGATGACGTCATCGGGCAGTCCGTGTTGTATATGCGGATCTATTTTGTCGGGATGCCCTTTACCATGCTGTATAATTTCGGCGCGGCGATTCTGCGCGCCGTGGGGGACACCAGACGTCCACTGTACTATCTGCTGGGCGCGGGTGTGGTCAATGTGATCTTGAACCTGATTTTTGTGATCGTCTTTTCGCTGGGGGTGGCGGGGGTTGCCATGGCCACCGTGGTGTCGCAGGCGATTTCCGCAATTTTGGTGCTGCGCTGTCTGCTCCTCTCGGACGCGGATTATAAATTGGAGCCGGCGAAGCTGCGGATCGCCCCGGACAAGCTGAAGAAAATGCTGCAGATCGGGCTGCCGGCGGGATTGCAGAGTTCCCTGTTCTCCATCTCCAATGTGCTGATTCAGTCCTCGGTGAATTCCTTCGGTTCCATTGCCATGGCGGGGAACACGGCGGCTTCCAATATCGAGGGCTTCGTGTATACGTCCATGAACGCCTTTTCCCAGACGGTGATCAGCTTCACCGGGCAGAATTACGGGGCGCGGAACTATCGGCATATCGGTAAAATTCTGCTGATCTGTCAGGGGCTGGTGATCGCGGTAGGGTTGACGCTGGGCAATCTCGCCTATTGGGGGTCGGGTGTGCTGCTGCAGTTATATTCCTCCGAGGCGGAGGTGATCCGCTATGGTATGCTCCGGATGAGCATCATCTGCACCACCTATTGTCTCTGCGGCATGATGGATGTGATGGTCGGCTCTTTGCGAGGCATGGGATATTCCGTCATGCCTATGCTGGTGTCGCTGACCGGCGCGTGCCTGTTCCGCGTGGTCTGGATCTATACGGTTTTCCGGTCCCGGCACACGCTGGCCTGCCTGTATTGGTCCTATCCCATCAGCTGGGCGCTGACCTTTGCGGCGCATGTGCTGTGCTTTGCCTTTGTCTACTACAGGCTGTTCAAAACACAGCAGAAGGCGGCGTCTGTCATTTAACGCTTGAAACATATGTTCGGATATGCTATAATTCCAGACAGAACAAACAGTAAGGGTTTGTGAAACTCTAATGCAGAGAAGCTGCACGATGTCCCTTTGTAAATGGGAGGGGTTGCAAACGCCTAAGCAGACCAAATAAGAGGAAGGCGCACGGTAATGATTGCTTATGTCAAGGGAACCATAGAGGATATCGCACCGGATAATGTGGTGGTGGATGTGGGCGGAATCGGATATAATGTCAAGATTTCCGCCGATACGGCGTCGCGTCTGCCCCGGGTGGGGGAAGAGGTGAAGCTGTATACTTATTACAGTGTCCGGGAGGACGCCCAGTGGCTGTACGGGTTCCTCAGCCGGAATGCGCTGGAGCTTTTTAAAAAGTGTATCACGGTGAACGGAATCGGGCCAAAGGGGGCGCTTGCGCTTCTGTCGGCGATGGATGCGGATTCCCTGCGGTTTGCCATCGTGTCGGGGGACGCGAAGGCCATATCCAAAGCGCCGGGAATCGGTCCCAGAACGGCGGAGCGGCTGATTCTGGACTTGAAGGACAAGCTGCAGATCGACGACGCCATGATCAGCCGCGAGATCGCAGCCACAGGCGCGGGCGGCGCGCCGGGGTTGGACAGCCAGCAGAAGCAGGAGGCAGTCGAGGCGCTTGTCTCTCTGGGATATGGGCGGCCGGAGAGCATCAAGGCGGTGAATGCCATCCCGGATATCGAGTCCATGGATTCCGGGGCGGTGCTGAAAGCCGCGTTAAAGAATTTGTTTTAGGGGATGCGGATCTTCCTGAAACGGACGACTACAGGCGATTGCAAAACGATATTTTTCGGAATCCCAATTGTGCAGATTGTATATTCATAAGCAGACCCTAGCGAACCGTTGGCACTTAGGCGCTGTATTTTAGCGCCTTGAGGTGAGATTTAGCACTTCTTGGCGAAGCACCCTATGGTGCAAGCCTTAGAAGCGCTTCTCACCTTGCCGCTTACGGTGAGGTGGGAGCGAAAGCGTGTCTGCGTTGAATGTGCAATTTGCACAATGACACTTTCCGAAGTAAGAGTTTCGCAAACGTCTAACAGACGACTACAGAGCGAGGATACTATGCAGAAACGAATGATCGAGACCAATCTGACGGAAGAGGACGTAAAGATCGAGGGGTCGCTCAGGCCGCAGACATTGCAGGATTATATCGGGCAGTCCAAAATTAAAGAAAATTTGAAAATCTACATCGAGGCGGCCAAACAGCGGGGAGACGCGCTGGATCATGTGCTGTTCTACGGGCCGCCGGGGCTTGGCAAGACCACGCTGGCGGGCATTATCGCCAATGAGATGGGGGTGCATCTGCGGGTCACCAGCGGACCGGCCATCGAGAAACCCGGAGAGATGGCGGCGATCCTCAATAATCTGGAGGAGGGGGATCTGCTGTTTGTGGACGAGATCCACCGCCTGAACCGTCAGGTGGAGGAGGTGCTGTATCCGGCCATGGAGGACTACTGCATTGACATTCTGATCGGCAAGGGTTCCTCCGCCCGTTCCGTGCGGCTGGAACTGCCCCGCTTTACGCTGGTGGGAGCGACTACCCGGGCGGGACTTTTGACGGCTCCGCTGCGGGACCGGTTCGGCATGATTCATCACTTGGAGTTTTACGAGGTGCAGGAGCTGCAGCAGATCATCCTGCATTCCGCCCGGATATTGGATGTGGAGATGGAGCGGGGCGGGGCGTTTGAGATGGCCAGAAGAAGCCGGGGGACGCCGAGGCTTGCCAACCGCATCCTAAAGCGGGTGCGGGATTTTGCGCAGGTCAAATATGACGGCGTCATCACGGAGGAGGTGGCGCGCACGGCGCTGGATTTGATGGATGTGGATCGGCTGGGGCTGGATCACATTGACCGCAATCTGCTGACTGCCATGATCCGCAAATTTCAGGGAGGTCCGGTGGGGCTGGACACTTTGGCCGCGGCCATCGGCGAGGATCCGGGTACCATCGAGGACGTGTATGAACCCTATCTCATCAAGACGGGACTCATCAACCGCACGCCCAGAGGCCGCGTGGCGACCGAGGCCGCGTATGCGCATCTGGGATATCCCCATCCAGAATTTTAAGAAGAAAACTGTTGCCTGTATACGCAATCTGATATATAATAGATCTTGTATCATAGAGTGGTTTCGGATGCAGATGTTGTAGCTGCGGGCGTGTGCCGATGATTGCAAAAGAGGTGTGATATGTCAGCCAGAACAGATACGGAAGTGATTATCGGGGGCAAGGTGTTTACCCTGAGCGGAAACGAGAGCGAGGAGTATCTCCAGAAAGTCGCTTCGTATATCAATAATAAGATCAACGAATACGGCAAGGTGGAGAGCTTCAAGCGTCAGCCCATGGACATGCAGAATGTCCTGCTGCAGCTGAATATTGCCGACGATTTCTTCAAGGCCAAGAACCAGATCGCCGTTCTGGAGGAGGAACTGCAGAACAAGGAGCAGGAGCTTTACACCCTGAAACATGACCTGATTTCCGCCCAGATTAAATTGGAGACCTCGGAGGGGAAGATCAAGGAACTGCAGACGGCCGCCAATGAGAACGCCAAACGAATCGTGCGTCTAGAGACGGAACTGAAGAATAAAAAAGAGAAATAGAATGTGTGGGAGATCTGTTTGCTGGCTGTCCGTCAGAGGGCAGCCATGTATTGTTTATGAGGAAGTCTGAATGGACCAAAGAGTGGAACTTCTGGCGCCTGCCGGAAATATGGCGGGATTTTACGGCGCCATCCACGCCGGGGCGGATGCCGTTTATCTGGGCGGGAAACGATTTGGCGCAAGAGCCTACGCGGATAATTTCACAGAAGAGGAACTGCTTGTCTGTCTCAGATATGCGCATATTCTGGGGCGCAGAGTTTACCTGACGGTCAACACGCTTGTGAAGGAGGCGGAGTTTGACGCGATTGCCGCTTATCTGAGTCCCCTGTATGAGGCGGGGCTGGACGGCGTGATCGTACAGGATATCGGGGTGTTTTGCTTTATCCGGGATCATTTTCCCGGTCTGGAACTGCATGTGAGTACGCAGATGATGCTGACGGGTTCGTATGGCGCAAAGCTGTTAAAAGAAATGGGTGCGGTGCGGGTGGTGCCGGCCAGAGAACTGAGCCTTGCGGAGCTGAAGGCGCTGAAAGCCGAGAGCGGGCTGGCGGTGGAAGTTTTTATCCACGGCGCTATGTGTTACTGTTATTCCGGCCAATGCCTTTTCAGCAGTATGCTGGGGGGACGGAGCGGCAACCGGGGGCGTTGCGCCCAGCCGTGCAGGCTTCCCTACCGGCCGGAAGCAGGGCATTTGGGCGGGGCTGGATCAGGAGTCTGCTATCCCTTGAGTTTAAAGGATCTGTGTACCGTTGAACACATACCGGAGTTGATCGGGGCGGGCATTGATTCGTTCAAGATTGAAGGCCGCATGAAAAAGCCAGAGTATGCGGCGGGGGTGACGGCGGTTTACCGCAAATACATAGACCGCTATTATGCGGGGGAGGACTGTACGGTGGACGCAGCGGATCTGCAGGTTCTGGGCGGACTGTATATCCGGAGCGGGCGGCAGGACGGCTACTATAACCGCCATAACGGCCGGGACATGGTGGCCTTGCAGAATCCTTCCTATGGAGAGTGCAGCGAGGCGCTCTCCCGGCAGATCCGCGAGACGTGGCCGCAGGAGCGGCGCAGGATAGCGGTTGATCTGGAGGCAGAGCTTTTGGTGGGGCGGCCCGCTCGGGTGGTCTTGAACTGCAAGCGTCCGGAAGGCGTCCTCTCGGCGGCGGTTTCGGGGGATGTGACGGCCGCTGCGCAGAGACAGCCCGTCACCGAAGAGAATGTGCGCAGACAGCTGGGCAAGCTGGGGGATACCTTCTTTGCCGCAAGAGACATTGATTTGGAACTGGATGAAAACGCCTTTTATCCGCTAAAGGGATTGAATGAACTGCGCAGACAGGCTGTGGAGCAGCTGGAGGCTCTGTTGATTAGGGAAAACGGACTGCCGGTGAGGCGGGAGGGCATAGAACAGGCGGCTATGGAACAAGCTGCGATAGAACAGGCTGCGATAGAACAGACCGTTGTGGAACAGACTTTTATGAGACAGCCCTTTAGAGCGCAGATTTCTGTGGAACAGACTTCCGTGGCGCGGGAGGAAAGCGGCGGGGAGGAGTTCGGCTTGCGCATTCCCACAGGTTCCTTCCATGTGTGTCTGCGCACGGCGGAGCAGCTTAAGGCGCTGGCGGACACTGCCGCGGCCTATCCGAAGTTTACGAGGGTTTGTCTGGAGGCCGATCTGGTCTACGAGATGCTTTATGAGGCGGTTGACGCCGGGGCGGGGAACAGGGCGCGCTTTCTGGAACTGCTGGAAGGCCTCCGCGACGGCGGATGTGTGCCGGTGATTGCCCTGCCGCCCGTGATCCGAAAGAGGGATCAGGCGTTTCTGGAGAAGATCTGGGAGGGATTCTGGGAGAACCGTGGAATTTTCGGCGGATTTCTGGTGCGTTCCATGGACGGACTGGGATATATGACACAGATGTCACAAAATAAACAGAGAGAGACGGAAGCGTCGGAAAAGGAAGGAGCGAATCCCGCGGATGCCATGGCCGCCGTGAAAGTGTACGGGGATGCGGGGATTTCTATCTGGAACCGGGAGAGTCTGCGGGCGCTGCAGCGGACGGCGGAGACGGACGCTGTGGGCGGGGGAATCCATATGCTGGACGGATTCTGTATGCCCTATGAGTTGAACGGGAGAGAGCAGCAAAGTCTGCTCGGCGCAGCGCGGATTCCCTGTGAGAAAATCGTCTACGGGCGGATTCCGCTGATGATTACCGCCAACTGCGTGGTCAATACCGTCTACGGCTGTAAGGGCGGGGGAGATCCGGCTTGTTTCCTCACGGACCGTTATCAAAAACGGTTTCCAGTGCTGGCCAACTGCAGGCATTGCATGAACACGATTTATAACAGTCTGCCGCTGTCGCTCCATAAGGAGTTTTCCAAATGGCGGGACAGGACGGATTTCAGGCTGGATTTTACTATAGAGGACGGGCGGGAGACTGTGCGGATTCTGCACTATTTTCTGTCGGGGGCGGCGGGAGAGCCTCCCTATCGGGAATATACTGCCGGACATGAAAAACGGGGAGCGGAGTAGTACATGAGCGAATATGTGATTGAATTGTCCAAATACTTTATATGCGGCATGATGGTACTGTATACACTGAGTTGTCTGTATGCGTTCCGCTATGCGGCCCGGAGCGGGAACCGGCCGGTTTATGTGGTGCAGAATCTGCTGATGTTCTTGATTCAGACCCTCTGTTTTGTGGCGCTGGTTCTGACCAGTCAGGATATCCGGTATCTGTTCCTGTTTGCGTTTGTGGAGGTCTTTCTGCTGGCGGCGGTCTTCTTTGTCCCGGTCATCTATGAAAAATGCAACCGGATGCTCTTGAACAATATGTGTATGCTTTTGGGAATCGGGCTGATGATGATCTCCAGACTGTCCTATTCCCGGGCGATCAAGCAGTATGTGATCGTGCTGCTCTCGCTGATCGTGTCGCTGTTCATTCCGTTTCTTTTCAGCAAGGTGCGGTTCTTAAAGCGGATAACGTGGCTTTACGCGGCGGTGGGCATCACGCTCTTGAGCGTGGTGCTGATTATGGGACAGGTGACCCGCGGTTCCAATATCTCCGTAGAGATTGCGGGGGTGGCTTTTCAGCCCTCGGAATTTGTCAAGATCCTGTTTGTGTTTTTCCTTGCGGGAGCGCTCTGGGAGGACAGTTCCTTTTTGCGCGTGGCGCTCACGGCGGTGCTTGCGGGCATTCATGTGATCGTGCTGGTGCTGTCCACGGATCTGGGCGGCGCGTTGATCTTCTTTATCGCCTATGTGCTGATGGTGTTTGCGGCCACCAGAAATTATCTGTATCTGCTGGCGGGAGCGGCCGGCGGGACGGCGGCTGCGCTGGCGGCGTACAGGCTGTTTGCACATGTGCGTATCCGGGTGCTGGCGTGGCGGGATCCCTGGAGTTATATCGACGATCAGGGGTATCAGATCACCCAGTCCCTCTTTGCCGTGGGAAGCGGAAGCTGGTTCGGCATGGGGCTTCTGAAGGGGGATCCCACAAGAATCCCCTTTGTGTCGGCGGATTTTATTTTTTCCTCGATCTGCGAGGAGCTGGGGGTGGTCTTCGGCGTCTGCCTGATTCTGGTGTGCGTGAGCTGTTTTGTCACCATCATGCTGATCGCCCTGCGCATACACGACCGCTTTTACCAGCTGATTGTCTATGGCATCGGGACGATGTATATTTTTCAGATCTTTTTGACGGTGGGCGGCGGGATTAAATTCATCCCGCTCACGGGGGTGACGCTTCCATTTATCAGTTACGGAGGCAGTTCCGTGATGTCCACGATGCTGATGTTCTTTATTATTCAAGGGATTTTTATCCGGTTACAGCAGGAAGGAGAGGGACGCAATGGCAGGACGTAAGGCGGGCGGAGCCGGGCGGGAGAAACCCGTTTCCGGCAGACATGTGGGCAATTTTGTGGAGATCATTGTGACGATGGTCTTCTTCGGCGCGCTTTTTCTGTGCATGTCCGTATATCTTGTCCATTTTGTGGCGACCAGCGAGCAGGATATGATCAACAACAGTTACAATACCCGTCAGGAGATTCTGCTCTCCAGAAATTACCGGGGGACGATCTATTCGCGGGACGGCGAGGTGTTGGCACAGACGGTGCTGGACGCCGGACAGAATGAGACCAGAGTCTATCCTTTCGCCAATCTGTTTTCCCATATTGTGGGGTATTCCACGCAGGGGCGCATGGGTGTGGAAGCGCTGGCCAATTATTATTTGATCAACACCAACACATCCATCAACAACAAGGTGGCTAACGATATGGCGGGCGTCAAGAACCCGGGGGACAATGTGTATACCACGCTGGACGTGCAGATCCAGCAGACGGCGGACGAACAGCTCAGCGTCTATAACGGGGCGATCATCGTGACGGAAGTGTCCACCGGAAAGGTGCTGGCGCTGGTTTCCCATCCGGATTTTGACCCCAATGAGATCAGTGAGATCTGGGAGGAACTGCTGGAGGACGATTCCAGCTCCGTTCTATTGAACCGGGCGACGCAGGGGCTGTATCCCCCCGGCTCCACCTTTAAGATTATTACGGCGCTGGAATATGTCCGGGAGAATCCGGGCAGTTGGCAGGGCTACCGCTATCAATGCAACGGCGCTTACCGTCAGGGGGACAGTCGGATCAGCTGTTATCATGGCGCGAACCACGGGGCGGTGGATTTTGAGAGTTCATTCGCCAAATCCTGCAATTCTTCTTTTGCCAATATCGGCATGAAGTTGGATAGAGAGCAGCTGCAGGGGACGCTGGATAATCTGCTCTTTGACAAGGAGCTTCCGATCACGCTGCTCTATGCCAAGAGTTCGGTGGATATTCCGCAGGATATCACGGAGGACGCCATGATTCAGACTTCCATCGGACAGGGGAAGACGCAGATTACCCCTATGCATCTGAATATGATTACCTGTGCCATTGCGAACGGCGGAAAGTTGATGAAGCCTTATGTGATCGACCATGTGGAGAACGATGCGGGAAATGTGGTGAAAAGTTTTAAGCCGGACGCCTACGGGTTTTTGATGACGGAGGATGAATCCCTGATTTTACGGAATTTAATGACCTCGGTGGTGGAGGAAGGCACGGCTACCCGTCTAAAAGGGATGGAATACACGGCGGCGGGCAAAACCGGGTCGGCCGAATACAATAATGTCAAAGGAGACAGCCACGCATGGTTCACCGGATTTGCCCCGGCAGAGAACCCGGAAGTGTGCGTCACGATCATTGTCGAGGGAGCCGGTTCGGGGGGCGACTATGCGGTTCCCATTGCCAGAAGGCTGTTTGACGCGTACTTTCGTGAGAAACCTGCGGCGGATCAGGAGGTTGCACAATGATTGAGGCGGTAAGCTGCGGCGGGATCGTCATTTTCCGGGGAAAGATTCTGCTGTTGTATAAAAACTACAGAAACAAATATGAGGGCTGGGTGCTGCCGAAAGGCACGGTGGAGTCCGGCGAGAGCTATGAGGAGACGGCTCTTAGGGAAGTGCGGGAGGAGACGGATGTGCGCGCCACTATCGTCAAGTATGTGGGCAAGAGCGAATATTCTTTCGCCGTGCCGGAGGACACGGTGGAGAAAGAGGTTCACTGGTATCTGATGGCGGCGGGAAATTATTACAGCAAGCCGCAGAAAGAAGAGTTCTTTGTGGATTCCGGCTATTATAAATACCATGAGGCGTGGCATCTTTTGAAATTTGCCAACGAGAAGCAGATTCTGGAGCAGGCCTACGGCGAGTATCAGGATCTGCGCAAGAATAACAAGTGGGACGGCGACAGGAAGTGATTCTCTGAGGCCGTCCCCTTTTGACTTGTGTCACATCATTTTTACGATCTGCAGTTCCGGATGCTGCATCAGATCCATCAGCTCTTTGTCGTCGTTTTTGAGGAGCGGGCGGGAGAGCTTGTTGGGGTGGAGAATCAGGACTTCCCATACCCGGTCGTCGTTGGTCTGCACCCGGGTACCTACCTGCGCGTCCGCAATGCGCCGCATGATCGGCATCAGCAGTTCCACATCGAACCGGGACAGATTTTCCTCAAAATTGGCTAGAATCTGGAGCGGGGTGAAAGCGCTGCGGTAGGAACGCGGGGAGGCCATGGCAATATAGGCGTCAATGATCGCCATATAGCGGGCGTAGACGTCAATTTTCTGCCCCTGCATGTGGTAGGGATAGCCGCTTCCGTCCAAGCGTTCATGGTGCATGATCACGGCGTTTTTGACATGGTCGTCCAGATCCAGATTGCGGATCCGGGAATATCCCACCACAGGATGGGTCTGAATCAGCTTGAACTCTTCCGGAGTCAGCTTGCCCGATTTCCAAAGCAGTTCATAGGGAAGCTGCAGCTTGCCGATGTCGTAGTAAAATCCGCAGAGAATCAAGATGTTTTTCTGGGTTTCGTCCATGGAAAGCCAGTCCGCGATGGCTCCCGCAAGAAGCGCGGAGTTTAAGCTGTGGCTGAAGGTCAGCTCGTCCTCGTTGGGTACCATATTGTACAGGAAGTCCAAAAGCATTGCACCGGAGGAGATATTACCGGAAATGTCCCGATAGATCTGTAGCAGATCACTGTTGGGAACTTGTTCCCCGGTCTGCCAGAACGAGCAGATCATGGATTTGAAACGCGGGAGAGCCGCATTATAGTTTTGCTCAAAGAGTTTAAAATCTTCATTAAAACGGATCCGCTCATAGTGAGTGGAAGCGAAGTCGATATCCTCCATGACAGTGACGCACATGATGGAATAACGGTTGAGTTTATCAATCACTAATTGGTTTAGAGCCGTTCCCGCGGGATACACAACCTTGTCGAGGGCGACTACGTCTTCCCCCAACACCATACCGGGTGCCAATGACATCACTGCAACAGACTTCAAAATACCGTCCTCCTTTGTATCAACGCTGGAATTTGTGTGATAAAAAATTTATAAACTACAAAATAAGTATAAAATATTCAAAGAATATGTCAATAAAAATTTGAAAAGTCTTCTAAGAAATTGTTTTTATGCCAAAGATATGCTATACTTGTCCTGTATATTGTTCACTGAGGGCAATCCGTATGAATAGAAGGCTGGTATTTTATCCCGAACTGTATCTCGGCGAGGGCATTAAGGAGAAAAAACTGGATAAAATAAAGAGAAGACTGATTCAAAAACCGCTTTTGGCAGGGGTGCATCTGATTGTGCTTGCGCGCAATCCGGACGATCAGCTGGAGATTCTGGACGCGAGACAGCTGGCGCAGCGCTATTATGAGAGCCATGCGCTGGATGTGGTGGGGATTGCGGGGGATTATGAGGACGCCCTGCAGCTGGTGGAGCGGATGACGCAGGAATGTCTGGACCGGCGCGGAGACTGCAAACTGAAGGAGTACCTGACATGTTGACGGTAATAGGGAAGATTCTCGCCGTGCTGGGGATTGTGCTGCTCGTGCTTCTGGGAGTGGCGCTTCTGGCGGTTCTGCTGGTATTGTTCGTTCCGGTGCGGTATCGGGTTGAGGCGAGCAGGAAAGCGGGCGGGACAGACGCTTCGGAGGAGACGGCCGGCGCGGCCTTTCGCGCGGCGGCGAAGCTCGACTGGCTGTTCGGGCTGGTGCGGGCGCGGTTTTGTTATCCGGATCCGGGGACGCTGCAAGTGAAAGCGCTTTGTTTTACGGTATTCGATTCCGGCAAAGAAAAAACCGAAAAAGAATCCGAAAGAGAAAAACCCGGAAAAGAAGAATCTGAAAAAGAGGAATCCGAAAAAGAAGAATCCGGCAAAGAAAAACCCCAAAAAGAAAAACTCAAAAAAGAAAAATCCGAAAAGGAAGAGTCAGGAGAGGAAACATTTAAAAAAGGCCCCCCAAAAAAGGAACAGGCGTCTGGGGAACAGAACCTGACAGAGCAGGAGCCGGCGCAGCGGGAGCAAACAGAGCGGACGCCGTCGGCGAAAGCCCGGAGCGCATCCGCACGGGAAGAATCCGCCTCCTTCTGGTCGGAAGAACCCCCGCCGGACGGACGGGAACCGGAGGAGGACGCAGATCCGCAAAACGGCCGCATGAATCCTTTTGAGAAATTCCTATACACAATCCGCGGGATCTGTGATAAAATAAAAAGGATTCGGGAGAATCTTGCGTATTATCAGGCAGTCTTGTCGGACGAAGATACCAAAGGACTTGTCAATCATGGGTTTGTGCGGCTCGGCAGAATCCTAAAGAGCATACGCCCCAGAAAGCTCAAGGCGGACATCCTGTTCGGCACGGGTTCTCCGGATACCACTGGATATGTGTTCGCACTCTATGGAATGCTCTGTGCCTATCTGGGAGACTGTGTGCTGCTTGTGCCGGACTTTGAACGCGCCGTGCTGGAGGGAGAGCTGTATGCCGCCGGGCGGATCACGGTTTTCAAGCTGGTGTGGAACGGTCTGTGGGTGGCCTTGGATAAGCGGCTCTGGGAGCTTATCTCCAAACTAAAGAAAGAGGACGATTGACAAAAATGACACGCGCGGGCGGCGCGGGAATGGAGAGAATATGGCAAATAAAGAGAATGAGTTTCAGGGTGTGGTAGAGTCTCTGCTGCAGGGTATGGACACCGTGCTTTCCACCAAGACGGTAGTCGGAGAGGCCACCACGGTGGGCGACACCATTATTCTGCCGTTGGTGGACGTGACGTTCGGCGTGGGCGCGGGAGCCGGAAGCAACACGCAGAAAGGCGCGGGTTCCGGCGCGGGCGGTCTGGGGGGCAAGATGACTCCCAGCGCGGTGCTGGTCATCAAAAACGGAGCCGTGAAACTGGTAAATATCAAGAATCAGGATACCGTGACCAAGATTCTGGACATGATTCCCGATTTGGTGGACAAATTTACACAGCCCAAGGAGCCGCAGGATATGAGTGACGCCGAGATCGTGGATCTCGCTTTCCCGGAGGACAAGGCGTGACGTTTTCCGGTCATGAAACGCCGGGGAACGCCATATAATACAGAGAGATCATCTGCGCGTGTGCGAATCCATGAAAAAATTGATAGGTCTGGTTTCGTGTCTTATTGCTTTGGGAATGCTTTTGATGATGGTAACCAACAATCGGCTGGTTGGCCTGATGATTGTCGCTTTGCTGCTCTTTGTGGGCTATAATTGTCTATGCGGCGGCAATTAAAGAGGAATGTGGAGATGGACTGGGAAGAGATCATACGGACAGAGAGTACGGAAGAGCTGAGAGAGGCCAAACTCTGGTTGTTTCAGGAAAATATGCGTCTGGAGCAGGAGCGCAAAAAGCTGAGTGAACTGATGGACAAGTTTCATGTGGAGCGTCAATGCTTTATGGATGAGATGAACGCCTTGAACCGGCGCAGCGTCATGGAGCGCAAGCGGTTGAAGGAGGAGAATCTGTTCTTTGACAAAAAGATGGAGATTCTGCAGGACGGATTCAGGCAGCTGGAGATTGACCGCAAAAGTCTGGAGCGGGAGCGCATCAGTCTGGAGAAGGAGCGGGAGTTTGCGGCCCAGCGGAGAACGTCGGATTTTTACGGGGACAGCTCCGTTGTGGAGGTTTTGTTTCGGAACGCGACCAACCCGCTGGCGCTCCGGAAACGGTATAAAGATCTGGTGAAGATTTTCCATCCGGACAATGTGGCCGGGGACGAGGAGCTGGTGCAGCTGATCAACCGGGAATTTGCGAAGCGCAGAAGAGAAGAGGCATAAAAGGGCATAAAAAGGGGAAAGCTGCCGCTTTCCCTTTTGTTTGGTTCGGTATAAACTGAAACAAAACCGGATGTTGATCCGATTACGCGCGCTCAACCCTGCCGGATCTCAAGCAGCTTGTACACACATGCATTCTCTTAGCCGCGCCGTTTACTTTGCATTTTACGCGCTTAACGTTAGCGTTCCAAACTGCATTGCTTCTTCTATGAGAATGGCTTACATTGTTACCGAAATGAACGCCCTTGCCACAAACATCACACTTAGCCATTTTGACACCTCCTAAACACGATAAATTCACAACATTGATATAGTACCAGAAATGGCAAATAAAAGCAAGTAAAATTTAAAATTATTTTTTGTGGGAATTTTTTTATGGAAACGGTTTTCTTTTTCGTTAAAAACTGGTAAAATAGTGATTGCATATGTCTGGCGCAAAAAGGAGGTAGCACATGAAAGGTTCTTCTATGAATACCCACATGGGGAATATTGTCATCAACAACGAGGTGATTGCCCAGTATGCGGGCAGCGTGGCCGTGGAGTGTTTCGGCATCGTAGGGATGGCAGGTGTGAACGTGAAGGACGGGCTGGTGCGTCTGCTCAAGGTGGACAGTCTCACCCGGGGCATCAACGTGTCGATCGACAAGAACAAGCTGGTTCTGGATTTCCATGTGATCGTTGCCTACGGCGTGAGCATTATCGCCGTGGCGGACAATCTTGTGAGCAACGTAAAATATAAAGTGGAAGAGTTCACCGGTATTGAGATAGAGAAAATCAACATCTTTGTCGAAGGTGTAAGAGTGATTGATTAAGGAGGAACTTTATCGTGAGTTTACAACAAATCGACGCTAAGACGCTTTCAAAGATGTTCTTAGCCGGAGCAAAGAATCTCGAGAGCAAGAAAGAATGGATCAATGAACTGAACGTGTTCCCGGTTCCCGACGGCGATACCGGGACAAATATGACCATGACGATCATGTCCGCCGCAAGGGAAGTGGCGGCGCTCGGGGAAAACGCGAATATGGAGGCGGTCTGCAAAGCGGTTTCCTCCGGTTCCCTGCGCGGTGCGCGGGGGAATTCCGGCGTGATTCTCTCCCAGCTGTTTCGAGGCTTTACCAAGGTTGTCAAGACGCAGGAACAGCTTTCCGTCTCCGTGTTTGCGGACGCTTTCGACAAGGCGGTGGAGACGGCTTACAAGGCGGTCATGAAGCCCAAGGAGGGGACGATCCTGACGGTGGCCAAGGGCGCCGCCGAGCGGGCGCGGGATCTGGCGGAAGAGGGAACGCAGGATCTGGAGATCTTCTTCCGGGCCGTGATCGAGCAGGCGGAGTATGTGTTGAGCCAGACGCCGGAGATGCTGCCTGTCTTGAAGCAGGCGGGCGTGGTGGATTCCGGCGGACAGGGGCTGGTGGAAGTGATGCACGGCGCTTTCGACGCCTTTATGGGCAAGGAAGTGGATCTGGATCTGAGCAGTCCCGCGCAGCCCGAGAAGAAACCGGGCAAGACTTCCTCCTATGAGGCGCAGGCCAATGTGGAGATCAAATTCGGTTACTGCACGGAATTTATTATCTTGCTGAACAAACCTTTTCACAGCAAAATGGAGAAAGATTTCAAGGCGTTTCTGGAGTCCATCGGCGATTCCATCGTCTGCGTGGCGGACGATGATGTGGTGAAGGTGCATGTCCACACCAACGATCCCGGCCTTGCGATCCAGCGGGCGTTAAAGTACGGCGCGCTCTCCAATATGAAGATCGACAACATGCGTCTGGAGCATCAGGAGAAACTCTTTAAGATGTCCGAGGGCGGCGCGGAACCCGCCGGGGAATCCGGCGCGGCACAGAGTACGCCCGCACCCGCAGAGAGCGTGGCGCAGCCCCACAAGGAAGTGGGATTTATCGCGGTATCGGTGGGGGACGGCATCAATGAAATTTTCAGGAGTCTGGGCGTGGATTATATCATCGAGGGCGGACAGACCATGAATCCCAGCACCGCAGACATTTTGGACGCGGTGGAACAGGTGAATGCGGACACGGTGTTTATACTGCCCAACAACAAAAACATCATCCTTGCGGCCAATCAGGCGGCGGAGCTGACGACGGAGAAGAACCTGCTGGTGATTCCCACCAAGACGATTCCGCAGGGCATCACGGCGGTCATCAATTATGTGCCGGATCTGTCCGTGGACGAGAATGAGCAGACCATGCTGGCGGAGATGGGCAGGGTGAAGACCGGACAGGTGACGTATGCGGTGAGGGACACCGAGATTGACGGCAAAGAGATCAAGAAAGACGATTTTATGGGAATCGGCGACGAGGGCATTCTGGCTGTGGGACAAGAGCTGGATCAGGTGGCAGAGGAGATGATGGCCGCCATGGTGGACGAGGATTCCGAATTAATCAGCATCTATTACGGTTCGGATGTGGCGGAGTCCGACGCGGAGCGCTTGAAGGAGACTCTCGAGAGCCGCTACTCCGATTGCGACATCGAGCTGCAGGCGGGCGGACAGCCGATTTATTACTATGTGATTTCCGTGGAGTGACCGCCTCTGGTCAAATACACCAGATCGTTTCGGGAAGGAGACAGCGTTGTCTCCTTCTTTTGAGTCGGATGCATTTGGGGCGGCAGGGAGAACGGGCGGGAAACCTGTGGGAGGAGCGGATGGAGCAGAACACATCAATTATCCGGATTAAGGGAGTGGGCGAGAAAGCGCAGGCGCTTTTTGCCAAAATAGGGGTGGCCACGGTGGGCGATCTGCTGGCGCATTATCCGCGGGATTATGAACTGTTCGCACCGCCGATTCCGGTGGCTCAGGCGCAGCCCGGGGAGACCTGCGCGGTTTACGCCGCCGTATCCGGGATTCCCAATCAGAAAAGAATCCGGAATCTCACGATTCTCAATGTGGATGTGCGTGATGTGAGCGGCGGGATGCAGCTGACTTTTTTTAATATGCCTTTTTTGAAAAAGACCTTAAAGCCGGGCGGTTTTTATGTGTTCCGCGGGCTGGTGCAGAGCAGGGGGGCGGCCAAGATCATGGAACAGCCCAAAATCTATGGGGCGGACGCCTATCAAGACCAATGCGGCAGACTCATGCCCCGGTATGCGCTCACGAAGGGGCTGACCAATCAGGCGGTGCAGAAAGCGGTGCAGAAGGCGCTCTCCGAGTATGCGTATGAGGAGGAGTTTTACCCCCGTGATTTTATGGAGCGGTACCGCTTGATGTCCAGAAAGGAGGCGCTTGGCGGCGTCCATTTTCCGGCGGACGGGGAGGCGCTGCAGCACGCCAGAAGACGGCTGGTATTCGACGAATTTTTTGCGTTTATTCTTTCCATACGCCGCAACAAGGAGATTGCGGAGGGGCTTCCCAACGACTATCCCATGCTGGAGACCGCGGACACGGTGCGCTTTCTGGAACAGCTTCCCTTTCCGCTCACAAAGGCGCAGAAAAGAGTCTGGGGGGAACTTCGGGAAGATCTGGCGGGAGAGAGGTGCATGAACCGCCTGATTCAGGGGGACGTGGGAAGCGGCAAGACGATTGTGGCGGTGCTGGCGCTTCTCATGTGCGCGGCCAACGGGTATCAGGGGGCGCTGATGGCGCCCACGGAGGTGCTGGCCATCCAGCATTACGAGACGGTCTGCGGGTATACACGCCGGTACCGTCTGTGTTTCCGCCCGGTACTTCTGGTGGGAAGCATGACGGCGGCGCAGAAACGGGAGGTTTATGACAGGATTGCCTCAGGGGAGGCGAATCTGGTCATCGGCACCCATGCGCTGATTCAGGACAAGGCGTCCTACCGGAAGCTGGCGCTGGTGGTGACGGACGAGCAGCACCGCTTCGGCGTGCGCCAGAGAGAGCGGCTGGCGGATAAGGGGGGACAGGGAAGCGTCCCCGGAGGGCATCCCCATGTGCTGGTCATGAGCGCCACGCCCATTCCGCGGACGCTGGCCATTATCCTATACGGGGATCTGCATCTCTCCGTGATCGACGAGCTGCCTGCAGACCGCCTGCCGATCAAAAACTGTGTGGTCAACACTGCCTACCGCCCGAAGGCGTATGCTTTTATCGCAAAAGAGGCCGCCGCGGGGCGTCAGGCCTATGTCATCTGTCCGCAGGTGGAGGAAGGCGAGCTGGAGGACGTGGAAAATGTGGTGGGATATGCGGAGAAGCTTCGGGCGGCTCTGCCGCCGTCCGTTCAGGTCGCCTATCTGCACGGCAAAATGCGCGCCTCTGACAAAAACAGAATCATGGAGGCTTTTTTGGCGCATACGATTGATGTGCTGGTGTCCACTACCGTGATAGAGGTGGGAATCAACGTACCCAACGCCACGGTGATGATGGTGGAGAACGCGGAGCGCTTCGGGTTGGCGCAGCTCCATCAGCTCAGGGGGCGCGTGGGACGGGGCGAACACCAGAGCTATTGCATCTTCGTCAGCTCCAATGAAAAGAAAGAGACGATGGAACGTTTGGATATTCTGAACAAATCCAACGACGGGTTTCTGATTGCCGCGCAGGATCTGAAACTTAGGGGGCCGGGAGAGCTTTTCGGCGTCAGACAGAGCGGGGAGCTGGCTTTTAGGATCGGAGATGTGTATGCGGATGCGGCGCTCCTGCAGGAAGCGGCGGATGCGGTCGATGCGCTTCTGCGGGAGGATCCCGGGCTGGAATGGGACTGCCATCTGCCCATGCGGCAGTATTTTGAGACCTGCGGCCCGCAGGAATTTTGTCTGTGAAAACCCGGTGGAATTTGATTTACAGATATTTCGATTTATGTTATGATGAAAAACATAGGAATTTGCGGACTTCCGATTTTCGGAGCCGGAACGGATCAACAGGCCGCCTGCAGACGGCAGAATGAGAGGAAACATGGCTAAGATTGCAATTATCACGGACAGCAACAGCGGTATCACGCAGGCACAGGCTCCCGAGCTGGGAATCCATGTCCTGCCCATGCCGTTTATGATTAACGGGGAGACTTATTTTGAAGACATCGACCTGACACAGGAACAGTTTTATGAAATGCTCGCCACCGGAGCGGATATTTCCACCAGCCAGCCTTCCCCGGAGGCGGTTTTGAATCTCTGGGACAAGCTGTTGAAGGAGTATGACGAGATTGTGCATATCCCCATGTCCAGCGGCCTTTCCGGCTCCTGCCAGAGCGCGCTCATGCTGGCGCAGGAGTACGGCGGCAGGGTGCAGGTGGTGAACAATCAGCGCATCTCCGTGACCCAGAGACAGTCGGCGCTGGATGCGCAGGAGTTGGTTCAGAGAGGAATGAATGCGGCCGAAATCAAAGAATTTCTGGAGACGGATAAATTCAACAGCAGCATCTATATCATGCTGGACACGCTGTATTATTTAAAAAAGGGCGGAAGGATCACGCCCGCGGCCGCGGCGATCGGCACGCTGTTAAAGTTAAAGCCCGTGCTGCAGATTCAGGGGGAGAAGCTGGACGCCTTCGCCAAAGCCCGCACCTCGGGGCAGGGCAAGTCCATCATGATCAACGCGATCAAAAACGATATCACCAATCGGTTCGGAGGATTTACCGACCGCAAAGAAGTGCGGCTTGGGATCGCCTACACTTATGACACAGGGGCGGCTCGTGTCTGGAAGGAGGAGGTTGCGGCGGCGTTTCCCGATTATGAAATCCAGATGGATCCGCTGTCCTTGAGCGTCGCCTGTCACATCGGCCCCGGTGCGCTGGCAATCACCTGCTGTAAAAAGATACCGGAATAGTATGGCTTGGCAAGCGCCTCATTGCATCAATCTGCGTTTATGCAATGAGGCTGCTGTTTTGTCAAATACAATTCTTAAAAATATTATTCGATATCTTGTGCCTTGACACATCTTTTTGCTTTATTTTCCACAAAATGTATGATATAATGAACGATAACGGGTTGAATGAGCCGGCTCGTTCGGCGGGCGGCGGATGGCGGCGTAGGAAGATCCCGTGTAAGGAGTTTAGGATCAATGGCAAAAGACAATCATTACGATGCCTCCAGCATCACGGTGCTGGAGGGGCTTGAGGCGGTGCGGAAGCGTCCGGGAATGTATATCGGCAGCGTATCCACCAAGGGGCTGAATCATTTGATATACGAGATCGTGGACAATTCCGTGGATGAACATCTGGCGGGGTATTGTGATACGATTTCCGTCACCTTGGAGGCGGACGGATCCGCGACGATCTCCGACAACGGGCGGGGCATTCCCGTGGGGATGCATGAGAAGGGCGTCAGCGCGGAGCGGCTGGTATTCACCACGCTGCACGCCGGCGGCAAGTTTGACAATACGGCCTACAAGACCAGCGGCGGTCTCCACGGGGTGGGTTCTTCCGTGGTAAACGCCCTTTCCACCAGATTGACCGTGCGGGTCAAAAGCGGCGGCTGCATCTATGAAGACCAATACGAGCGGGGGATTCCCGTGACGGAACTGGCGGACGGGCTGCTGCCCGTGGTGGGAAAGACGAAAGAGAGCGGCACCACCATCAATTTTCTGCCGGACGACACCATCTTTGACAAGACCCGCTTTAAGGAGGACGACGTCAAGAGCCGTCTGCATGAGACCGCATACTTGAATCCCGAGCTGACCATTCTCTTTGTGGATAAACGCAAGGATGAGCCGGAACAGATCACTTTCCGTGAGCCGGAGGGGATCGTGGGATTTATCAAGGACATGAACAAGACGGCGGAGACCGTCCATGAGGTGGTTTATTTTAAGGGCGAGAGCGAAGGGATCTCCGTGGAGGCGGCTTTTCAGTATATCAATGAGTTCCATGAGAATGTGTTGGGATTCTGCAACAATATTTACAATTCCGAGGGCGGCACCCATCTGACGGGGTTCAAGACCATGTTCACCAATGTCATCAACACCTATGCCAGAGAGCTGAACGTGCTGAAAGAGAAGGATTTGAACTTCACCGGAGCGGATGTGCGCAACGGCATGACGGCGGTCATCTCCATCAAGCATCCGGATCCCCGGTTTGAGGGACAGACCAAGACGAAGCTGGACAATCAGGACGCGGCGAAAGTGGTGAGCAAAGTGACGGGCGAGGAGATCGTGCGTTTCTTCGACCGGAATCTGGAGACGCTCAAGGCCATCATCGGCTGCGCCGAGAAAGCCGCCAAAATCCGCAAGACGGAGGAGAAGGCCCGCACCAATATGCTGTCCAAACAGAAGTTTTCCTTTGATTCCAACGGAAAGCTTGCAAACTGTATCTCCAAGGACGCCTCCAAATGCGAGATTTTCATCGTGGAGGGAGATTCCGCGGGGGGCAGCGCCAAGACCGCCAGAGACCGGAATTATCAGGCGATTCTGCCGATCCGTGGCAAGATTTTGAACGTGGAGAAGGCAAGCATCGATAAGGTGTTGGCCAATGCGGAGATCAAGACCATGATCAACGCTTTCGGCTGCGGGTTTTCCGAAGGGTACGGCAATGATTTCGATATCTCCAAACTGCGCTATGACAAGATTATCATTATGGCGGATGCGGATGTGGACGGCGCGCATATCTCCAATCTTCTGTTGACGCTGTTTTACCGGTTTATGCCGGAGCTGATTTTTGAGGGGCATGTGTATATTGCCATGCCGCCTTTGTATAAGGCGATGCCCGCCAAGGGTAAAGAGGAGTATCTCTACGACGACAAGGCGCTGGAGAAATACCGCAAAAGCCACAAAGGCTCCTTTACCCTGCAGCGTTATAAAGGTCTGGGCGAGATGGACGCCTCCCAGCTGTGGGAGACGACGCTGGATCCGGAGCGGCGGCTGTTGAAGAAAGTGGAGATCGAGGACGCCCGCATGGCCAGCGAGATGACGGAGATGTTGATGGGGACGGAAGTTCCGCCCAGACGGGCGTTCATTTACGAACATGCGAGAGATGCCGAGCTGGATATCTGACAACGGGAGGAAATCCTAAACAGAGAGATTCCGTGGGCGGTTAGGAAAAGCAGGTGGTTCGGAGCCGCTTGACGGTTACGGATAGGATCGGGAGGGCGCAATGACGACGGAAGCAATCAGAGAAGAGCTTTTTGCTCTGCAGGATACGGCATACGGAGACTTTCACGCCGCGCTCATTCCCACGGTCAGCCGGGAATTGATTATCGGCGTGCGCACTCCGGAGCTTCGGAAGCTTTCCAAAAGACTGTGGAAGACGGGGGAAACCGATGCGTTCATGGCGCAGCTCCCCCACAAATATTATGAGGAAAATAATCTGCACGCCTTTTTCATCGAACAGATCAGGGACTACGAGTCCTGCGTGGAGGCGTTGGACGCGTTTCTGCCCTATGTGGACAACTGGGCGACCTGTGATATGATGTCTCCCAAAGTGCTGGGACGCAACAGGGAAAGGCTGGCCGCGCAGATCAAAATCTGGCTTGCGTCAAAGGATGTGTATGTGGTACGCTTTGCCATCGGAATGCTCATGAAGCATTTTCTGGAGGAGGATTTTGACGAGGAAGCCTTGAAGAGAGTGGCGGATATTCGGTCAGGGGAGTATTATATCAACATGATGCGGGCATGGTATTTTGCCACGGCGCTGGCCAAACAGTATGCGGCTGCGCTCCCCTTGATCGAGGCGGGCAGGATGGACGTCTGGACGCACAATAAGGCCATCCAGAAGGCCGTGGAGAGCAACCGGATTGCCCCGGAGCAGAAGATCTGGCTAAAGAGTTTGAAGCGCAAAGCATGAGGCGCGTGTACGGAAGCATATCAAGTAGGAGAACACAAGGAGCATTATGAACGAGAATGACAGAATCATACGAACCGAATATTCCGAGGAGATGCAGAAATCTTTTATCGACTATGCTATGAGCGTGATTGTGGCCCGGGCGCTTCCGGATGTGCGGGACGGCTTGAAGCCCGTGCAGAGAAGGACGCTCTATGACATGCATGAGCTGGGCATTCGCTATGACAGACCCTACCGGAAGAGCGCCCGCATCGTGGGCGACACCATGGGTAAATACCATCCCCACGGCGACAGTTCCATCTACGAGGCGCTGGTGGTGATGACGCAGGACTTCAAAAAAGGCCTGCCGCTGGTGGACGGCCACGGGAATTTTGGCAATATCGAGGGCGACGGCGCCGCCGCCATGCGTTATACGGAGGCGCGGCTGCAGAAGATTACGCAGGAGGCGTTTCTGGCGGATCTGGACAAGGACGTGGTGGATTTTGTCCCAAACTTTGACGAGACGGAAAAGGAGCCTTCCGTACTGCCCGTGCGGATCCCCAATCTGCTGGTCAACGGCTCCGAGGGAATCGCCGTGGGAATGGCCACCAACATCCCCCCGCACAATCTGGGGGAGGTGATCGACGCGGTCAAGGCCTATATGATGAACGAGTCGGCCACCGACAGGGAATTGCTGCGCCATCTGAAAGGACCGGATTTTCCCACCGGCGGAATTGTCATCAACAAGGACGAACTGCCCGAGATCTATGAGACCGGAACCGGCAAAATCAAGATCCGCGGCAAGGTGGAATTGGAACAGGTAAAAGGCGGCAGAACCAATGTGGTGATCACGGAGCTTCCCTATCCTATGATCGGCGCGAATATCGCCAAGTTCCTCTCCGACGTGGCGGCGCTCTCCGAGACCAAGAAGACGCAGGATATCGTGGATATTTCCAATCAGTCCTCCAAGGACGGCATCCGGATTGTCATCGAGTTGAAGAAAGACGCGGATGTGGAAAATTTTGTGAATATGCTCTACAAAAAGACCCGTCTGGAGGATACCTTCGGGGTCAATATGCTGGCGATTGCGGACGGCCGGCCCGAGACTATGAGCCTGCGGCAGATCATCAAGGCCAACGTGGATTTCCAGTATGAGATTGCGACCCGCAAATACACCAATCTGCTGGCGAAGGAGATGGAGCGCAGGGAGATTCAGGAGGGGTTAATCAAGGCTTGCAATGTCATCGACCTGATTATCGAGATCCTGCGGGGATCCAGAGACCGCAATATGGCGAAAGCCTGTCTGGTGGAGGGGCAGGTGGACGGCATCAAATTCAAATCCAGAGAGTCCAAGATTATGGCGGCGCAGCTTGCCTTTACGGAGAAGCAGGCCAACGCCATTCTGGAGATGCGCCTGTACAAGCTGATCGGACTGGAGCTGGAGGCGCTGATTAACGAGCATGAGGAAACCATGGCCAACATCTACCGCTACGAGGATATTCTGGAACGCAGGGATTCCATGGCGCAGGTGATTATCAACGAATTGGACGGCTACAAGCGGGAGTACGGACGCCCCCGCCGAACCGTGATCGAGAACGGCAGGGAGGCGGTCTATAAAGAGAAAGAGCTGGAGGAGATGGAGGTGCTGTTCCTCATGGATCGCTTCGGTTATGCCAAGACCATCGACACCGCCGCCTACGAGCGCAACAAAGAGGCGGCGGACGCGGAGAACAAATATGTCTTCCCCTGCAAAAACACAGGCAGAATCTGCCTCTTTACGGATACGGGCCAGATGCATACCGTGAAAGTGCAGGATCTGCCCTTTGGCAAATTCCGGGATAAGGGCGTCCCCATCGACAATGTGAGCAATTACAGTACCGAGCGGGAGCAGCTGGTGTGCGTGACCAGCCAGTCCGAGCTGAATCTGAAACAGGTACTCTTTGTCACCGCACAGTCCATGATGAAAATTGTGGACGGCGGGGAGTTTGACGTGACCAAGCGCACGGTGGCGGCCACCAAGCTCGGGGAGGGGGATTCCCTTTTGAGCGTTCTCCCCCTGTATGACCAGAAGCATATCGTGCTGCAGTCCAAGGAAGGATATTTCCTGCGCTTTTCAGTGGAGGAGATTCCCGAGAAAAAGAAGGGCGCGGTGGGCGTGCGCGGCATGAAACTCGGGAACAAAGACAGTCTGGAGGCCGTATACTACACCCGGGGGACGGAGGAGGCGAGCATCGAGTACAAGTCCAGAACCCTGTCCCTGCACAGCATCAAGCTGGGCAAGCGGGACGGCAAGGGCGTAAAAATCCGCGCGTAGCCGTGATACGCAAGCGGCGTGTACGCATAGCGTGATACGCATGGTGATAAAGCAGGGCGTCCGGCGGCATACCGCTGTCCGGCGTCCGGACAAGAGAATGGAGAGAACCGAATGAGAGTGATTGCCGGAACGGCCAGAAGCCTTCCCCTAAAAACACCGGAGGGAATGGACACCCGGCCGACCACGGATCGAATCAAAGAGACTTTATTTAATATGCTGCAGCCCTATGTGCCGGGCGGCGTGTTCGTCGATCTGTTTGCCGGAAGCGGCGGCATCGGGATCGAGGCGTTAAGCCGCGGCGCGAAGAGAGCGTATTTCGTGGAGAATGCACCTAAAGCGATTGCCTGTATAGGGCAAAATCTGACCTTTACGAAATTTACAGACCGTGGTATCGTGATCAAACAGGATGTGGTGGCGGCGCTTTCCGGCATCCGGGAGAGCAGCGTGGATATTGTTTATATGGATCCTCCCTACCGTCAGGAGCAGGAGCGGCGCGTGCTGAGTGTGCTGTGCGGGATGCCTTTTGTGACCCGGGAGACGCTGATTGTGGTGGAGGCACAGCTGCAGACGCCTTTTGAATGGACCAGAGAACTGGGCTATGAGATTTCCAAGGAGAAGAAATATAAGACGAATAAACATCTTTTTCTGCGGTATACCGGCGGCTGACAGGCGGCAGGGCGACAGATGAAAAGGTGGAGCGGAGGATGACATGAAGAGAGCTGTTTATCCCGGAAGTTTTGACCCCATGACGTATGGACATCTGGATATCATCCGGCGGGCCGCGGAGACTTTTGACGAGCTGACGGTCAGCGTACTCAATAATAAAGTAAAGACCCCGTTGTTTTCTGTGGAAGAACGTGTTAAGATATTAAAAGAGGCGACCAAAGATATCCCCAATGTGAGAGTGGACAGTTTCAGCGGCCTTTTGATTAATTATGCGGCGGAGAATGATTTTCATATCTCTGTGCGGGGACTGCGCGCGATCACGGATTTTGAGTATGAGCTGCAGATTGCCCAGACGAACAGCAAGCTTTCCAAAGGGAATCTGGATACGATTTTCCTCACGGCCCGTCTGGAATATGCCTACCTAAGCTCTTCCAGCGTCAAGGAAATTGCCAGTTTTGGCGGAGATATCAGCGAATGCGTTCCTGATTTTGTGGCGAAGATGATCTATGAAAAATATGACAGGAATGATAAAGGAGAGGCTAATGAGTAGCAGAATTGAACAGCTCATCGATGAAATAGAAGAGTATATCGAAAATTGCAAGCCCAAGTTCATGTCCAACACGGATATCATCGTGAACAAGGAGGAGATTGACGAACTCCTCCGCGAACTGCGCATGAAGACTCCCGATGAGATCAAGCGTTATCAGAAGATCATCAGCAATAAGGAGGCGATTCTTCAGGACGCCCGGGAGAAGGCGGAGGCGCTGATCAACGAGGCCACCGTACATACCAACGAGCTGATCAACGAGCATGAGATCATGCAGCAGGCCTATGCGCAGGCCAACGAGGTGGTGACCATGGCCACCGCACAGGCGCAGGAGATTCTGGACAACGCTACCATGGAGGCCAATGCGGTGCGCACTGCGGCCATGCAGTATATGGACGATATGCTGGCGCATCTGGAGAATGTGATCACGGCGTCCACACAGTCTGCCACCAGCAATTACGAGAGTCTCATCGGTTCGCTGAGCCAGTACCGGGACATCATCCAGTCCAACAGACAGGAACTGCATCCGGTGGAGGATTTGGAGGCAGTGATTTTGGACGATTCGGACGGCGGGACGGAGGGCATATCCTGATTTCCTAAAAATCTATTTCATAAAAACCAGTTTTCTGCCATGAAAGCTGGTTTTTGCGATTGTATACGGGAGTAATGATTTATGAATCTGTTTGTGAAGCATAGGAAGCGCCTGTTTTGGGCCGTAATTTTGATTCTGGGGATGATTGCCGCGCCCGGAGTGAGCGCGCGGGCGGCCGACCGGGTACAGCCGGTGGGAGACAAAATCGTCATAGTGATTGATCCCGGACATGGAGGCACCAACGGCGGCACACAGTCGGGACACACCATCGAGAAAGAAATGACCATGGTGACCGCCAAAGCCATGATGCAGGAGCTGGAACAATACGACAATGTGGAGGTCTGGCTGACCCACTCGGACGACAGAGATCTGTCGTTGAAGGAGCGGGCCGAGTTTGCGGCGGAGAAGGGTGCGGATTTCCTCTTCAGCATTCATTATAACGCTTCGGAGAACCACTCCATGTTCGGCACGGAGGTCTGGGTCTCCTGCGAGACGCCTTATAACGCCTACGGCTATCAGTTTGGCTATCTGCACTTGCAGGCCATGGAGGAGAAAGGGCTGTTCCTCCGCGGCGTGAAGAATCGGAAAAATGCGGAGGGAACCGATTATTACGGCATTATCCGGGAGGCCGCCGCGCTCTCCGTTCCGGCGGTCATTATCGAGCATTGCTATGTGGATGAGGAGCGGGATGCGGGGTACATTCAAAATGAGGAGGGATTTGCGGAGTTTGGCAGAACGGATGCGCTCTCCGTGGCGAAGTATTTTGGCTTAAAGAGCAGTTCGCTGGGAGTGGACTACAGCGCAGGCGTGGACCTTGCGCCCGCCTCCGCGGAGAGTCTGGTGCAGGCCACCCTGACGGACAGCACCGCCCCGGACGTCTGCGAGATCGAGCTTTTGGAATGCGATTATGACACCGGGCAGATGAGCCTTACCGTCCGGGCGGCGGATTATGACAGCCCGCTGATCTATTACCGGTACAGTCTGGACGGGGGACAGAACTGGTCGAGGCTGGAGAGCTGGCCGGGGAGCAATGCGCTGACAGGAGAATACACGGATACCTTTCAGCTGAATCTTTTGATTCCCGGAGGCACAAGGCCGCGCATTGTCCTGCGGGCCTATAATCTGGCGGATCTGGATACGAAGAGCAATGTGCTGGCCTTTGAACAGAATTTCACGAGGCGAACGGAGGAAGCCGCTTCCGGTGAGAGCCTGCAGGAGCATTCGGAGGAGGAATCCACGGTTCCTCCGGCTACGGAGCCTGTGGAACATCCGCGCAAATCCATTGGCACGACTACGTTCATGCCTGTGGACGGCGGAGCGGAGGAGGGAGAATCCACGGTGGGGATTTTGACGTTCTTGAAATTTTGTCTGGTGCTGGTGATCCTCCTCTTTGTCATCGTGCTGACGGCGCAGACAATTCACTATCAGAAGCGGAAAAAGAGGCGCAGGCAGAGGGAATAATAGGCGGCGGACAGCGCGGTGAGGATGAGTTTGTGGAACACATAGCCGCCGATGGAGAGATCGGTGTCCCGGATACAGGTGTAGGTCTGGGCGATACAGGAGAAGCCGCCGAAAGACAATAGAACGAGCGAGCAGAAGGGCGCGCTGTCCCCCAGCAGTTTCAGCCCGCCCGTGATTTCAAAGAGAGGCGCCGCAAGCCGGGGCGGATTTCCCGTTATCAGATGGGGCAGAAGCATCAGAAGATTGAACAGGATCATATAGCCGCCCAGCATGAGAATGCTCTGCAGGGAGGCGTGGATGGATTCATCCAGCGCGGAGAGCAGAGAGGGTGTTGGGGATAGACTTCCGGATGCGTTTTGGAAGGCGGCGGACAGCGTGTTCCCTGTCAAGACATTCCTATGCGGAACAGGGCGGTCTGCGGCATACAGTCCGGCGTAGGCCGTATAACGAAGAAATAAGCCATACAGAAGCGGAATGCCGTACATGCCGAACAGGCAGAGCGCGGTTTGGGTACAGCCGATCAGGGGAAGCGCAAAGCTCACGAAATAAATGGGGCCGATGTTGTTGCAGAAGGCCAGCAGATAGGAGGCCTCCCCGCGGGTGAGACCGCCGCGGGCATACAGATCGCCCACGCATTTTGCCCCCATGGGAAAACCGCACAGAAACCCCATGATTATGACATAGCACACATTGCGCCTCACGCGAAAGAGCGGGCCGACGACGGGATAGACCAAGGCGGTGAAGCCTTCCGTCAGTTCCATGCGGATCAGGGCGCCCGAGAGAATCATGAAGGGCAGAAGAACCGGCACCATGTTGCGGTACCAGAGATCCAGCCCCGTGAAGGCATAATAGAGGCTTAGGCGGGAATGGGTGAGCATACAGGCGGTCAGAATCAGAAACAGCAGCGTATAAAGGATATTGAGGCATCTGTGCGGCAGATACGGACGAATTTTATGCATAAGGTTGATCCGCAGGCTTGTGTATTTGATTCTATTATATGTGACAGGTGGAGAGAAACATGCGTCTGGATAAATACTTATGCCAACTGAATATGGGCAGCCGCACGGAGGTCAAGCAGTATATCCGCAAAGGGTATGTGACCGTAAACGGCGTCCCGGCTTCCCTGCCCGAACAGAAAATCGACGAGGCTGCGGATGAGATCGTCTGCAAGGGGATCTCTTTAAGCTACCGTCCCCATGTTTATTATATGTTAAATAAGCCGAAGGGCGTGGTATCCGCCACGCGGGATGCGGCGGACGAGACGGTGTTAGACCTGCTCAGACCTTGTCTTGCGGAACGGGATCAAAAGAGGGAAATCGTCCCGGCGGGGCGTCTGGACAAGGACACGGAGGGGCTGATGCTCCTCACGGACGACGGGGCGCTGGTACATGAACTGCTCTCTCCCGGAAAGCATGTGGACAAAACTTATCTTGTGGAGACCAAAACGCCGCTCTCCGCGGCGGATCTGAGCGCGCTGGAGACGGGGGTGGATATCGGCGGGAAAAAAACCACGCTTCCGGCCAAGGCGGAGCCGCTTGGCGCCAACCGCATTCTTTTGACGATTCACGAGGGAAAATTTCATCAGGTCAAGCGCATGGTAGAGGCGGTGGGAAACGAAGTGACGGCGTTAAAGCGGCTGCGTCTGGGGACATTGTGTCTGGATGAGGACTTGAAACCTGGGGCGTGCAGAGAGTTGACGGAGACGGAAATCTCTGCGCTGAAATCCGGAAAGCGTCCGATTCCGTGGGAAGAGATGGAGGCCGTGATTTTTGATCTGGACGGTACGCTGGTGGATTCCATGTGGATCTGGCGGCAGATCGACATCGAATATCTGGCGGAGTTCGGTATAGAACTGCCCGAGAAGCTGCAAAATGAAATTGAAGGGAAGAGTTTTCACGAGACCGCCGTCTATTTCAAAGAACGGTTTGCCATTCCCCACTCTCTGGAGCAGATCAAGGACAGATGGAATGCCATGGCATGGGATAAATACCAATACGAAGTCCCGCTGAAGAAAGGTGTGCGCGCGTTTCTGGACCGGTGCAGAGAGCGGGGAATCCGTCTGGGCATTGCCACCAGCAATTCCAGAGAACTGCTGGGCAATATCGTAAAAGTACACGGATTGCAGGAGTATTTTGGCTGTATGATGACGGGAAGCGAGATCCGGAGAGGGAAACCCGCCCCGGATATTTATCTGGCGGCGGCGGAAGGCCTGAAAGCGGATCCGGCTCGTTGTCTGGTGTTTGAGGATATTATTCCGGGCATTTTGGCGGGGCGGAGCGCCGGAATGAAGGTCTGTGCCGTGGAGGACGCTTATTCTGCGGATATTCGTATGCGGAAACGGGAATTGGCGGATTATTATATCGAGGATTATACGGAGCTTTTACCGGAAGCAGACAGGGGGATCATTTGAGCGATTGGAGCGGCAGGGGATTTTTGCCCATAAGCGCCGACGAGCTGGCGCAGCGAGGCATCGAACAACTTGATTTTGTCTATGTGATCGGGGACGCCTATGTGGATCATCCCTCCTTCGGACATGCCATTATCAGCCGCGTTCTGGAATCCCACGGTTACAGCGTGGGGATCATTTCCCAGCCGGACTGGCGGGACGAGAGAAGCGTTACCGTTCTGGGACGGCCCCGGCTTGCCTTCCTCGTAAGCGGCGGCAACATGGATAGCATGGTAAATCATTATTCCGTCTCCGGGAAAAGACGAAGCAAGGACGCTTATACGCCGGGCGGGGAGATGGGAAAACGGCCGGATCACGCCGCAGTGGTCTACGGCAATCTGATCCGCAGAACGTATCGGGACATACCGGTCATCCTCGGCGGAATCGAGGCCAGTCTGCGGCGGCTTGCACATTATGATTACTGGTCGGATGGTTTTAAACGCTCTATTCTTCTGGACAGTCAGGCGGATCTTGTCTCCTATGGCATGGGGGAGAAATCCATCGTGGAGATTGCAGATGCGCTTGCGTCCGGAATCGATGTGCGGGATATCTGCTTTATTCAGGGGACGGTCTACAAGACGAAGGACACGTCAAGCGTCTATCAGGGCATTGAGCTTCCGTCTTATGAGGAGATGAAGACGGATCGGATGCGCTATGCCGAGAGCTTTAGGATTCAATATGAAAACACGGACGCCTGTACGGGGAGGCCGCTGATCGAGCGGTATCCGAACGGGGTGGCTGTGGTGCAGAATCCGCCGCAGCCGCCGCTTACCACGGAGGAGATGGACGCAGTCTACGCCCTTCCCTATATGCGCGCCTATCATCCCTCTTATGAGGCGCAGGGCGGCGTCCCCGCCATTGCGGAGATTCAATTTTCTCTGGTCAGCAACAGGGGATGTTTCGGGGGATGCAGTTTCTGCGCTTTGACTTTCCATCAGGGGCGGACGATACAGGCGCGGAGCCATGAATCCATCGTGGCGGAGGCGGAACTGCTCACCAAAGAGCCGGATTTTAAGGGCTATATCCATGATGTGGGAGGCCCCACGGCCAATTTTAGGCACCCTTCTTGCGTCAAACAGTTGACGAAGGGCGTGTGCAAGAATCGGCAATGCCTGTATCCCAAGCCCTGTCCGAACCTGCGGGCGACGCATCAGGATTATCTGGAGCTGCTGCGCAGGCTGCGGACGCTGCCCGGGGTGAAGAAAGTGTTTATCCGCTCCGGCATCCGCTTTGACTATCTGCTTGCGGATCCGGACGACACATTCTTCCGGGAGCTGGTGGAACATCATATCAGCGGCCAGCTGAAAGTGGCTCCGGAACATATTTCCGACGCCGTGCTGCGCCGGATGGGAAAGCCGGAAAACGCCGTCTACGAGCGGTTTGTGAAGAAGTACAAAAAGCTCAATGAGGCGTTGGGCAAAAATCAGTTTCTGGTACCTTATCTCATGTCCTCCCACCCGGGTTCCACGCTGAAGGAGGCGGTGGAGCTGGCGGAATATCTGAGGGATCTTGGATACATGCCGGAGCAGGTACAAGATTTTTATCCGACGCCGTCCACTCTTTCCACGGTCATGTATTACACCGGGGTGGATCCCAGAGACGGAAAGCCGGTGTATGTGTGCCGGAATCCGCATGAGAAAGCCATGCAGCGCGCACTGATCCAGTACCGCAATCCGAAAAATTACGATTTGGTCTACGAGGCGCTGACAAAAGCGGGCAGAGAAGATTTGATCGGATTTGACAAAAAGTGCCTGATACATCCCAGAAAGCAGGATGCGGCGCGGAAGGATCCGAAGGGAACGAGAGGAAGAGGCGGAGGCGCGGCGGGAAAGAGCAAGAGTCGGCATCAGAAGGGCAGACATCAAGAGAGCCAGTATCAAGGGGACAGACATCAGGAGAGCAGACATCAGGAGAGCCAGTATCAAGGGGACAGACATCAGGAGAGCCAGTATCAGGGAGGCAGACGTCAGGAGAGCCAGTATCAGGGAGGCAGGCGTCAGGAGAGCCAGTATCAGGGAGGCAGACGTCAAGAGGGCAGACATCAGAAAGGCCAGCATCAGGAAGGCCGGCGGATGAGCGGAAAGCAGACGAAAGACCAGAGCCGGCAAGCTAGACGTCCGAACGGACAGTCGTCGAAGAGACGGACGATGCGGAATATTCATTAGAAAAAGAAGAAAAACCTATCTAAAAACATAGGCGATTGCGCAACGCTACGTTTCGTAAAGGGTCATTGTGCAAATTGCACATTCAACGCAGACGTCCAACCTTCACCGCAAGCGGCCAAGGTGAGAAGCACTTCTAAGGCTTGCACCATAGGGTGCTTCGCCAA